>JABSSA010000309.1 GCA_013214665.1 Paracoccaceae bacterium
GGTATTGAATTACCACAATTTAGCGCTGCGGATGCCCTTTTGAATATCACCAACAACGCTCCTACGGGGGCTGTGGCGCTCAACGGAACGCCAAGCCAAGGGCAAACACTGACGGCCGATACATCATCCGTGGCCGATGCGGATGGGATCAACGCCCAGACATTGGCGTTCCAGTGGCAGCGCAACGGAGCCGATATCGTCGGTGCTGACGAGGCCAGCTATGAACTGACGCAGGCCGATGTTGGCGCAGATGTGCGGGTGATCTTCAGTTATACGGACGATCAGGGGACCGGCGAAAGCCTGACCAGCAATACGGTGTCCATCGCCAACGTAGATGACCCGGCGCAAGGGCAACCGTCGATCAGTGGCACGTTACGGGTTGGGCAAACCTTGCAAGCCGACATCAACGGGATCAGCGACGCGGATGGCATTGATCCGCAATCCTTTACCTATCAGTGGCTGCGCGATGGTGTTGCGATCCCGGGGGCCACGCAATCCGACTATCAGTTAACGATTGCGGATGTCGGTGCGGCCATCACCGTAACGGCCAGCTACACGGATCTTTTTGGCGCGCAAGACAGCGCAACAAGCGCTGCGACCACCGCTGTGATCGGCAACGCGACGCCAACAGGGCAACCCGTTATCTCCGGCGTCTCTGCGGAAGGGCAAACCTTGCTGGTGTCGACCGCAGGGATCGAAGACGCGGATGGATTTGATCCAAACCAAGCCACATTGCAGTGGACGGCTGGCGGTGTGGACATTGCCGGGGCGACTGGCAGCAGTCTGCAGTTGCTGCAAGAGCATGTTGGCCTGCAAATAGGCGTGACTTATCGCTATACCGACGCGCTCGGCACGGCAGAGCAGGTGACATCAGAGCTCACCACAGCCGTGGCAAATGTGGATGACCCAACGGTGGGCCAGCCGGTGATTTCCGGCAATGCGTCCAATGGTGTGACATTGACCGCAGACATAAGTGGGGTGAGTGATCAGGACGGAATATCAACGCAAAACACCAGCTTTCAGTGGGCGCGCAGTGGCGTAGCTATTCCGGGTGCAACGGCACAGGATTACACGTTGACCGATGATGATCTGGGCGAAACCATCACGGTCACGTTCAGTTACACAGACGATTTTGGCGGCACAGGCACTGTGACAAGTGCGGCAACGGCGGCGGTGACGGGCAATGCCGGCGCAAGTGGTACGATCTCGGTCAACGGGGTGGCGCTGGAAGGGGAAACACTGCTGGCAAGCATCAGCAATGTGGCTGACCCGGATGGGTTCGATCCGAACAATGCCACGTTGCAATGGCGCCGGGATGGCGCTGACATCCCAGGCGCGAATACCAACAGTTATGTCCTGGTGCAGGAAGACGTGGGGGCGGTCATCACCGTGCGCTACAGCTTTACCGACGGCAACGGCACGGTCGAAAACCTGATCAGCGATGGCACACCGCCAGTTGTGAACGTGAACGATGACCCCGAAGGTGACATCATCATCTCAGGTGACCGCCTTTTGGGCGAAACGCTGACCGCAGATGTCGCGGCCATCACGGATGAAGATGAAATCAACCTCACGACCATCAGCTACACGTGGACACGAACCGACGCCATTACCGGCGGTCAAGAGATCATCGCGGGTGCCGTTGGGCCGGACTACCAAATTACAACTGCAGATCTAGGCCGTATTCTGTCGGTCGAATACAGCTACACCGACCGTCAAGGCACGAGTGAAAGTGTCACAAGTACCGGGCTCTTCGTGAATACGCCTGCCACAGGCACGATTGAGTTGACCGGGCTGGAGCGCACCAATCAGGTGTTGAGCGTGGATCTTTCGGGCATCGTTGAACCCGACGGAATTGACTTCGACACAATTGCGTATCAATGGCGCAGCGGTGACAAAGACATCGACGAACCCACAGGCACAGCAAGTACATACCGATTGCAGCTGTCTGACGTCGGCAACCCCGTTACGGTCACAATTACCTACACAGACAACGGCGGAACACTGGAAACCTTTACCAGCAACGCCGTCACGCTTCCCGCACAACCCGATCTGGAGCTGTTTGGCTCCGCTCTGATCGACGACGAAATTGACCCGGGCCAGCTGGTGCGGGTGTCTTATGATGTGGCCAACACGGGCAATATCGCGACGGAGGCAACGCGCACCCATCTGTATCTGTCAGAGGATGACGTTGTCGACAGCAGCGACACATTGTTGGCGTCGATCACGCTGCCTCGGATTGAACCCGGTTCGCTGACGTCGCAGCTTGTGCAGGGTTTTCTGCCGCTCGATCTGGTGCCCAATCAAACTTATTACGTCGGTGCGGTGCTTGATGCACTGAACACCGAGAATGAGCTGTTAGAGACAGACAACGCCACGCCCGCGTTTTCGTTTATCGTCAATTCCGAAGCTGGGCTGTTGTTAAGCGGGACGCCATTGGATGATGTGCTGGTTGGAGGCACAGGGAACGACGCGATCGCCAGCCGCCGGGGCAATGACACGATCAATCCAGGCGAAGGCAATGACACGGTGGATGGCGGGCTTGGCCTCGACACGGTAATTCTGGAAGGTGAGCAATCCAAATACACGTTGACGCTGTCTGCCGATAACACATTGGTCGCGGACCGGCGTGGAGACGGGCAGGGTGCCGATACGCTGATCGACGTGGAGTTCCTTGATTTCGGCAGCGAAATTCCCGTGTTCGGCGGGCAGCCGATGGATTTGACCCAATTCGCGGGGCCAACCACGCTGACTGAGGATCAATTCCTCGAATTAACAGAGCTTTACATCGCGTACTTCAACCGCGCACCGGATGCTGTGGGTCTTTATTTTTGGGGAACAGCCTTGGCCAACGGCTTTTCCTTCAACGAAATCGCCGAACAGTTTTTCGATCAGGCGGAAACCCGTTCTGTCTATTCCGGTAGCGTGAGTGCCTCGGGTGAATTGATCAATTCGGATGCGTTTGTCACCGCCGTTTACAACAATGTGCTGGGCCGCGGCCCGGATGCGGACGGGTTCAACTTCTGGACCGATGTGCTGTTGAACGCACCAGAGATCACACCCGGCGTATTTATCCGCGAGATCATTCAAGGGGCCAAATTCCCCGAAAACGTCACGCCTCAAGGTTTGTTGGATCAACAATACCTCGCCAACAAGGCTGATATCGGCGCATATTTCGCGGTGATCCGAGGCATGTCGGATGTCTCAGAGGCCACTAGCACCATGGCGATCTTTGATGGATCATCTCAAAGCATCGTCGATGCGGTCACGGCCATTGATCAGCATTACAACGAAGCGCTTGACCCAGACACCGGTGATTTCTTGATGCCCCTGGTCGGCGTGATTGATGATCCCTTTGCAGGAATAACTTAACTCACCCACAAAAAAGCCCGCGCAAACAAAGGTTTGCGCGGGCTTTTTATATCGTCAGCAAGGGTGTTAGGCTCTGCGACGGCGTGCACCGCCACGCCCACCGCGTCCACGACCTTCGCCTTCTGCCTCAGGGGCTTTGTTGAACTTGATCCACTCACCGCCATGCGGGTCGTTGTTGGTCAGGAAGTTGGCGGCACGGATGGCTTCCATTTCTTTGCCCGGACGGGACAATGTGGACCCCATGCCAAAGAGCTTGACGAAAGCCTCGTCATCCATGCCTTCGGGCAGAACAACACCAGCGGCCTCAACCTCGGCACGCTTTTCGGCGATTTTCTTTGGGCCGGTAGGCAGCGCAACAGGGTTCATGATCGCAGATGTCATGCCTGCGCCCATCGCCATCGGCAGGAACGCGTTGTTGATGCCGTGGCGGTTGGGCAGGCCGAACGAGATGTTGGATGCACCGCATGTCGTGTTTACGCCAAGCTCTTCGCGCAGACGGCGCACCAGAGTAAACACCTGCTGACCGGCTGTGCCCATCGCGCCGATGGGCATCACCAGCGGGTCAACCACGATGTCATGCGCCGGGATGCCGAAGTCAGCCGCACGCTCAACGATCTTTTTGGCCACGGCAAAGCGAACGTCCGGATCTTCGGAAATGCCTGTGTCATCGTTTGAGATCGCCACAACAGGCACGTTGTACTTTTTGACCAGCGGCAGGATCTGTTCCAGACGCTCTTCTTCCCCCGTGACCGAATTCAAAAGCGGGCGGCCTTCGCAAATCTCAAGCCCCGCTTCGAGCGCGCCAGGCACTGAGCTGTCGATGCACAAAGGCACATCCACCAACCCCTGAACCAGCTCCACAACTTTGCGCATCAGCGGTGGTTCTGTCTCGTTCGGGTTTGGGTTGGAGTTGTAAACAACTCCGGCGTTGATATCCAAAACCGTTGCACCGGCGGCGACCTGTGCAACCGCGTCTTTTTCAACGGTCGAAAAGTCACCAGCTTCCAGTTCCGCAGCCAGCTTTTTGCGGCCCGTCGGATTGATCCGCTCGCCAATCACGCAAAACGGCTGGTCAAAGCCAATGATGGCCGTTTTTGATTTCGATTCTACGATCGTGCGCGTCATGTCTGTTCCTTTACGCCGCTGCTGCGGGGGTGGCAGCAGAGCCGCCGTTTCCGATGGCCCAATGTGCGTTGGTCTTGATCCCGCCCAGCGGGAAGAAATGCACATGGGTGATGTTAAAGTCTGGGTTCGCGGCCTTGTGTGCGGCCAACTCGCTGATCACGTCCGTAGGCTCAAATGGCAAGAGCAATTTGGTGACGTCTTTCGCGCGACGCTGTAAAACACGCAAAGAGGCGCCAACACCGCAGGCAATCGAGAATTTGATCAATGTTTGCAACTTGGCCGGACCCGCAATGCCGATATGGATCGGCAGGTCGATGCCTGCAGCCTTCAGGCTGTCGGCCCATTCAATAATGGGGCCGGCTTCAAATGCGAACTGGGTCGCGATCGCCATCGAGGCATCTGTGCGCGTCGAGAAATCCTGTTTCCAGCGCAGCGCCTCGTCAACGTTGGCTGTGCCGCCGTTGGGATCGATGTCTTTGTTACCCTCGGGGTGGCCCGCAACGTGAAGGTTGGTGAACCCTGCTTTGTCGAATGCTTCGGTTTCCAAAAGCTGCATGGAGCAGTGGAAATCGCCATAGGGTTTGTCGACGCCGCCGGCCAACAACAAGGCTTGCTTAACGTCCGCTTCACCTTGGTAGCGCGAGATCCAATCGCCCAATGTCGCTTTGTCTTTGATGATGCGCGCCGGGAAATGCGGCATCACCGGGAAACCTTCATCGTTGAGGCGTTTGGCTGTGGCCACCATGTCTTCGATTGGGGTGCCTTCGATATGCGCGATGTAAACGCGTGTCCCCGCAGGCAAAATGGCGCGGAAATCCGGTACTTTCTCAGCGGTGCGCGGCATCACCTCGATGGAATAACCGTTCAGAAAACCCTCAACCTCGGCATTGAGCACGCCTGCTTCGGGAGCTTCGGTTTTCTTGAAATTCAAAAGTGCCATTGCACAAGCCTCGCTTTTGGATGCGCTTACGTGCGCCCTTCGTTCTTGATCAGCGCTTTCAGCCGATCAGCGTCAAATTCTGCATCCAACCGGGATGCTTCTGCGTCAGCGATCTCTTCGGGATCCCCGTCGACTTCGTAGGGCGGCGCTTTGCGCCACTCTGCAAGATAGGAATCCGTGTCCCGAGCGCCAATGCGCATGGCGGCTGCGTCGATCGCTTGTTCAAAACGTTCCGGCAGCTGGCGTTTCGCCCCACGACGCCCTTTGCCCACGATAACTTGGGCCGGGATGTCGCGCCAATATACGATTGTTACGTCAGGCATCTGATTCCTCTGCGTTTGGTCGCTCTTGATTAAGCGAGGAGGTCGAAATCCCAAGGCTTGTTTTCGACAAATCCGACAACGGTTGCGACGGGACGCAAGCAGGTAGGGCTTGCACGGTGGCATTGCTGTGCCTATCGTTAGAGTAACCCGATATGAAAGGCGCACCGTTATGGCGCCCAAGCGTCCCTATGGTGCGGACGCGCTCGAACGAAAACCGGCCGAGGC
This sequence comes from Paracoccaceae bacterium, assembly GCA_013214665.1. Taxonomy (GTDB): domain Bacteria; phylum Pseudomonadota; class Alphaproteobacteria; order Rhodobacterales; family Rhodobacteraceae. Next base: position 5,986 of record JABSSA010000309.1, read on the forward strand.
CTCCGCGCCCGGTGCCGATGGACCGCCGCTGTACGCGGCCTTGGACCTTGGTACCAACTCATGCCGAATGCTCATCGCCGCGCCGAAGGGTAGCGGCTTTCAAGTCGTGGATAGTTTTTCGAAATCTGTGCAGCTCGGGCGCGGTCTTGAACAGACGGGCAAGCTGTCGAAAGGCTCGATGAGCCGAACGGTTCAAGCGCTGCGGATCTGTCAACAAAAGCTGAAACGCCACAAGGTCACAGAGATGCGGTTGGTCGCCACCGAAGCATGCCGCCGAGCGCAAAACGCCAAAGAGTTGATCAACCGTATTCATGGGGAAACCGGACTGCGGCTGGAGATCATTGAAGCGCAGGAAGAGGCGCGGTTGGCGGTTATTTCCTGCGCCCCTTTGGTCAGCCGGAAGACACGCAATCTGCTGGTCGTGGATATCGGAGGCGGATCAACAGAGCTTGTGTGGATTGACCTCTCCGAAGTTCCCAAATCCGAGCGGCGCGACTCCATCATGCATTTGAGCCGAGATTTTGCAGCGACCAAGCTGCAAAAGGGCGCGGCCCACGTCGTGGATTGGATCAGCGTTCCATTGGGTGTCGCGACATTGCGAGATCAATTTAACGACGTCCAGGACGATGCAGCACGGTTCGCATTGATGAGCTGGTTTTTCGAAGAAAACCTTTTGGATTTTGCGCCCTATCACAACTCCGGACCCGCAGATCATTTCCAGATCGTCGGCACCTCTGGCACCGTGACTACGGTTGCTGCTAGCCACCTGGGGCTGAAAAGGTACGACCGGACCAAGGTTGATGGCTTGCGTATGTCTTCAGATGAAATAGATGCGGTCATCCGGTCGTACCTGACAATGGGCCCGGCCGGGCGGCGCCACGATCCACGCATCGGTTCTGATCGCCATGCATTGATCATGTCGGGTGCTGCCATTTTGCAAGCCATGATGCGGTGTTGGCCAACGGATCGGCTGTCAGTTGCGGATAGAGGTCTGCGCGAGGGTTTGCTTTATGCGCAAATGAGTGCAGATGGCGTGTTGGAAGAGGATCCATCAGAATGACGGCATCAGACGGCAAAGGCCGACGCGCAGGCAAAAACACATCAGGTCGCGGGCAGCGCGACCTTAAGGTCAAGGTCAAAACGGCGCGCGGGCGCAAGCTGAGCTCGACCAGATGGCTGCAACGACAGTTGAATGACCCTTATGTAAAACGGGCTAAAGAAGACGGGTATCGTGGGCGGGCGGCCTATAAGATACTCGAACTGGACGACAAATATCGCTTTCTTGTTCCCGGCGCCCGCGTTGTGGATTTGGGGTGCGCCCCCGGTGGCTGGTGTCAGGTGGCCGTAGCGCGCACCAATGCCCTTGGGCAAAAGCCGTCCAAAGCCCAAGGCCGGGTGATCGGCGTGGACCTGCAAGAGGTTGAACCGATTGCCGGGGTTGAGCTGCATCAACTTGATTTCATGGAAGATGACGCCGACCAAAAGGTCAAAGAGTGGTTGGGCGGCATGGCGGATGTGGTGATGTCGGATATGGCCGCTGCGTCATCGGGGCATAAACAAACCGACCACTTGCGGATCATCGCCTTGTGCGAGGCGGCGGCTTATTTTGCTTACGATGTGCTTGAGCCGGGCGGAACCTTTGTGGCCAAGGTATTGGCCGGCGGTGCCGAAAGCGCGCTGCAACAGGAACTGAAACAGCGGTTCAAAAAGGTGGTCAATGTGAAACCACCTGCGTCGCGGGCAGACAGTTCTGAAAAATTCGTTGTGGCGACGGGTTACCGCGGCGAAAGCTGACGCGGGTACAGCGATGAAATCACAGTGCACCGCAACAGCGCGATTTCGCTTTCTGTGAGGCTTGCGTTCAGGGTGATCTTATTGATCCGTTCGGCAACTGTTTCTGCGACGCCTTCTTGCCGCATGAGTTCGAACATGCGGGAGCGGCGATCGTTGGTGTTGAGTACCTGTGTCACGTGACTACTCTTTTTTCTGCGCCCCCGCGATCAAAGTGGAGGTGGAATACCGCGAGATTTTGACGGATTCAGGTTGTTTCATGGCCATTAGCCTGTCCCGCGAAACAATCACCTTTTTCGACATGAATTTTAGCAAGATTTGCAACATGGGCCGTCAAGTCCAACCAATCGAATTGGACCAATTTAAACCTTTAGTACCGCCTAGGTTGCATTTTTGTTGACTGCGCAATTAATCTTGCGCACATTGCGAGGCGCAACCATAGCGTGTTGTCGCTGCGGGGGATACCATTAGTGTCAGCGCGGTGAAATTCAAAGAAGTCAGCCGGGCGAATTTTGCGGCCGGCTGGGAGTGCGTTACGAGTGAAGTGTTGGAAATGCGCTTTTTGGGCTGATTTATGCACCTGAAAAGCGCATTTTTCCCGCCAGTTTTATCCTGCGCCTTCCGAGATGAGCACCCGGGTCACAGCCCCGCCTGATCCAAAAACCCGAACATAGACATAGAAATTGCGAACACCGCTGCGAATCCGTTCACCCGGTTGCGCGTAGTATGATGCGTCATACTGGCAGGTTTGGGTGATCAATGCGCGCCGTGCAGGTGTCGTAAAAAAGAAGTCGCCGCCATCAAACTGTTCGCGCTTACCGAACTTGTGCCAGTTTGCCCGATCTTGCTGAAGGATCGCGCAGATATTGTCTAATGGTTGTGCTCGGGAATTGTACGCATCAGCCGGGCCTAATGACGTGTAAAAGTCGTGCATGAGGCTTTCTGCACTGGCGGGTGTGCTGATCCATGCGGCTAAGCTGCACACTGCCAAGATTTTATGGATTGTCACAATCGGTCTCCCTCTAAATCTCAAATCAAAATCATGTCTCAGAATAAGTTGATGGTAAGATCTCATGTGATGCTTTGCTAGCCGCATCGACGGGCAGAAGGTCCAGCTTGCAGTTTCGTCTCTCATAACCTTGAGCAGATACTCAAATTCTGCGCGCAAAATCGCATGGCATAAAGCGTTGACAGAATGGCGACCATCCCGCAGCGTCACAAAATATTTATTTCATTTGAAAAAGAGCTTTACCAATGGCCGCTGGAACGGAACTCGACAAGTTTCACGAAAATCTGTCCATTTCTCTGACAGACATTCGCACCATCCGAACCGACGGCGAAAATTTCGGGGACGCGTTGAAAACGGCGGCCACAGCGTCCCAAGGGTATTTGGCCTTTCGCAAAATCATAAAAGTGACGGAGGCCGGTGTTTCCGCGGCGGTGACTGTCCTCAAGCTTTCGGAAAATGTGGCGCCTTTGAAAGGGCCCTCCAAAACTCTGAAAGAGGTGCTGGAGGTGATCCAGCCCAAGATCGTGAAGATCAAAGAGCAAACGGACAAGGCCAAAAAGCTGGAGCCGTTGCTGGATGCGATCGTTAAGGCCGAGGACGAATATTCGGACAAGGTTTTGCCGGTGCTCATCAGCGCCGATCTGGAATTGACCAATATTTTCAGAGGGATCACCGAGGTGGTGGATGCCTTTGACCGTGTTTCAACACCAGATGGGATACCCGAGCTCAACCCGAGCGCGGGCACGTCGAGACCCGGCAAAGAAGAGTTCACGAGCCTTTTTGACGAAGTTGATGACTTTGTCGCGCCGGTGAACGTCCTGGCTGGCCCCGCACAAAAGGTGGGTGACGCCTACGACACCGCGCGCGCGACTTTGGTGGATGTTTTCGCGAAACTGGATGTTATTGATTTTCCGTCTCTCAACGAGATTTTTGGCGATCTGGTCGATTTCGACGGCCTGTTTGATATCCTTGGCGGCATTCTGGAAGCGGTTGAACTGGCCTTGTTGCCCATTCAGCCACTGCTGAGCGCTGTTGATGCGGTTGCTTCGGCGGTTGTGGATCCGGTTGTCGACTATCTGATCGAACAGATCCGGGCAGACGAGATTTTTGAAGAAATGGCGGCGCTGCTTGAGCCGCTCATTCCCGATATCACCCTCTTTGATGGCTTCCTTGAGGCGGCGGACGCCTTTGAAGCCCTGCTCGACAAATTTGCCATCGACCTCTTTGAAATGCCGGCCATTGTCGACCGCGCATTTGAAGCCTACGACCGGTTTGAACAGACCATCGAAGACACAGAGCTGGCGGCGCTGTCCATCATTGACGGTGTGCCGGTGCGTATCGGTGACGCGGAAAAAGAGGTCATGTA
>JABSSA010000031.1 GCA_013214665.1 Paracoccaceae bacterium
GATGCTGGTCATGCCCTCAGATCATGCCATCGACGACGAAGCCGCATTCCTCGCCGCAGTTGACGCCGGCGTAGAAGCTGCGCGTGCGGGTAAGATCGTGACCTTTGGGGTCAAGCCATCGCGCCCGGAAACAGGGTATGGTTATCTTGAGCTGTTTGACGTGGTCGAAACCGATGCCCCCCATGCCCAGCCGCTGCGCAAGTTTGTTGAAAAACCACGTGAAGAGGTGGCGGAAGAGTTTGTAAGATCAGGCCGTTTTCTTTGGAACGCTGGCATCTTTATGTTCCGCGTTGCAGATATTCTGACCGCCTTCGAAACGCATTGCCCACGTCTGATGGGCCCATGTGAAACGGCCGTCACACAAGCGGCACGTGACCTGGATTTCCTGCGTCTGTATGCGGCGGCTTACGCCGAAGCAGACGATATCTCGGTCGACTACGCGGTCATGGAGCCATGTGACTGTCTTTCCGTCATCCCAGTTGATTGCGGCTGGTCCGATTTGGGCAGTTGGCAATCCGTCTGGCAAACCGGCACGTCCGATGAAAACGGCGTTGTTGCGTCCGGCAACACGACAGTCATCGACTGCCAGAACTCCCTGCTCAGATCCGAAAATGAAAACGTGGAAATCGTTGGCATCGGGCTTGAGAACATCACAGCCATCGCAACCGGGGATGCGGTTTTGGTGGCAGACATGCGCAAATCAGAGGAGGTCAAAACGGCCGTCGCGCAACTTAAGGCCAAGCAAGTGAAACAAGCAGAGCAATTCCCCAAAGACCACCGTCCTTGGGGGTATTTCGAAACGCTTTCGCTTGGCGAGCGGTTTCAGGTGAAACACATCGTCGTCAAACCCGGTGCAGCGCTGTCCCTCCAAAGTCATGTGCATCGGTCTGAACACTGGATTGTGGTCCGCGGGTCGGCCCACGTGACAGTGGACGAGATGACCAAGCTCGTTGCGGAAAACCAATCCGTTTACATCCCTCTTGGTGCGGTCCACAGGCTGGAAAATCCAGGCAAAGTGGCGCTGCATCTGATCGAAGTACAAACCGGGGCCTACCTCGGAGAAGATGACATCGTGCGTTACGAAGACGTCTACGCACGTGACAAAGCTGCATAAACCAAGAAGAAAAAGCACTCTCACACCAACTCCAAAACGGCGCCTTCGGGCGCCGTTTTTTTTGCGCAACAGGCGGGATAGGCCTCTCTAACCTTTCGGATAGGGGGACGATACCGAGGTGATGCCAAGTATACCACGGGACGAAACATTTAATGAAAACAGCGGGGTAAAACATATCCAACGACACATGAGGATATTGGAAATGTTTGACGATTACACATCTTTCTCGAACAGCACAGCCTTCTCCCCGCTGCGCGTTATCGAAACAAAACCCGCGATCAGCGTGGTTGGCTTAGGTTACGTTGGCGCGGTATCCACGGCATGCCTCTCCCGCCTTGGATACCGCGTTGTCGGTGTAGACTTGGACGCTTCCAAAGTGGCCAACATCGCTGAGGGTAAGTCCCCAATCCATGAAAAAAGTCTCGAAGAATTTCTCACATCCGGTGTGGATGATGGCCTGATCTCCGCAACAGACGACCTCGTCCAGGCGGTGATTGATACCGACGTCACCTTTGTGTCTGTCGGCACACCAACCGCCGCCGATGGTGGATGTGATCACAGCTACATTGATGCGGCCGCACGGGCGATCGGACGCGGGCTGGCTCAAAAAGATGGCTTCCACGTCATCGTGATGCGCTGCTCCATTCCACCCGGCGTGACCATGGGCTTCATGACGCCCATCATCGAAGAAACATCTGGACTGAAAGCCGGTGAAGACTTTGGTGTCTGCTTCAATCCCGAGTTCCTGCGCGAAGGCGTGGCGGTCGAAGATTTCTTTGCTCCGCCGAAAACAGTCATCGGTGCCAATGATCCACGAAGTGCCAATATCCTCGCACGGATCTACGAAAGCGTCGACGACGCCCCAATCATCACCAGCGTCGAAACGGCGGAAATGGTGAAATATGTCGACAACGTCTGGCACGCGACCAAGGTCTGTTTTGCCAATGAAGTCGGTCGGTTGTGTAAGCCTCTGGGCGTAGACAGTCACGACGTTATGGACGTCTTCGTGCAGGACACGAAACTGAATCTGTCGCCGTACTACCTGAAGCCTGGCTTTGCCTATGGCGGCTCATGCCTGCCAAAAGAAGTGCGCGCTGTGTCTTACATCGGCCAAAAGATGGGTGTGAACCTGCCGATGATTGACGCCTTGGGCCAATCCAACGCAACCCACATCGAAACGGCCGTGGATATGGTGCGCAAGACAGGTGCCAAAACCGTTGGCGTGCTGGGTCTTGCCTTCAAGCCAGGCACAGATGACCTGCGCGAAAGCCCCATCCTTGAGGTGATCGCCGCGCTGAACGCCGAAGGCGTCAAGGTGGTTGTTCATGATCAGGCGATCACACCCGCAACCCCACTGGAAGGCCAGCTGGCCTATGTGCGGCACGGCAGCCCAGGTTTGCAAGCGCTGGCGCAAGATTTGTCCGGAATGCTGCGCGCTGATCTGGAAGACGTCACACAAGAAGCAGAGACGCTGATCGTGACACATGCGCACGCGGCTTACCGCGACGCGGTTGAACAAGCTGGCGGCAAGCCCGTGATCGATCTGGTGCGCATCGCAAAAGACACGCCTCAAAGCCCGGCCTACGAAGGCATCGGTTGGTAATTCGGCGCAACAAAAACAACGAACAAGGTGAATTATGAGTGCAGATCAACCCATCTTGGGCACCGACCAGAATGATACTTTGGCCGGTTCCCCAGACGCCGAAACGATAATCGGTCTCGCCGGTGACGACGTCATTGATACTTACAAAGGCAATGACGTTGTCCACGGAGACTTCATCGAAACAAACCTGCTGACCGGAACCGACGGTGCCACCAGTTTCTCCCAATATGGTGAGGCTGGTGGTTGGGACGTGTCGACCGACGCCAACGGTCACACCAGCATGACCCAAACGATCGAGACGCAAACCAATCAGTTGTATTCGATCAGCTTTGGCCTTGCCGCCAACTATGGCGCGGCGTCTCTGACCGGTGCCATCGAAGTGCTGTGGAACGGCGAAGTCATCGACAGTTTCGACACCAACTCCCCAACTTTTGAAGACCACGACATCACGTTCGAAGGCATCGAAGGTGCAGGCGAGTTGACGTTCCGCTCGATCGATGGGGGAACACCGTCTGGTCCGACCATCAATACCGATGGCGCAATCTTTTACTATGAGGTTGATAAGCAAATCCAAGGCCAAACCGTAACGGTGAAAGCCATCGCGTCTGGCCAGAGCCACATCTATCAGGTGATCAACGGCACGCTCCAGATTTTCGACGTAGAAACAGGCACCTACACCAAGGCCGGCTCCAACGCGACCGTCACGGTGAACGCTATTGGTTTTAACATCGAAGACGATCTGATTTACGGTATCGCCGTCAGAAATGGTGTCGACAGCTTGGGCAACACCGTGTCGAAATCCGATCTAGTTATGCTCGATGCAAACGGTGACAGCTACCTGATTGGTGGCACACCTTACCGTTCCTGGACTGGTGATTTTGATTCCGAAGGCAACCTTTGGGCATTCCAATCATCGATGGACCGCGTCACGAAAATTGACGTAGACCAGGTTGGCTCCAATGGTGAGGTATCCAGCACAACCTACAAGTTCCCAAATGACATGATCACCGATCAGCTGTGGGACGTGGCCTATGATGCTGAAAACGATGCCTTCTACGGCGTAACCCGCCCCGGATACGAAGGCGGAACGGCTTGGCTCTACGAGATCGACATTTCCTCGGTCGCGTCCGGTGGCGAACCGACGTTCACCAAAACTGCGATCACATCGACTGTTGTAGACGGGAATGAGCTTGGCGGCGTTCCATTGATGACCTTTGGCGCAGCTATTCATGATGCGGACGGCAATCTTTACGCGGCCGGCAACAGCGGTGACCACGACATGAACAACAGCACCGGCTCAGCCGGTGGTATTTACCGTGTTGTTCGCGATGAAAACACCAACGACGTTCATCTTGAATTGATGGCAGCCAGCCCGAAATCCAGCTCGAACGATGGCACCGCGGACCCGCGCGCCGCAGATCCATTTATCGAAGTAGATCGTTATGCCTCTGTTCTCATTCGAGAATTGACACTGAAAGAGGTTGAAGGCGGTTCAAACTCCTATGACGACACGATCCATGTCGGCGGCGGTGCAGACGTCGCATCAGGCGGGCTGGGTGAAGACGTTGTCGCCGGGCAAGCCGGTAACGACAGCCTCAGCGGTGGTGTTGGGGATGACCAGCTTTATGGCGGGAATTCCTCCAACACGAGCGGTGTACAGATCAACACCTATGATGCGCAGGGGAATCGCTATGATGCTGATGGCAACCTCCTGCCGGAAGAGAATGACTATCTCGATGGCGGCGCAGGCAATGACTTTATCAAAGGCGGCGCTGGACATGACGAATTGCTGGGTGGCACCGGCAGTGACGTTCTGAACGGTGGGTCCGGGTTTGATACCCTGCGCGGCGGAGAAGGCGCCGACGATATCTCGGGCGGTTCTGAGGCCGACAAAGCCTTTGGCGGCGATGGCGATGACGCAATCATCGGCGGCGACGGCGATGACACGCTGCTTGGTGAAAACGGCGATGACTTCATTCGCGGTGGCGCTGGCGCTGACGTCATGGACGGCGGTAATGGATCGGACATTCTGGGCGGAGGGATCGGCAACGATATCCTCATCGGAGGCTCCGGCAACGACCACCTGATGGGCAGCACCGGCAATGACCAACTCTCGTCTACGACGGGCACAAACCTGATGGAAGGCGGATCCGGCAACGATGAGCTAACCGGTGGGTCTGGCGTCGACACGCTGGATGGCGGATCCGGCAACGATGAGCTCAGCGGTGGTGGCCAACGCGACAACATGTATGGTGGCACAGGCAACGACACGCTTTCGGGCGGTGACGACAAAGACCAGATGTACGGCGGCCTCGGCAGCGATCTGATCTATGGTGACAATGGCAGCGATTACATCAATGCGGGCGGCGGCGACGACACAGTTTATGCAGGCCAAGGACGCGACAAAGTGTTTTTGGGCGCCGGGACCGACGTGGCCTATGGCGGAAGTGACTCAGATTGGTTTGTTTTCCGGGCACAAGACCGTGACGGCAAAACCGATACGATCATGGACTACACCCGGAATGGCACCGAAGATGACCGATTGGACTTCCGGTTGCTGGACTTGCTGGAAAACGGGCAGACGCAACAGCAGTTTATCGATCAAAACGTAGTTCAGAATGCTGACTACAGCGTTACGATTGACCTGGGTGGATTTGCCGTAAGGGTCGTAGATCACGACAATCTGCAAGCTGCGTTCTATGGATCAGTGATCGACGGCTTCCAACTTTAACCCCGCGTCTGGTTTGGCATCCATCATGCCCCACCCTTTGTGCAATGACCGACCCAACACAGACCACAAAGGCGATACAACCAAACCACGACGCTAGATGAGGCGGGTCAGAAAAGGCCCGCCTCTTTTCCAATCATCGCCGCATGGGTTCTGTTTTTGGCGTCAATCTTGCGGCACAGAGTTTTCACATGCAGCTTGATCGTGACCTCCTGCAAATCCAATTCACGCGCCAGTTCTTTGTTCGATAGGCCGCGACACAACCCGCCTAAGACCTGCAATTCGCGTTCCGACAGGATTTTGGCCAAAGGAACATCTTTTTCGTCTTCTTGTGCGTTGAGAAAATCAAGCGGTATGTAGGTTTCGCCCATCACCATGAACTTCACCGCATTCACAAGCGACTTTGCCGCCATCGTCTTGGGCAGGAAACCGATCGCGCCTGCATCAATCGCATCTTGGGCAACGTGCTTGTTCGCTGTCCCAGACATGATGGCGACCGGCCTGCCAAACGATGCCTCTTTGGCCCGTTCCAGGCCATCTAGGCCATTCATACCCGGCATGGAATAATCAAGCAAAACAAGATCATAGGCGATATCATTGCCGATCTTTTCACATGCTGATTCCAAATCGCCGCAGGTCTCAACTTCAAAATTGCCTTCCGCTTTCAAAAAGGTGGCAAGTGTCTCAAGTACAAGGTCGTGATCGTCTGCCAGAAGGATACGCATTCTAACTGCCCTTTGCTTGCGCGACACGCGCGCTTAGTCGTTCTAAATCAACTGGTTTAGCTAGAATATCTTTGACCTGTCCATCTGTCACCCGTGGATCATTCAACCGACGCGCTAAAGCTGTCACGACAAAAATCGGCAATCCCGGCGCTGCGGCACGTGCTTTTTCGGTCAACTCGCCACCGTTCATGTGTGGCATGTCATAATCAGTGATCAATGCCGACCACGCTTCGGGGCTGTCTTCGATGGCTTCAAGCGCATCGCGGGGATCTTCGCAAACAGCCACTTCTGCGCCCAGCGCCTCAAGATAGTTTGCCAAAACCAGGCCGACATCCGGTTCGTCATCCACCACAATGATCGTCATTCCAGCGAGGTCTTGCGCCTGTGCGGCTTCTGGCAAAGCCTCCTTGGCGGTCTGGCGCGCAATCGGCCAATAAAGGTGGATCGACGTGCCCTGACCCAAAGTGGAGTCCAGATCAACGCCGCCACCGATCGTCTCAAGCTGCATCGCGACCATGGCCAGACCGAGACCGGACCCCTTTTTGCCCTTGGTCGAGAAATTGGGTTCCATGACCCGTGCAACGATTTCAGGCGGCATACCTGCCCCCGTGTCACGCACGGTAATTTTGCAATAGTCCCGATTTCGGTCCAATCGCCCAACCAGAGGGGTCGGGGCTTCTTTGGCCTCGATAGCCTCTGCCGAGACATCAATATGCCCTGCAGCCTCCTCCATTGCATCTTTGCTGTTGAGGATCAGGTTGAACAAAACCTGCCCCAATGCACCTGGATCCCCCTCCAGCACCATACCGGGCGGCACTGGCGCGATGTTCAGCGTCACAGAGGCCGGTAAACTGGGCGCAACAAGGGACGGAATATCAGACATGGCAGATGACAAGGCAAACACGCCTTTGTCCTCTGAATGCGCTCCAACATCGAGCAGCCGATTGACCATACGCGCGGATTGGGTGCCCGCCTTCTGAATACGTTCCAAATGATCCCGCACGCCCGCTGGCAAATCCGGCGTCATGTCGATCAAAGTGGCCGATCCGTTGATAGCTGACAGGAAATTGTTGAAGTCATGCGCAATCCCGGCCGTCAATTCCGCCATCGACTTTTGGCGATGAAGTTGTTGCAAGCTGGCGCGCAAAGCGTCTTCGCGGTTTTCGTTTTGGACACGTTCGGTGACATCCCGCACAACAATCGCAAACCCACCCTGCTCCACCTTGGATCGGGTAATTTCATGCGTGCGCTCCACATCATCCTGCATACGCGTCAAGACAAGCTCGTTACCGCCCTCATCAGACACGTTCGCATGGTCAGGATATCGGCTGATCCACTTTTTTCCCAAACCTTGCGAGGCACGGCCATACCCCCAAAATTCCGCAGCAGAGGTGTTGAGATACACAAGCCGTTCGGTTTCATCGGTGATTGCCAAACCGTCTTTGGTGGCCTCAATCGCCGCAAGCCTTTGCGCCAACAGCCGTTGCGCCGCTTTCATCGCCGTCACATCGGTAGAATAGAGGATCACCCCGCCATCTTCCAACGGTGAGGCACGCAACAGCACGCTGCGCCCATCAGGCAAATCTAATTCGAAACCGGCGGGGTTGGACTTCAACCCCTCAAGGTCGGGATGCAGCATCAAGTTTGTAATGGTTCCCGGCATATCTCTGGACCCTGCAAGATAGGCCGACCAATTTTCGGAAAACAGCGAACCGACAGCCCAATCCAAGTCGGGCGCTGGAAAGCTCTCTCTCGTTGCCGCGTTGATAAAGGCCACTTTGTGCTCAGCGTCCAAGACCAAGAATGCGTCTTTGGATTGTGTGAGCACCCGATCCATCATCGCGCGGCTTTTGTCGCGTTCCTGTTGGGCCGTGATCCGCTCGGTTGCGTCGGTTTGCGTCGCGACCAGATGGCTGACCGCGCCGGATGAATCATGCACGGGGAAAATAGTCAGCTCGCACCAAAACAATTCACCAGATTTGCGCCGGTTGCGCAGTGTAAAATGGCCGCCCCTGCGGGCGCTTACCCGTCGTCGCAAAGACACGCGCACCGCTGCATCTGGGGGCTCAGCATTCATAAACCTGCAGTTTTGTCCGATCACCTCATCGCTGGAATAGCCTGTCATGCGCTCAAAAGCAGAGTTTACGTAAATGAGCGGTTGATCATCACGCGTCGCATCCGCGATTGCCACACCTGCTGAGGAATCTTGGATAACAGCGGCCAAAAGGGCGTTTTCATCCTCGACACGCATCCCTTCATAGGCGCGCACCGCAAGGCCCACCAACCGTTCGGCTAGGCGCATATCCCCTTTTGAAAAGGTGGAAGGTGCCTGTCTGAACGACACCAGCGCATAGGTCTGTTCCGCAGCCTGCTGCACACAGATCAGCGCGCCGCGCATGGATTCAAAGTCAACAGAGCCTGACCATTGACCCGTCTGATGCAGGTCAATCAGGTTTCGCGATCGGGAAAACAGCCGAAACGGAGGCGCAAGCGTTTGCCCAATCTCGTCAATCTGCCCGGCAACCACGTGGGCTTCACCTTCGCCTTGCACACAGAGCAAAGACTGGGCTGCGCCTGTTTTGTCGCGCAAAAGGTCGAAGACGGTATTCAATGCCGCGCGCGCGGTATCAGCACTGGAATATGCCTCCAGGCACTCCAGCAACACCTTTGTTTCCTGAAGCGTGTCCGCCTCACGGTCACGTAATACCTGTAATTCAAGCAGCGCTTCGCGCAGCCGCTCGTCCTCGGCCATTGGGGTGCCTTTTTCTGCTACTTCCCGAAGATTATACAGGAGATCATTAAATTCCCATGCCGATTTCCTGCACCGACAATACGGCCTTGTTCCCCAAAGGTGAACGCGCCCAAAAATGGCGCACCTTTCAAGGCGGTGTTCACGCCCGTCACCACGTCCTTTAGCTGGTCCCGCACAGTCAACATGCACCCGCCACAATAAATCATCAAAGCACCTTTGACGGAGGTCGGCGTGGTGTTGCCAGCCGCCATTGCAAGGCTTGCGACGCGCCCGGCCCGCTCTGTCAAACCATTGATGGTACCCGACATACAGGTGAGTGTTTCGCCCTCTTCAACGGTAGCAAACAAATCAATCTCGCCGTTGGCACGCGCACCCGCCGGATGCGCCAGCAGGAAATATGGAACACCGCCCACATCGGCGACTTCTCGTCCCAAAGGCATGAGGGTACTGTCGCTCAAAATGGCTTGGGTTTCGGGGTCGTCCCGATCAAACGGCACCTGCCCGCCTGTCCATTCAAGGTATGTGTCCAACGCAGGCTTGTGATCGATCTCTTGGATCGTGCGGCCATCACACTTTGTCACAACGCCCGACTGCTCGGTCGGTGCATATCCATTTTGATACGCAAACGACACCGGTTCGGAGGGAAACATGACGGTGATCAAAACACCTTCGGCAACCTGTTCGTCCCGGTCAAAGATGAACCAATTGCCCTCAACGGAATTGTCCGCAGCGCTGCCGCCAATGATCGGAACATCGTCGCCGACAGCTGCAATAATCCCGGCCAGAACATCCTCTTCGGTTCCCGGGGTGGTCGACACCCAAATGAGATCCGGGCTCTCGCCCAATCTGTCGGCGGCCATCAATGCCGCTTGCGTCGCCTCAAAGGCAGAGGCCTGCGGGCGCCCACCCATGGGGCGCATGGCCGTACCATAAGCGCCATCGCTGTCGCGCAACACGAAGGCAGCAACATCATCGGTCGCACCGGCTTGGGTCATGGCGCCCAAACAGGATGTGGCCCCGTGCAGGTTTTGCACTTTGTCTACAGCGCACAAAGCCGAAACATCAGCTTCGCAATTGCAATGCACAGATACGAAAGAGGCTGCATCGCCAGCTTCCAATTGCGCGGCCACGTCGGTGGCAGACCCGGATATCACTTCAATCATTTTAGTCGCACCCAATTTGATTTTGGCGCAACTTACCCGGGCACACGGATGATTAGTAAGGAAATGAGTATAGCCGACTATCCTTTGGTATAGTCGCTAGTCATATGCCACTGAAATCATGTGATCTGCGAGCGAGGTATAGACCCGGCCCCAGGCTTGCTCATCTTCGGGGGTAAAGTTCACGCCCAGCAATTGTTGCAACGTCAGAATGAGCGCCTGACCAACACCCGCGTATTGGTCTTGTGTCACACCATAACTCACATGGGCCTTTGCCAAATCCTCTGCCGCAGGCAAAAGGGTCTCTGGCTCCTCCAGGTGATCGACAATAAAGCCCAATGTTTCCATTAGCTTGCGCCCCTGAAGCGCGAGATCCCCCACAAACAACGGCTTGGCGGTTTCATCAATCCGAAACAGGTTGGAATAAAACAAAGTGGAGGTTTGTGTGGGATTGGCCATCGCGAGCGACCAGGATTGGCGGATGCGGTCAATGTCTGATGTACTCATAGCGTGGCTCCGATGCTTGGCTGATGCCAACTCTATCCATGATCAGTCGCCTTGATAAACCACAAATTCCGATTTTCGCGTCACTCAGAAAAGGTGGTTTTCCGATAAGCTGCCGGGGATGCGCCAAATCGCGCGCGATAATACTGTGCGAAAGCCGATGAAGACCCGAAACCACATGCGGTTGCAATCTCAATCACGTTCATATCCGTGCCGCCCAGCAAACTGCGCGCGCGATCCAAGCGGATGTTGCGATAAAATGCCAACGGGGTCTCGCCAAGTTTCTGTTTGAAATATCGCTCCATCTGGCGTCGCGACATCCCGGCGCTATGGGCAAGCTGCTCTAACGGCGTTGGGTCTTCGATGTTTTCATACATCTCGCGCACGATCTGAACGATCCGAGGGTTGCGCGTCTGAATGGCGGCAGCAATCGAAGATTGTTGTAGGGGGCGGTGCTCCAATCCACTGCCACGCAGGCACATGTCAGAGACAGCAATGGCGAAATCATCTCCGTAATCCTGCGCGATGATTTGCAACATCATCTCTGTCGCCCCTGCCCCGCCACCACAGGTCAGGATGTTCCCGTCTCTTTCAAAAATGCTTTGCGTCGGCACCAGATCGGGAAAACCTTCGGCAAAGGCAGGTTGGTTTTCCCAATGGAGCGTGAACGTCCGGTTTTCCAACAACCCCGCTCGCGCCAAGGTCATGGCCCCGGTACAGATGCCGCCCGTCACCCCGCCCATCCGGCTGTGCTTGCGCAAAACCGCCAACGTTTGCGCCGAGGCCGCTGTACGTCCGTTGTTGCCAGAGCAGACAAACAAATTCACATCTGCATCCAAAAGGGTCAGCGCCCGGCGCGCGCTGATCTCCACACCTGACGACGACAGTACAGGTGCACCGCTTTCAGACAGGATGTCCCATTGGTACAAGGGCTTTTGCGCAAGCTGGTTGGCAATTCTCAGCGGATCGACAGCCGAGCTAAAGGCAAGCAGTGTGAAATCCGGCAGCAAAAGAAACGCGTATTTGCGCGTCTGCCCATATCGTTCCACCGGAAAGTGAAACGCGCCCGCGGGGACGATGGATGCGCTATTGCCGTGCTCCGACACTTGCGCTCTCAACGCGATCCGCGCTGGCCCGGCGCAACATCCAGATGCGCCTCGGCTTCGACTTCGACTGTCCATTTATCCGCGCGCACAAATTGGGTCGAGGCGTCGACATAAGGCTGAAAATCCCAGCTCGGCGGCGTGCCGACCGCATGGGCGCGATGGATCACCCTGCGCCGGTTCTGATCCTTGATGATCCGCGTTTTTATGGCATCGGCATCCCACCTGTCACGCGCGATGCCAATCAGGCGGTGCAATGTATCTTCATAAGCCGGATCGCTGGCAAGGTTTGTCATCTCATCGGGATCGTGCGCCAGATCAAACAAAAGCGGCGGGTCTACTTCGCTATAGATCAACTTCAACCGCCCTTCGATCAGCGTGAAAACCGGCTCAAACACCCCTTCTGACAGGTATTCGGCCCCGATCTGTCGCACAGGCAAAGCCTCCCCTTCCAAAGCGGGCAACAGCGAAAGCCCATCACATTCCACAACGTCATCCAGTGTTCCGGCCCATGCGCTGAACGTCGGCAAGATGTCCACCAGAGATACAGCATCCGACACGCGCCCCGCACCGATATTCCCCGGCGACCACATGATCAACGGCACATGTAACGCCCACTCAAAGAAGCACTTTTTGTAATACATGCCCCGTTCGCCCATCATGTCGCCATGATCTGAGGCAAAGACAAGGATCGTGTTTTCGGCTAGCCCCGTTTCTTCCAAAACCTGCGTTAGCGCCGCGATCTTGCTGTCGATATATTCGATAGACGCATAATACCCGTGCCGTGCTCGCCGGATCACGTCTTCGGTCACCTCGACCTCCCCCACCGAATAATGCGCGTGCAGCCTGGCACTGTGCGCATCTAACTCTTCCACTGGGATGGGCGGCACTTTGGGCAGGTCGATGTCGTTGTCATCGTACATATCCCAGAACTCGGGCCGCGCGACGTAAGGATCGTGCGGGGATGTAAACGAGACGGTCAACATGAAGGGCGCAAGCTCTGCATCGCGCGCCCGGTCATAAAGCCAGCGCACCGCGCGCTCATTCACCTCATCGTCGTAATCCATTTGCAGCGATCTGAGGCAGGTGCCCGCCTGCATCACGTTCTGCATGTCTTGAAACCGCACCTTTGCGTCTGGATCGCTCCAATTCGGGGTCCAACTGAAATCAGAGGGGTAAATGTCCGTCGTCAACCGCTCTTCAAATCCGTGCAGCTGGTCAGGCCCGGCAAAATGCATCTTGCCCGACAGACAAGTGCGATAGCCGCCTAGCCTCATATAGTGGGCAAAGGTGGGCATTGATGCAGGAAACTCATGGGCGTTGTCGTACCCGCCCACCTTTGACGGCATTTGCCCCGTCATCATTGATGTGCGCGACGGCCCGCACAATGGCGCGTTGCAATAGGCGTTTTCAAACACAACACCTTCGCGTGCGAGCCGCGACAGGGCGGCTGCTTTGACCACCGGATGCCCGTGAAACGGCAGCGCCTTGGCGGTCAATTGATCCGCCATGACAAACACTACGTTTGGCTGTTCCATCTTGCCCCCCTTCGCGGTCGCTTCGCGTTAGATCACGGCCGTTTCGACAAACGCCTCTCCCGAGATCACGCGCTCATAGTGAAACGGCTTCAAATCCAGCGACTTGTACGCCCCGTAAGCGATCCATTCCGCCGTGCCGCGCCCCATGGCTGGGGATTGCTGCAACCCGTGGCCCGAAAACCCGTTTTGGAAAATGAAATTCTCCACCTCTGGATGCGGCCCCAAAATCGCGTTTTGATCCAACGTGTTATAGGCATAATGCCCTGCCCATTCCGTGACCACTTTGATCGCCTCAAACTGAGGAATGCGGGTGGCGATGATGGGCCAGACATGGCTTTCCCAGCGGTTGTGATCCATGTTGAAATCCTCAAACGCCGCCGCTGGATCCGGGTCTGCTGGACATCCGGCCAAATAGCTTTTGGGGCCATCTTGACGCATATGCACGCCCGACGGATCAATGGTCAGCGGCAAATCCTGATCCAGCGGCTGTTCGGCGGTGAAGATCCACGTAAACCGCTTGCGTGGCTCAACTGGCACGCTCAGACCTGCCATCTCAGCCGTCACCGCCGCCCGAGGCCCCGACGCATTCACCAAAGTACCGCAGGAAATCACCTCACCAGATTTCAGCGTGATGCTCTCAACCCGCCGCCCATCGGTGGCTTTCGTGATCGCCACGACCTCGTTTCCGACATATTCCACCCCTTTCTCGCGCGCACTGCGCCGAAACCAATCGAACATACCGCCGCCGTCGAAATACCCTTCGTCTTTGGTGTTGATCGACCCAAGCAGGATGTCGTCGACGTTGTAAAAAGGATAGGCCGCTGCGATCTCTTCGGCGTTCATCAACCGCGTTTCGGCGCCTGCGTCGCGTTGCACCTTTTGGTTGGCGCGCAGCACATTCGCAAAAGCCTCAGTATCGGCCAGATACATATAGCCATAGTTCTGGATCTTCGTTTCAGGCACGCGGGTGTCGCCGCCCATATAGCTGCGCAGGTTTTGATAAAACTCCGCCCCGAACTGCGAAATACGCACGTTCAGCTCGGTGCTGAATTGCTGCCGGATACAGGAATTGGTGCGCGCGGTTGAGGTAAACTCATAGCTTGGGTCGCGTTCGACAACGAGGATTTTGCCATCAAAATCAGGGTTGTTGGCCAAAAACCACGCAGTCGAAGACCCCATAATCGCGCCGCCGATAATCACAACATCATAGCTGCCGTGCTCTGGCGTAGACGGATAAGTCAAAGCCATCAGAATTCCTCCCCTTGTCTGGCGCGCGCCAGCGTGTCGTCAATCTCGGCAACGCTCAGCCCGTAAACATCGCGCGCCGCGTCTGCGGTGATGTATCCCAAAGCCAGATCGCGTTTGATGGCCTCTGCGTCACGGTCACTGGGATCACCGTAACCAGCGCCCCCTGGAAAGGCCATTTCAACCCGCGCGCCATGCGGCACGAATTGCTTACCTTTGCCTTTCATCGCGGCACCATCATCGCGGGCAATCTTGGTCGGCGCCCCCTGCCCGCCACCGCGTCTGCCGCGGGCCGGGTGATCCACCCGGTCAAACATCGCCTGGATGTCGAATTCATGCCCATCGCGCGCGCCCACATCCATGTATTGCCCCAAACCGCCGCGATAGGCGCCTGCCCCCCCGCTGTCTGGGCGCAACTCCTTGCGCCACACGATGACCGGCCCAACCTGTTCAGTGGCTTCGACCGGCATCGTCATAACCCCGGAAGGAAAGGCCGTGGCACTCATGCCATCCAGCGCTGGCCGCGCACCCGAGCCACCAGAATTGAAGGTCAACACTTCCGAGCGCACCGCATCTTCTGGGGCTGGCGCATCCATGCGGGGCCGCAACGAGACCTGGAAATTACACAAACACCCGGCCCCTTCTGCGGGCACCACGCCCGGCAACAGCTTGTCAAGCGCGTCGTAAACGGTGTCTGGCACCATATGGCCGATCACATGCCGCAACGCGACTGGTGCAGGATGCACCGCATTCACGATGGTGTTTTCCGGCGCCGTAATCTCAAACGGCGCAAGCGAGGCTGCGTTGTTCGGGATTTCGGGCGCGATGGCACATTTCAAGGCGTAGCAAGCATAGGCCTTGGTATAGACCAACGGCACGTTGATCCCCTTTTTATCAAGCCCGCTGGTGCCAGCCCAATCGCTTAGAATGCGGTCTTTTTCGATGGTGATCCGAACGCACAAATCAATCGGGTTTGCATAGCCGTCGATCCGCATGTGCCCGTCCGCGCGGCCCGGGGTCAGCGCGTTGATCCGGTCCAGCGTGGCTTGACGGGAATTCGTCAGGATAAAGTCCGAGATCCCAGCGAGGTTGGCCAGATCAAACTCTTCCATCATCTCGATCAAACGGCGATGGCCAATCTCGTTGCAATTGGCCAAGGCATAGACATCGCCCACCAATTGATCCGGTTCGCGCACATTGCCGCGGATGATTTTGAGCAGTGTCTGATCCACGTCCCCGCGATCCGCAAATTTCATGATCGGGATATAAAGACCCTCTTCATGCACATCATTGGCATCGGCGCCAAAGCCGCGCCCACCGATATCTGTGATATGCGCCGTACATGCGAAAAAGCCGATCAGCGCACCCTTGTGGAACGATGGCGTGACCACGGTGATGTCGTGTTTGTGGCCCGTGCCTTCCCACGGGTCGTTGGTGATATAGATATCCCCTTCGAACATCGCGTCGCGCCCAATCCGGCGGATGAAATGGCCCACCGCGTCCGCCATCGCATTCACATGGCCGGGTGTGCCGGTCACCGCCTGCGCCAGCATCTCGCCCGCCTCATTGTAAACACCGGCGGACAAATCCCCGGCTTCGCGGACCGAGGTGGAAAACGCGGTACGCACCAACGCCTGTGCCTGTTCTTCGACAATAGAAATCAAGCGGTTCCACATAACCTGATAGGCCACTTGCGATGGATTAGACATCAGCCTCTCCTTTCCGCGCAGTACAGGATGTGATCTGGATATCCAGGGTGCCATCCGCTTGCGTCAACACCGCACCACTTTGCGGGACAACGACAGTGGTTTCGTCTTCGGTGATCACAGCAGGCCCGTTCAGGGTGCTGCCTGTGCTCAAATGATCTCGCGGCACAACGCCCGCCTGCACAAGTGCGCCGACCCCCGGGTCAAAAACGGACCGCTGGCCTGTGGCCTCGACAACATCGAGGCTGTCAGGTGACGGCACCGTTTGAACGGTTGGCATCGCAGTAAAGGCATTGACGGACCAAACGGTGATCTCAACCTCCAGCCCATCGACCGCACGGCCGAAAAGCTTGGCATAGTCTTTCTCAAACAACGCAAGGAACGTCGCCGCATCTGGCGCGGCGGCTTGCTGTGCCGTCAGGGTCACCGGAATTTCCCAACCCTGACCGGAATACCGCATATAGACGCGGTGGGTTTTCAAAATCTCTGCGTCCGCATCACAACTGCGCACAAAGCCCGTCGCCTCCGCCTCCATTTCTGCGAAAAGCTGCGCCACCTGTGCCGGATCAAACGCCGAAAGCTTCATGAACACCGACCGATTGGCCTCAAAGCTGAACGGGGCTTTCAAAAATCCAATGGCCGAGCCGACCCCGGCCCCTGTGGGCACCAAAAGCCGCGTCACGCCCAGCTTTTCGCACAGCCGCGCCGCGTGCAGCGGGGCCGCGCCGCCAAAGGCGATCATGGTGTATTCGCTCAGGTCTTCGCCATTCTCAACCGCGTGCACACGGGCCGCATTGGCCATGTTCTCATCCACCACTTCTGACAGGCCCCAAGCAGCCTCTGTGGCGTCCATGCCAAGCTGCGCACCCAGCACCTCTTGGAGCGCTGTCGCAGATTTTTCGGGATAAAGCGGGATGGAGCCACCGGCAAAAGCCTCTGGATCCAAGCGGCCCAAAACCAAATCGGCATCGGTGACAGCAGGCTTTTCCCCGCCTCGCCCGTAACACGCCGGCCCCGGCTCTGACCCTGCGCTTTCCGGGCCAACGCGGATTTGGTTCATACCATCCACATGCGCCAAAGATCCGCCGCCTGCGCCAATCTCAACCATGTCGATCACCGGGATCGAAATGGGCATACCCGACCCTTTCTTAAAGCGATAAGACCGCGCCACTTCGAAAACACGCGCTGTCTTTGGCGTTTGGTTCTTGATCAAACAGATTTTGGCTGTCGTGCCCCCCATATCGAATGAAAGCACCTTATCAACGCCTTGGCGCGCCGCGATATCAGCTGCAAAAATCGCCCCGCCCGCGGGCCCGGACTCCACCAAACGCACCGGAAATTCCGCGGCACTGTCCAGCGACATGATCCCGCCCCCTGAATGCATCAGAAAGATCGGACAATCCGCACCCTCACCGGCCAGACGACTGTGCAACCGGTCGAGATAGGATTTAATCAGCGGCTTGATATAGGCGTTGGCAATCGTGGTGTTAAACCGCTCGTATTCCCGCATTTGCGGCGACACTTCGGACGACAAAGACACCATCGCCTCGGGCATTTTTTCGGCCAAAACGGCGGCAATCGCGCGCTCGTGGGCATCGTTGGCATAGGCGTGTAACAGCCCGACAGCCACACTTTCATATGCGGCCGCCTGCAGCTCTGCGACCACCGCCTCAACCGCCGCCATATCTAAGGGGATCAACACTTTACCCCGCGCATCCGTGCGCTCAGGCACCACATAGCGGCGATTGCGCGGCAAAAGCGGCTTGGGCAGGACGAGGTTCAGATCGTATTGCTCAAACCGGCTTTCGGTACGCATCTCAATGACATCGCGAAAACCTTTTGTCGTGATAAGCGCCGTTTTCGCGCCGCGCCGTTCAATCAACGCATTGGTGGCCAAGGTGGTGCCGTGGATGATCTGGCGTATCGAGTATGGCGCAATCTCTGCTTTCGCACAGACCTGCCGCAAACCGTCGACAATCGCATCTTCAGGCGCGGCATAGGTCGTCAACACTTTGGTCGACCAGATCCGCCCGCCTTGTTCCAAAACGACATCGGTAAAGGTGCCCCCAATGTCGACCCCAAGACGCGTCATCATACCTGCCAATGTGTTTGTCCTTCAGTCATCTTTCAGAAACCGTGCTTAGGCGCAGCGACGCGCCAAACCACCAAAATCATAAAGGCCTCAGAAGCGGCGTTCGGCAACCAGAAAACCGCGCAGATATACAGCGTTCCCTTCGGATCAACGCGGCAACCCAGCGTGCTGGGTTCCGGCGCAA
>JABSSA010000310.1 GCA_013214665.1 Paracoccaceae bacterium
CCAATTCCGCGGTTTCTCCCGATCCCCGCGCTACGAATCATCGACCGGCTTGCAGTCCCGCCCCCGCTCCGTCACAAAGCAATTGTGGGATCAAAGAGGCGACACATGCGCATAGCCACCTTCAACATCAACGGTATCAAAGCGCGGGCTGAAACCTTGCCGCGCTGGCTGGATGCAGCCCAACCCGACCTGGTGCTGCTGCAGGAAATCAAATCCGTCGACGAAGGATTCCCCCGCGCGCTCTTCGAAGAGCGCGGCTACAATGTGGAAACACATGGTCAAAAATCCTTTAACGGCGTCGCGATCCTGTCAAAGCACCCCTTGGAAGATGTAACGCGCGGCCTGCCTGGCGATCCGGACGACGAACAGGCGCGCTATATCGAGGCGACTGTGATGGGCGCGCATACGGCGATCCGCGTCTGTGGCCTTTACCTGCCCAACGGCAACCCGGCACCGGGCCCCAAGTTTGACTACAAGCTGGGCTGGATGGAGCGCCTGCAGGCCCGCGCCGAAACCTTGCTGGCCGAAGAAACCCCGTTTTTGATGGCGGGCGATTACAACATCATCCCCCAGGCCGAAGACGCCGCCAATCCGCAGGACTGGCAAGAAGACGCGCTGCACCGCATCGAGGCGCGCACCGCATTTCGAAAACTCGCCAATCTGGGCCTCACCGACGCGATCCGCGCACAATTCCCGCACCAAAAAGAGCTGTATTCCTTCTGGGATTATCAGGCCGCCTCGTGGGAGCGGAACAACGGCATTCGCATCGATCACGTGATGATGTCGCCCGCCTGCGCCGACCGCATGGTCGATTGTGGCATCGACAAAGACGTGCGCGCAGGCGCCAAACCCTCAGACCACGTGCCAGTCTGGGTCGAGCTGGATATCTAAGAGGCGACTACGCCTCCAGCTCTGCATCCCAATAGAGGAAGTCCATCCAGCTTTCGTGCAGATAGTTGGGCGGGAATTTACGCCCCATATTGCGCAGCTCTTCCGCCCCCGGCTGGCGCGGTGGTTTGCGCAGCGAAAGCCCCGCCGCCCGCAGCGACTTGGACCCTTTGCGCAGATTGCACGGCCCGCACGCCGCCACCACATTCTGCCACGACGTCACCCCACCGCTGGCACGCGGCACCACATGGTCAAACGTCAGATCACCCTTGGCCCCGCAATATTGGCAGCTGAACTCATCGCGCAAAAACAGGTTGAATCGCGTAAACGCTACTTTGCGCTGTGGTTTGACGTAGTCTTTCAGCACCACAACCGACGGTATGCGAATTTCAGTGGAGGGTGAGCGCACAACCTCTTCGTATTCCGACACGATCGAAACCCGATCCAGCCAGGCGGCTTTCACGGCATCCTGCCAGGGCCAAAGAGAAAGGGGATAGTAGCTAAGTGGTCGGTAGTCCGCGTTTAAAACCAACGCTGGATAATGCTTCAGCGCCGCAGGCGCCCGTGTAAATTCGGTTCGAAATGTTTGGCCCTCAGGCCTGCTACTGACACTACCGTCCATCTGCGACTCCATCCTCGCCCTGTCTGCCGTTGGCACCAGAGCGGGGATCCCGCCCCGGCCTTATATGGTGACTATATCTCGTGGATTTCGTCTGGCAAGTCGCCTGTCGACCACAAGATGTCGCGGCGGATGTACGATGCTTAAATGACAAGCATATGACGGTGTCGCAAATCTTTGCAGGTGGCATTCAAAGACCTGCGCCACCTGCCAATGGGCGATCAACACCTCAGCCGATTTTGGACATCTCGTGCAAAACAAATTGCGCAACCGCGCCTTCGGTTGCAGCCATATACGCCGCCAGATGTGGCGCATTCATATGGGTCTGCCACAGCTCACGACTTTCCCAGTTTTCGTAAAACACGAAAAAGCCCGGTGTTTCGGTATCAACATGCAGATCGTATTGGATACATCCGTCTTCCGCGCGCGTGATGGGGACCAACTTTTCCAACTCCGCCCGCACAAGATCTTCTTTGCCCGGTTCCGCCGTGATCTGCGCCAAGATCGTCAATGCCATTTTGCGTTCTCCTTTTGACAAATGGTCTGTAGGACGTCAGATCATCAATAAGGAACAAATCCGCAAGTACGCACATTATTGGCTTATAGGTACCAAATGGATACTGTAACTGACCCGTCCACAGCAGCGCGATTTGAACGCTACGATTGCAGTGACGGATGCCCTGTAGAAGCAGCGTTGGAACAGATTTCGGGCAAATGGAAAGGGTTGGCTGTCTATCATTTGATGGACGAAACGGTCCGCTTTAACGAACTGATGCGCCGTCTAGGCACAGTGACGCAACGAAGCCTGACCAAACAGCTCCGCGAGTTGGAGGCCGACGGCATCGTGAACCGTGAGGTTTTCGCAGTTGTCCCACCAAGGGTCGAATATTCGCTGACCCCGAAAGGTCAGGCATTGCGCACCGCGATCCTTGCATTGGGCGATTGGGGCAAAGATCACCCGCGCCCGGATCGGACCCAACCAACATCCAGCGCGGAATAATGCGTTACAGGCTCAGCTTATCGCGCATGAACGCCAGCGCCACCGACAGACCATCCGGCGCAATGCCGTGGCCGGTGCCTTCCATGATGTGGGCGTAGACGTCTTTCCAACCCGCTTCCTGCAAAGCCTCAGCGGCTTGCGGCAAGGATTGCACCGGCACCACATCGTCGGCATCACCATGCACCAACAAAATCGGCGGGCGAACCACTGCCTCATCCGCCAAAAGCTCAGGGCGCAGCAAGCGACCCGAAAACGCCACGATCCCCGCCACCGGGTCTTCGCGGCGCGGCGCCACATGCAGTGACATCATCGTGCCTTGCGAAAACCCAAACAGAACCACCTGCTCGGGCATCACATCTTCATCGACCATCAGCGCATCAAGGAAGGCGTTAAAGTCTTCGACCGCCGCCGCCATGCCGCGCTCAGCCTCTTCTTCCGAAGAGCCGTCCAGCCACGGGATCGGGAACCACTGAAAGCCGTTGGGCATGCCCGGAATGGTCTCGGGCGCATCAGGCGCCACAAACAACGTATCAGGCAGGTGTTCGCCCAGCGGGTCGGCCAAGCCCAACAGGTCGGCGCCATTGGCCCCATAGCCATGCACAAACACCACAACAGATCGGGTTGTCCCCGACAGCGGGCCCTTGCGGCCTGCATTCAAAACACGTGTCATCCCGTAACCCCTTCGCGACCCTTCAAATGGCGGTAGTAGGTGAAGAACAGCCGTGCCGCAACAGATCGCCACGGCGACCAGTCTTCGGCCATCACGCGCAATGCTTTTTCCGTGGGCCGATCAGGCAGATCAAAGATCGCCTGCGCAGCGATTTGCAGCGCCAGATCACCGGGCGCAAACATATCCGCCCGCCCCAGCGCGAACATGCCGTAAATCTCGGCCGTCCAAACGCCGATGCCTTTGACCTCGGTCAGGATGCGCACAATTTCGGCATCCGGCAGATCACGCAGACCCGCATAGTCGATCCCGGCATCGGCCAACGCCAGGGCATAAGCAATCTTTTGGCGGCTCAACCCAACGGCGCGCAGCCCATCTTCACCCGCAGCACGCACAGCCGCCTCGCTCAGCAGCCCTGCGGCCTCGATCCGCGCCCAGATCGCAGCGGCAGATGCGGTTGACACCTGTTGGCTGACGATTTTGGAAAAGAGGTGCTGAAACCCATCGTCGGTCCGGCGCAACGGCAAAGGCCCGGCCACATCCCAAGCCGTCGCCAGCCGGGGATCAAGGCGCGCCAGATAGGCCATCCCCTCTTCGACGTCGTCCAAGGTTGTGATAATCCTGCCGCCCGACATTTGCCCGCCTCCCAAGTGTGACTTTGCGCACACCCACTTGTTAACCCAGCGAGATGCAATTTACCCCGCCACAGCTTGCCCCCGCGCCAAGCAGGGCGTAGGCAGTTTTCATGAACACAGTGAACGACGCACGCGCAAAGCGCAACGTGGCTGTCCTGGTGGCAGCACAGGCCTTTTTGGGCAGCCAGATGCCGATGATATTCGTCATCGGCGGGCTGGCCGGTCAACAGATCACCCCATTCGTCTGTCTGGCGACATTGCCGATCTCACTGATTGTGTTCGGCTCCATGACCACAGCGCCGTGGCTTTCCCCGCTGATGCAAAAGCGCGGCCGCAAAACAGGGTTCTACATCGGCGCCTTTGGCGGCGCGGCGGGGGCACTTATTGGGGCTTATGCGCTGTCTATAGGCAGTTTTTGGCTATTCCTCGTGGGCAGCTACATGACCGGTATCTATATGTCCGCGCAGGGATTTTACCGCTTCGCCGCCGCTGACGGAGCCTCGGACGATTACCGCCCCAAGGCGATTTCTTATGTCATGGCAGGCGGTCTGGCCGCCGCAATCATCGGGCCGCAACTTGCGACATTTCTGGCTGACAACAGCGGCGTGGCCAACCACGAACGCTATATCCCGGTCTATCTGGCCGTGGCGGCGCTTAATGTCATCGGGATGCTGATCCTGTCGCTGCTCGACCTGCCCCGTGTCTCTGACGCCGAGATGAAAGACGCGCCTATGCGCTCGCGCCGCGATTTGTTGCGCTCACCCAAAATTCTGGTGGCCGTGATCTGTGCCACCGTCTCTTACGCGTTGATGAACCTCGTGATGACCTCCACACCGCTCGCCGTGGTCGGCTGCGGGTTCAGCGAAATTTCCGCAGGCCATGTGGTCACCGGCCACGTGCTGGCCATGTTCGCGCCTTCGTTCTTTACCGGCCACCTGATCGCGCGCTTTGGCGTGGAACGGATCATGGGCCTGGGCATCATCATCCTCGCAGGGGCCGGAGCTGTCGCGCTGCAAGGCGTCGAACTGGGCAATTTCTTTGTCGCGCTCATCCTTTTGGGCCTCGGTTGGAACTTTGGCTTTATCGGCGCCACCACATTGCTCACCAGCTCGCACGCCCCCCAAGAGCGTGGCCGGATGCAGGGCATGAATGACCTGATCGTCTTTGGCGGCGTCACACTGGCCAGCCTTGCCTCAGGCGGTCTGATGAACTGCGCCGGGGGCGATCCGGTCAGCGGCTGGACAGCTGTGAATGTGGCGATGGTGCCGTTCCTGCTGTTGGCGGGCGTGTCTTTGGTCTGGCTGATGACCCGGCCCGGCCCGGTTCGGGTGTAACTTACCAGCGGCGCAACATCGCGTTCCACGCCAGCCGCAACCGGTACTCTGGCAACCCATCTGACAAGACCCGCTCAGGCGCGGCCTTGGCGGCTTGCAACACCCGCAACGCACCGCTTGCAGGCCAAAGCGCGGGCAAAGCCGCACGCTTCACGCGACCCCGCCGCGCCGCGGCTAACCGCGCGACACCGCGTGCCGCCAAAGCCGCGATAGCGGCGGGTGTCTCATCCCGCAAAGGCTGTCGCCCCGCGGCTTTAAGCGCAGGCACGGCTTGCAAAAAGGCGGCCATCCCCATGCCCCACCCTGCATCGCGCAACGGGCCGTCCGCGCCCGCGCCCAGCATTTCGCCCGCCGTCCAGGTCAGCGCGCCTGTGGTCTCTTCGAGATACTGATCCTGCGCTGCCTCCGTCTCGAACGGCACGCGGTACACATCCCACCGGCGCGCTTCGATCAAGCGATCCAGCCGCTGCGCAGCGCCGGGGGTCAACACCCGCGCCAGGGGCGTCACCACCTCATGCCGCCGCACCGGGCCACCGTTCACGATCTCGTCCAACGCGTCCCGCCACCATTGCAGACGCATCTCGGCAATCATCGGCTCTTGGGTGACCCACGGCGCGCGGCTCACTTCGATGTTGAACGCATAAAGCGGAAAGAGCTTGGCCCGCGCCGCCACAGGTGCGGCCATGACCGTGCGAAACCGCATCGGATCGCCCGTCTCCACGATCTTGGCACAAGCGATGACGTCGTCGTCAAATGATGCGCTCATGGATCAGGCCGCGCCACAACCAAAAGATACGCGATATCCGCCTGCCCCGCACGCCAGCGTTCGGCCTCTGCCAGGTTCTCGAAACAAGCCGCCTCGACCGCCGCACTCACCCCCTGCGCACGCAACGCGGCAATCCGCGCTTCCATCGGCGCGTAATACGCCTGCCAAGCGGCCCCTTGGATCAGCCGCGAAGCCATTGGTGCATAGCCCGCCGTGCGCACGCGGGCCTCAATCCCGGCGCGATCCGTGATCGCGGGATACTCTTCCCAAAACGCCTGCGCCGCGTCTGACGCACCGGCCTCTAGCACGGGTTCCGAAAACGCCACAAAACCGCCAGCGGCCAGACGCGGCCGCCACCGTGTCAGCGCTTCGGTCACACCCACAAAATAGGCGGCGCCCGCACACCAGATCAGGTCATATGCCCCGCTCAGGTCAAACATATCCCCTTGCCACAGCCGCACGCGATCGCGCCCCACATCCAACCGGGCGCGCGCTTCATCCACGAAATGCGCCTGCTTTTCCACCGCATCAATCGACGCATCCGGCAAAAGCCGCGCCAAAGTCTGAGTATCCGCGCCCGGCCCGCACGCCGCATCCAGCACGCGCGCAGGGGATGCGCCAAGCTGCGCCAGGGCCCACGCCACGTCCTCGGGCAACCCCGGCCCTTCGCGGTGCAACTCCCGATGCACGGTAAAGAACGCGTCCCAATCCATAGAGTCAGGAAGCCGCCACGCCGTCGCGCAACAGTTTCCACCGGATCGCATCCAGCAACGCCTCAAATGAGGCATCCACGATGTTGGCGCTGACACCCACGGTTGACCACCGCTGGCCCGAACTGTCTTCGCTATCGATGATCACCCGTGCGACAGCCTCGGTGCCGCCTTGTGTGATCCGCACCTTGAAATCTACCAATCGTATGTCAGTCACATGTTCCTGGAACCGACCCAAATCCTTGGCCAAAGCTTTGGCCAACGCGTTCACCGGGCCACGGTCTGATCCGGTTTCATCCATGCTTTCGCTGACCGAAAGTTTCTTTTCACCATCCACCTTCAACACCACAACCGCCTCAGAGAGCGAGACCATCTGGTTGCGCTTGTTTTTGCGCCGCTCCACAGTCACCCGATAGCGTTTGACCTCAAAGAATTCAGGCAATTGCCCCAATTCCTCGCGCGCGATCAGCTCAAAACTCGCCTGCGCGGTGTCATAGCTGTAGCCTTTGGATTCCAGCGCTTTGATCCGCTCCAAAATGCGCGGCAAGGCGGGATTGTCCCTCGCCACCTCAAGACCCGCTTCCGCCAGACGGCGGCGCAGGTTGGATTGCCCCGCCTGGTTCGACATCGGAATGATCCGCGCATTGCCAATGCTCGCCGGGTCCACGTGTTCGTAAGTTGTAGGGTCTTTCAAAATGGCCGACGCGTGCAGCCCAGCCTTATGCGCAAAGGCCGACGGTCCCACAAATGCGGCCTGTTTGATCGGCACCGAATTCAGGATTTCATCCAACATCCGGCTGGTGCGGGTCAATTCCTTGAGGCTGTCGTCGCTCACCCCGATCTCAAAAGCGCTGCGATACGGCTCTTTCAGCTTCAAGATCGGGATCAACGTGGTCAGGTTCGCATTGCCGCACCGCTCGCCAAGCCCGTTGAGTGTACCCTGAATCTGACGCGCGCCCGCGTCGACCGCCGCCAACGTGCCAGCCACGGCGGATTCGGTGTCGTTGTGGGTGTGAATGCCCACGTGATCCCCCGGAATACCCGCCGCGATCACCTCGCGCGTGATACGCCCGATTTCTTCGGCCAGCGTCCCGCCATTGGTGTCACACAGCACAACCCACCGCGCCCCCGCCTCAAGCGCGGCCCGCAGGCAAGAGAGCGCATAATCGGGGTTGGATTTGTAGCCGTCAAAGAAATGCTCCGCATCAAACAGCGCTTCGCGACCCTGCGCCACCATATGAGCCATGGATTGCCCAATCGCATCGCGGTTTTCTTCCAGTGTGATGCCCAGCGCAGTTGTGACGTGAAAGTCGTGCGACTTGCCCACCAGACACACGGCCTTGGTGCCCGCGTTGGTCACTGCGGCCAGCACATCGTCGTTTTCCACCGAAATGCCCGCGCGCTTGGTCATCCCAAACGCCGCCATCCGCGCCCGGGTTTTGGGGGCTGCATCAAAAAATGCGCTGTCGGTTGGGTTCGCGCCGGGCCACCCGCCTTCGATATAGTCGATGCCCAGCGCATCCAGCGCCTCAGAGATGCGCATTTTCTCGGCGGTGGAAAATTGCACACCCTGCGTCTGCTGTCCGTCGCGCAGCGTGGTGTCGTAAAGGTAAAGCCGTTCGGGCATCGTCTTTGTCTCGCTTGCTGTGCCACGCAGCATCTGCGCGGCCTGGGCTTACTTTTGCGGCCTCATCCCGACCGCGATGGGTTCATCTGTCAACTTCCGCGCGGTGCACCAAAACGGTGCACAGGCTGTGTACAGCTTGTGTACGGGCCGTGCACCGCATTTTACGTTTCTTTTCAGGCCCGTACCGGGCGAGAGGTTGCTCATCCCAACCCCTCCAGTTTCGCGGCATCAAAATCCGGCCCAGCGACCAGATCGACACCCGCTTTGCTCATCCGCACTTCGACACCAGCCGCGATCAAGGCGGACTTGAGCCGGTCAACCTCAGCGAAATCCTTGGTCTCCATCGCTGTCGCACGTGCCGCGCCCAACAGGGCCTCAAACGCACTCAGATCCGCCTGCGCATCTGTGACCCACTCCGGCACACTTTCTGACATCACGCCGAAAAACTGCATCGCCGTGCGCAACTCCGGGCCCGCGTTTTGCGCGGCGAGCTCGTGCATGATGGTCAGCGCGCCTGCGGTGTTCAGATCATCGCTGATCGCTTCAAGAAAGCGCGGATCCAACGGTCCGGCCTCTACATCACCTGCGATATCATACCATTTTCGCAAGGTTTTTTCCGCCTCAGCGCGTTTCTTTTCCGTCCAGTCCATCGGCTTGCGATAATGCGTCGACAGCATCACCAAACGGATCACTTCGCCCGGTACGCCCTGCTCCAACAGATCGCGCACGGTAAAGAAATTGCCCAGGGACTTGGACATCTTCTTGCCCTCGACCTGCAACATTTCATTGTGCATCCACACCTGCGCGAAATCATGCCCCGCGCAGCGCGATTGGGCGATCTCGTTTTCGTGGTGGGGGAACATCAGATCATTGCCGCCCCCATGAATATCAAAGGACTTGCCCAAAAGTGCATGTGCCATGGCCGAGCATTCGATATGCCACCCGGGCCGCCCGCGCCCCCAAGGGCTGTCCCATCCGGGCAGATCATCGTCCGACGGCTTCCACAAAACAAAGTCCATCGGGTTGCGCTTATACGGCGCCACCTCGACCCGCGCCCCAGCGATCATATCCTCCACCGAGCGGCCTGACAGCTTGCCGTATTCAGCGTAGCTTTCGACCGCAAAAAGAGCATGACCTTCGGCCGCATACGCGTGGCCATCCGCGATCAACGCCTCAATAAAGGCAATCATTTCAGCGATATACCCGGTCGCCCGCGGTTCTGCATCCGGGCGCATGGCCCCCAACGCGTCCATATCCGCGTGATACCAGCCGATTGTCTCATTGGACCGTTCCGCAATCAGCTCTTCCAACGTGCCTGCCGCACCCGCCTGTTTGCGGTTCAGCGCGGTCTCGTTGATCCGGTCATCCACATCCGTGAAGTTCCGCACGTAAGTGACCTTGGGATAGCTGTGCCGCAAAAGCCGGTTGAGCATGTCAAAGACCAGCACGGGCCGCGCATTGCCCAGATGTGCGCGATCATAAACCGTTGGCCCACAGACATACATTTTCACGTGGCTCGGATCGAGCGGCTCAAACGTCTCTTTGGTGCGGGTTTTGGTGTTGTACAGTTGGATCTTCATCAGACAGTCTCGCGCAGGTGTGGCGCGGGCCTAGCGTGTCTGATCTGTGTCGAAAAGAGGAACCGGCCCGCGTGATAGCTCAGCAGGAAATAATGCAGCAAGTGATGCAAATACGGTTCATGCGCCTTGCCTAACGCCATCGCCCCCCGCGGGTCAACCCTTGCGCTGTTGTGTTCTACACGGCAAGCTCACCCTATGACCCGCGATGACATCAACCGCATCTGCAAAGAGCTGCCTGGCGCCGAATGGTCGGATCCTTGGGGCGGCGGGCATGACGCCTGGAAGATCGGCGGTAAGATGTTTGCCTGTATTGGTATTTCCAACGATGGGGTGTCGGTCAAAACGCCTGACATCGAAACCGCCGCGATGCTGATCGAAGCCGGTGCGGCCGAAAAAGCCCCCTATTTTCATCGCTCTTGGGTGCGCGTGCGGTGGGAAGACGCGGATCCAGACGCCATGCAGCACCGGCTTGTCACATCCTATGACATTGTGCGCGCCAGCCTGACGAAAAAGGTGCAGGCCCAGTTCGCGCCGCGCGCGACGTAAGCGCGCCAATCTGGTTGACAATGGCGCGGCCCTGCGCCCCTCTCCCTTCACGTTTGGAACGGAGACTCACCCATGGAATTGTCGCAGCGCATCACCCGCCTGTCAGAAGGCGACACCGACGCTTGGGATGTCTTTCTGCGGGCCCGCAAAATGGCCGATGAGGGCCAGCCGGTGCTGGAATTGACGATCGGCGAACACGACATTGGCACCGCCGCCCCAATCCTTCAGGAAATGCACGCCAGTGCCCTTGGCGGTCACACAGGTTATGCCGCTGTGCCGGGCACCGATAGCCTGCGGGACACAGTGGCCAAACGTACCCAAGAGCGCACAGGCGTGCCAACAACGCGCGCCAATGTGATGATCACGCCCGGTGGGCAATCTGCGCTCTTTTCCGCGCATACAGCCGCCCTTGATCCCGGCGATCTCGGGCTGTTCATCGATCCTTACTACGCCACCTATCCCGGCACCATTCGCGGGGTTGGCGCACGCGCGCAAACCGTGCAGACACGCGCCGAAGATGCGTTTCAGCCGCAAGCCGCAGCTTTGGAGGCGGCCGCGCCAGACGCCCGATCTTTGTTGATCAATTCGCCCAACAACCCGACCGGCG
>JABSSA010000311.1 GCA_013214665.1 Paracoccaceae bacterium
CGCATATGACCGATACAGAGACAGCAGGCGTTGCGAAATCCGGCGCGGTTGCGGGGCTTTGCCCGATTACGGAGTCCAATCTGGGCGACGGCATCTTTAACGGCGAAGCGTTCGCCCGAAATGGCGGCATGTTTGGCGTCGGCTCGGATTCCAATGTGCGGATCTCCCTGACCGAAGAGCTGCGGACCCTCGAATATTCGCAACGCCTGCGCGACAGATCCCGCAACGTAATGACCGATGGCCCCGGATCGGTTGGCCAGTTTCTCTATTGCGGCGCGGCGCGTGGCAGCGCCATGGCGCTGGATCGCAACGCGGGCGAAATCGCGGTTGGAAGACTTGCCGATCTGACAGCACTCAACCGCGACACTGCAGCTTTGTGCGCCTTGCGTGATGATCAAGTGCTTGATGGGCTATGCTTTGCGGCAGGCGATGATGTTGTGACTGACGTCTGGTCCGCTGGTCGCCATGTTGTTCAAGGCGGTCGCCACATCGCGCGGGAGACGATTTTGCCCCGCTTCAAGGCCGCAATGAAAAGCCTAGTGATGTGATTTAGAAACCGGACCCAACGATATGACCAACCCCACTGAACCCACTGGTTATCGCGCTATCAAAGCCGAGGTTCTGACCCGTATGCGCAATGGTGTCTGGTCTCCGGGCATGTCACTGCCGGGCGAGGTGGACCTGGCCGAAGAATTTGCCACGACCCGCACCACGGTCAATCGCGCTCTTCGGGAGTTGGCGGAAGAAGGATATCTGGAGCGCAAACGCAAAGCGGGCACCAAGGTATTGAAAATGCCACGGCGGCAGGCCCGCTTTGCCATCCCGCAAATCCAGCAGGAGATCGAAGATACCGGCGCCGACTACAGGTACGCCCGTGTTAGCCGCACCGAAGAAGATGCGCCGGGCTGGCTGAGTTCAAAACTGTCTTTGCCCCAAACGGCGCGCGTGATCCATGTGCGCGCCATGCATTATGCAAACGGCCAGCCACATCAATTCGAAGACCGCTGGATCGTTACGGCCAGCGTGCCCGAAGCCGCCGCGGAGACATTTGTGGACCAAGGCCCAAGTGCGTGGTTGGTTGATACTGTGCCGCTTACCACCGCCGAGATCAGCTTTTCGGCAACGCGTGTCACATCAGAGGTCGCAGAATTCCTCGAGGTTGCGCCGGGCGATCCCGCCTTTTTGTTTGAACGCACAACATGGCTCGACGCGGATGCGGTCACGTATGTGCGGCTTTATCATCGCGAAGGGTATCGGATGACAACGCGGTATTGAGTGCGTTCGACGGGGATTGCGCGACCGTCAACTGGCAAAACGTAACGTCAACCAGACGGGTTGATACACTCTGATCGGGTTGAACCTTGCAAGCGGCTCGGCCACACTTCGAAAAACTAAGGCGGCTGACATTGGCATTTTCAGATGCGCCGCCGAACAAATCTAGGTCTTGGGGAGGGATCTGATGGATTTTCTGCAGCTGATACTCAGCGGGCTGGCCAATGGCTGTGTCTATGGGTTGATCGCGCTGGGGTTTGTGCTGATTTACAAAGCGACCGAGGCTGTGAACTTCGCCCAAGGCGATTTCATGATGCTGGGCGCGTTTGTCTGCATCGGTTTTACCAACCACGAATATATGGGCTTGAATTTCTGGTTGGCTGTTCCGCTCTCCATTCTGGTCATGGGCGTGTTTGGATACCTGTTCAACTGGGGCATCCTGCGGCACATGTTTGGCCAGTCGCAGACGTCGATTGTAATCATGACAATCGCGATGGGGTTCATCCTGCGCTTTTTTGCCGGCACGTTCTGGACGCACGAACCGACATCGCTGGAAACCCCATATGCGGGCCAAGACATTCGATCCGGTGGCCTTGTTCTTGGGGTTGACGAGGTGCTGATCGTCATCGTGACGGCGGTTCTGACCTTCCTCTTTTACCTCTTTTTCTCGCGCACCCGCATGGGTCTGGCGATGCAGGCCGCATCGCAAAACCAGCTTGCCGCATATTACATGGGCATCCCGGTACGCCGCATTCACAGCCTTGTTTGGGGTCTGTCCGGCATGGTGGCTGCGGTTGCCGGCATCCTCTTTGCTTCCAAAGGTTCCATTGACCCGGCAACCGGTCTTCTGGGCATCAAGGCCTTTGCCGCAGCGGCCATCGGTGGCTTTGGATCGCTGCCCGGCGCGCTTGTTGGCGGGTTGATCATCGGCGTGGTTGAGCCGTTGGCGTCGCGTTATGGCCCACCCGGCGTTAGCCAGATTGCACCTTATGCAATTCTCTTGTTGATCCTGATTTTCCGTCCCGGCGGGATCTTCTCTCAAACTCAGAAAAAGAAGGTGTAGACGGATGCGCTTTGTTTTCAAAACGTCCTATGACGCCGACATCCGCCTGTTCAAACACCGCGCACAGGCCACGTGGTATGTCTTGCTTTTGCTGCTTGTTCTGGCGACGCCCCTCTATTTCGTCGCAATTGATGACGCATATTTGCTAGGCGAAATCACAGGCGTTCTGATCCTCGCCATTGCGGGTATGGGCCTGATGCTGTTGACCGGGCATACCGGTTTGCCCAGCCTTGGCCATGCTACGTTTATGGCCTTGGGCTGCTATGTGAACATCAATTTGCTGAATGCGGGCGTGCCTTGGGTCATCGCCTTCCCGGTGTCTGGGCTTTTGGCGGGCTTGATCGGCACGTTGATCGCGTTGCCTGTCTTGCGCCTGCATGGTGTGTATCTGGCGCTGGCAACACTGGCCATGTCCATCCTGACAAGCGATTTTGTCGTCCTTGCAGAGCCTTGGACCGGAGGCATCGCAGGCGCCGCAGTGCCTGACATCAACATCTTCGGGATTGAGGTCAATCGTTACTCGACCCCGTACAAGTTCTATTACCTCGTGCTCTTCGTCACGATCCTCTTGGTCTGGGCGTACCGCAACCTGTTGCGCACGCCGACGGGTCGCAGCTTTACCGCCGTTCGTGATAGTGAGATTTCGGCCCGCGCGATGGGTATCAACCTGACCCGCACCAAAGCGACATCCTTCTTTCTGTCGGCCACAGCGGCCGGACTGGCAGGCGCGCTCTTTGGCCATTCGGCGGGATATGTGACCAATGAAACCTTCGATCTGGTCATGTCGATCACTCTCCTGCTGATGATCGTGATCGGCGGGCTGGGCTTTATCCACGGGGCGTTCTTTGGCGCCATCGTGGTCGGCATCATTCCGGTAGCCATTGCAAACGGCCGGTCGTTCCTGGCCAATGCCTTTGACGTCAATATCAACATCCCTGGCCTGGAAAGCGCGATGTTCGCCTTTATCCTGGTGTGCTTCATCCTGTTTGAGCCGATGGGGCTTTACGGCCGCTGGCTGAAAATCCGCACCTATTTCGAACTGTTCCCCTTCTATCGCAAAGACATGTTCAAGCGTCAGAAGTCCTATCTGAAAACGGATCGTGTCCAATGAGCTTGCTAGAGATAGAAAACGTCACCTTGCGGTTTGGCGGTCTGGTGGCCGTCGACAACGTATCGCTGCACGTGGAAACCGGTGAAGTCTTTGCTTTGGTCGGCCCGAACGGCGCGGGCAAATCCACGATCTTCAACCTGATTTCGCGGTTCTATGACCCAGCAGAGGGCAAGATCCGCTTTGATGGCAACGATCTGCTGACACAATCCGCCGATCAGGTGCCCGGCTTTGGCATCGCGCGGACGTTCCAGAACATCGAATTGTTTGAACAGGCAACGGTTCTGCAAAACCTGTTGGTCGGTCGGCACCGTCACCGCACAACAGGCGTTTTGTCGGACGTGCTCTTTTCCCGAAAAGCTTACCGCGAAGAGCTGCGCCATCGCGAGGCTGTGGAGCAGGTGATCGAGTTTTTGGATCTGCAAGCCTATCGCGACAAGATGATCGGCGGGCTGCCTTATGGCGTTCGCAAAGTTGTTGAGCTTGGCCGTGCGCTGGCGTCCGAGCCCAAGCTCTTGTTGCTCGATGAGCCTGCGTCCGGCCTGTCGGTCGAGGAAACGCAGGATATGGCGTTTTGGATCGAAGATATCCAAAAGCAGATGGGCATTTCGGTCATGATGGTTGAACATGACATGGGCCTTGTCTCCGCCGTTTCAAACCGGGTCATGGCCCTGTCGGACGGCAAAGAGCTGGCCACCGGCACATCCGCAGATGTGCAATCCCACCCAGCAGTGATCGAAGCCTATCTGGGCACCGGTGAGATTTCCAAAACGGGGACGTCACGCGCATGAGTACGACTGATCAAGCAGGCAAAATCGTCCTGCAAATCGACAACCTCGAAAGCTATTACGGCCCGATCATGGCCATCCGCGGCGTGAGCCTTAAGGTGCACGAAGGCCAGATCGTAACTGTGCTGGGCGCGAATGGCGCGGGCAAAACAACCTTGCTGAAAACCATTTCCGGGGTGATGGACCCGGAAAAGGGCACCGTGAAAATGGAAGGCTCTGACATTCAAAGCCTTGAGGCCGACGCTATCGTGCGACGTGGCATGGTGCATGTGCCAGAAGGGCGCGAGATTTTCCCGCTGATGACCGTGGGCGAAAACATCGCGATGGGCGCATACACCCGCACAGACCGTGGCGGGATCAGCGCGGATGAAGAGATGGTGTATTCCTATTTCCCCATCCTCAAAGATCGTCGCGATCAGCGCGCAGGCACCCTGTCGGGGGGTCAGCAACAGATGTTGGCAATTGGGCGTGGCTTGATGTCCAAGCCCAAGCTGATGCTTCTCGATGAGCCAAGCCTTGGCCTGTCTCCGCTGCTGACGCAGGAGATTTTTGAGATCATCGTGCGCCTGAACAAGGAACAGAAGGTCACGATGATGCTGGTCGAGCAAAACGCCAAAGTGGCGCTTGAGGCGGCCGATTACGGATATGTCATGGAACTGGGTCGGATCGTGATGGACGACAAGGCCGAGGTTCTGGCAGCATCCAAAGATATTCAGGAATTTTATCTTGGCGTCAGTCAGGATGAAAACCAGCGCGGGCAACGGCGCTGGAAGCAACGCAAGACATGGCGATAGGGATCAACGATGGACAACACGCTGCCCCCACAACAATCCATGCATGGTCTGACGTTTAACGCAGACCTGTCGCAGGGCCCGTTTTATATCGACGGGCAAGACACGACCCCCAAGCTTTTCCGCAAACGATGCGAGGAATTGGGCGACCGCACCGCGATGCGCGAAAAGACCTTTGGCATCTGGCGGTCCCATTCGTGGTCTGACTACTACACCCGCGCAAAACGCATCGGCCTTGGGCTTGTGGCGCTTGGCCTCAAGCGGGGCGAAGTGGTTTCGATCTTGTCGGAAGACAACAAGGAATGGATGTACACCGACATGGGTGTGCAAGGCGTTGGCGGTATTTGCTCGGGCATCTACACCACGGATTCCGCCAGTCAGCTGGAATATCTGGTCAACAACTCCGAAAGCCGGTTCCTGATCGTCGAAAACGACGAACAGCTTGATAAGTTTCTCGAAGTCCGGGACGCTATGCCGAGCCTGATCAAGGTGATCGTCATCGAGCGTGAAGGTCTGCACGATTTCTCGGACCCAGATATTATCTTCCTCGATGAACTCTACGAGATTGGCGCGAAATACGACGCCGAAAACCCCGGCGTGTTCGAGGCTTCAATCGAGGCGACCAAGCCCGAAGACACGGCCATCTTGGTGTATACCTCCGGTACCACAGGTATGCCCAAAGGGGCCATGATCGGGCATGGCAACCTGATGTATTCCGTCAGCGCAGCGATTGCCGATGCGCCCACGTTCCGCACGGATGATCAGATCTGCTTTTTGCCGCTCTGTCATATTCTGGAACGCGTCTTTTCGGTAAATGCCCCCATTGCGGCGGGATCGACGATCAACTTTGCAGAAAGCCCAGAGACGATCTTTGACAACCTGCAAGAGGTCAGCCCGCAAACCTTTGTTGCGGTGCCCCGGCTTTGGGAAAAGATCTATTCACAGGTCTCGATCCGCATTGGCGAAGCCACAGGCATGCAAAAATGGGCCTATTCCAAAGCGCTTCAGGCCGGTGCGGCACGCGCCGAAGCGATGAACGACGGCAAAGAGGTGCCTTTCGGCACCCGGCTGAGCTATGGCTTTTGGGATATGGTCCTGCTGCGAAACCTGCGCCGGATGATCGGGATGGACAGGTTGCGGCGCGGCGGCTCCGGCGCGGCACCGATTTCGCCGGAATTGCTGCAGTGGTACGCGTCTATCGGTGTGCCTGTGCTTGAAGGGTACGGCATGACCGAAAGCTCGGGGGTCATTTCGATCAACGGCTCCAAAAGCAACAAGGTCGCCACCGTGGGCCAACCTTTGCCCGGCGCTCAGGTGCGCATCGCACCGGATGGCGAGGTTCAGTACAAGGCGGGGAATGTCTTCCAAGGGTATTGGAAGAACCCCGAAAAGACCGCCGAAACCTTTACGGAAGATGGATGGCTGCGCACCGGTGATGTCGGCATGGTCGACAATCAGGGGTACGTTTCGATCACTGGCCGCGTGAAAGACATCATCATCACCGCAGGCGGCAAAAACATCACCCCTGCCGAGATTGAGAACCGGTTGAAATTCTCGCCCTATATCTCGGACGCGGTGATCATCGGGGACAAACGCAAATTCCTGACCTGCCTTGTGATGATAGATCAGGAAAACGTCGAGAAATACGCCCAAGATCAACGTGTGCCATTTTCAAACTTTGCGTCTCTGTGCGCCGCGAAAGAAGTGCAGGAACTGATCCGGGACACCATCACCGAAGTGAACAAGGATTTTGCACGCGTTGAGCAAATCAAGGACTTCCGCCTGATTGACGTGTTGTTAACGGCAGAGGATGATGAACTTACACCGACAATGAAGCTCAAACGCAGCTTTGTTGAGACCAAGCATAAAGAACTGATCGGACAGATGTACTGATCCGGCACCAAGAACCAACCAAATTAGGGAGAAACCACATGAAATCACTGACCTCAAAACTGGCAACAGCGGCGTTGGTCGCGGCCACCGCAGCGGCACCAGCGGTTGCGGAACAGGGTGTGACCGACACAGAAATTCTGATCGGTTCCAACAACGACCTGTCGGGCCCATTTGCAGCTTTCGGCGCACCAGCCACAAAAGCGGCACAGCTTGTCTTTGACGAAGTGAACGCAGCAGGCGGTATCCACGGCCGCAAGATCCGCTTTATCGTTGAGGATCACGCGTATCAGATGCCAAAAGCGATCCAGGGCATGAACAAGCTGGTCAACGGGGACAAGGTGTTTGCCATGTTGCTGTCGCTCGGCACGCCGATGAACATCGCGGCGTTCAAGCTGCAAGACGCCAAGAAAATCCCGAACGTTTCGCCATTGTCTGCAGCCCGTCAGATGGCCGAGCCCCTGCACCCGCTGCATTATGCTGGTACGGCGACCTATTATGATCAAATCCGCGTTGGCGTGAAATACCTGGCCGACCTCAAAGGCGCCGACACCGTTTGCGCGATGTATCTGCCAACAGACTTCGGCAAGGACATCAAGGAAGGGGCTGAATCCATCGCGGCCGATACTGATGGTCTGACATTCGTGTCC
>JABSSA010000312.1 GCA_013214665.1 Paracoccaceae bacterium
ACCAACAAGGCGGCCAGCGTGCTGCGCTTTCGCGGCGTACCCGCGACGACGATCCACCGCATTCTTTATACGCCCGTTTACGATCCGGAATATGAACGCATCGCGGAATGGCTGGCAGGACAAGGCGACCGCCCTGAGATTGAAGGGTTGGCGGACATGGCATTGGATCGCGCCTTTGCCTTTTACGAGACGAACAAGAGCATCCCCGGCGCGCTTGCGGCGGCGGGGTTGCGTGGCTCA
Organism: Paracoccaceae bacterium; assembly: GCA_013214665.1. Taxonomy (GTDB): domain Bacteria; phylum Pseudomonadota; class Alphaproteobacteria; order Rhodobacterales; family Rhodobacteraceae. The sequence continues at coordinate 241 of JABSSA010000312.1, forward strand.
GATTTCATCACCGGCTGGAAACGGCGGGACGAGCCGCTGGACATCGGGTTTGTGGATGAATCCTCGATGCTGGACGACAAGCAATTTGACGACCTGCAAGAGATCTTTCCCACGCTGCTGTTGTTTGGCGATCCGGCCCAGCTGGCGCCGGTCAATCAATCGGGCACGATGGTGTTTGACAAACTGCCCGCGCCGCGGATCCAGCATCTCAACCGCATTCACCGGCAAGAGGCAGACAATCCGATCCTTGATCTGGCCCATGCGCTGGCGGATCCCGCGCTGGATTTTCAGGCCTTTGAGGACATGGTGCAGGACAAGGCGCGCCAGGATGACCGGGTGCAATGGGCGCAGCGCGTGGATGTGGACATGATGGCGCGCAGCCCGGTTCTGGTCTGGCGCAACGCCACGCGCATCCGGCTAATCAACGCGTTTCGCCATGTGCATGACGCACCGGCCGACCATCTGCTGGACGGGGAGCCGTTGATCTGTGACGGGATCGAATTGCCGCTGAAGCACCGCAAGAAACGGCTGGATCTTGAGGCGCGCGGCCTGATCAAGGGCGCGCAGGTGATCTATCTGGGCGAAGGGCGCAAAGCGGGGTTTTCGCGGCTGCATGTGTTGGGTGCCGAAGAGCCGCAGGTCAGCGCGGCGTCGATCGTGAAGATCGAAAAGCCCGACGAAGAAGAGCCGTTTATTCCCTTTGCCGCGCGCATGGGGGCCACGTTTTTGCACGGGGCGGCGGGCACGATCCACAAGGCGCAAGGGTCGCAATGGGATGCGGTGCAGGTCTTTGCGCCTGATCTTTTTGTGGCCGCGCGAATGGGGCGCACGGAAGCGGGCCAGCCATTGTGGAAACGGTTGGCCTATGTGGCAATCACGCGTGCACAAGAGCGCCTATTTTGGGTGGTGCGCAACCGGCTGTCAAAGCCCAGCCACGCCTTGCGGGTCGACGATCTGAAGGCTCAGACACCAGCGCCATTGACGCTGACAGAGGGGGAGGCGGAGACGCCATGAAAACGATATTGATCACAGGCGCCTCTTCGGGGATCGGGCGCGCAACGGCGGAGCTTTTTTTGGAAAACGGGTGGCGCGTCGGCATGATCGCCCGCCGCGCAGAGAAACTCGCCGAAGTGGATCATCCGCAGGCGATCCATCTGCCCGCGGATGTGACCGACGCCGCCGCGATGGAGGCGGCATTTGCCAAATTTGTCGCCGCAGCCGGGCGGCTGGACGTGGTCTTTAACAACGCCGGTATCTTTGGTCCGCCGGCACCGATTGACGAGATCGCGGTGGCGGATTGGGAGCAGGTGATGCTGACCAATCTGCACGGCATGTTCCTGACAGCGCGGCTGGCATTTGGCCAAATGCGCCACCAAGCGCCGCAAGGTGGGCGTATCATCAACAATGGCTCCATCTCGGCCCATACGCCCCGGCCGCATTCGGTCTGTTACACCACCACCAAACACGCGATCACGGGTCTGACAAAATCGCTGGCGCTGGATGGGCGGCCCTTTGATGTAGCCTGTGGTCAGATCGACATCGGCAACGCGGAAAGCGAGATGGTGGCCGCGCTCAAAACCCGCG
>JABSSA010000313.1 GCA_013214665.1 Paracoccaceae bacterium
CCCGGACCCCCAGAGTATTTTCGATCCAAAAGAAGCAGGGGCTGCGACGAGCCCGGCCCCAGTAAGACACACTACCAACCTCGCAAGGCCAATGTGCCGAGCATCGGAAGGACAAAACATGACAAAGACGGACTACGACGGGCCGATCCTGGAAATTGACAAGCTGTCGATCTCGTTCTTTACGCGCTTGCGCGAAATCCCTGCGGTGATGGATTTTTCCGTCACTGTGCAACCCGGCGAAGCTGTAGGACTGGTTGGGGAATCAGGCTGCGGCAAATCCACCGTGGCGCTTGGCGTCATGCAGGATCTTGGCAAGAACGGCCGCGTTGTGGGCGGTTCGATCAAGTTCAAGGGCCGCGATCTTGGTCAGATGAGCGCCGAAGAGCTGCGTGATATTCGCGGTTCCGAGATTGCGATGATCTATCAGGAGCCGATGGCCTCGTTGAACCCGGCGATGAAGATCGGCAAGCAGCTGATGGAAGTGCCGATGATCCATCAGGGGATGAACGAAAAGGACGCTTATGAGCGGGCGTTGCAGGTGGTCACGGATGTGAAGTTGCCAGATCCCAAGCGGATGTTGGACAGCTTCCCGCACCAGCTGTCGGGCGGGCAACAGCAGCGGATCGTGATTGCGATGGCCCTGATGTCGGAGCCGTCCCTGCTTATTCTCGACGAGCCCACAACAGCCTTGGATGTGACCGTTGAGGCGGCTGTGGTCGAATTGGTGAAGGATCTGGGCAAGAAATACGGCACGTCGATGCTGTTTATTTCGCACAACCTGGGTCTGGTTCTGGAAACCTGTGACCGGCTTTGTGTGATGTATTCCGGTGAAGCGGTGGAGCGTGGCTCCATCGAGCAGGTGTTTGATCACATGCAGCACCCCTATACACAGGCGCTGTTCCGGTCGATCCCGCTGCCGGGGGCGGATAAGAACGCGCGCCCGCTGAAGGCCATTCCGGGCAACTTCCCCCTGCCCCATGAGCGCCCGCCGGGCTGTAACTTTGGCCCGCGCTGCGATTACTTTGAAGCGGGGCGCTGTGATGCGGGTGATATTGCGATGGCGGAGGTGCCCGACAGCGACCGCCATCACACGCGCTGTCTGAAGTTCCAGGAGATTGACTGGAACGCGCCGATGGAGATGACCGACAGCAAGGAAAAGGCGGAACCGGGTCAGGTTGTGCTGAAGATGGACAACCTCAAGAAATATTATGAGGTGGCGGCCAATGCGCTCTTTGGTGGGGGCGAGAAGAAGGTGGTGAAGGCCAACGAGACGCTGTCATTTGAGGCGCGGGAATCGGAGACGCTTGCGATTGTGGGCGAATCCGGGTGCGGCAAATCCACCTTTGCCAAGGTGCTGATGGGGCTGGAAACAGCGACGGATGGGCAGATCCTGCTGGACAATCGCAACATCGAAGCTGTGCCGATCGAAGAGCGCGACACCAAGACCGTGGGTGAAGTGCAGATGGTGTTCCAGAACCCGTTTGACACTCTGAACCCGTCGATGACCGTGGGCCGGCAGATCATTCGCGCGCTGGAGATCTTCAAGGTTGGCAACAACGAGAAAGAGCGCCATCAACGGATGCTGGAGCTGCTGGACCTTGTGAAACTGCCGCGCGCCTTTGCGGAGCGGATGCCACGCCAGCTGTCTGGTGGGCAAAAGCAGCGTGTGGGCATTGCACGCGCCTTTGCCGGGGATGCGCGGATCGTGGTGGCCGATGAACCGGTCTCGGCGTTGGATGTGTCGGTGCAGGCGGCCGTGACGGATCTTTTGATGGAGATCCAGAGGGAGCAGAAAACGACTCTCCTCTTTATCAGCCACGACCTGTCGATTGTGCGCTATCTCTCGGATCGGGTCATGGTGATGTATCTGGGCCATGTGGTTGAGCTCGGCTCGACCGAGGATGTGTTTTCCCCGCCTTATCACCCCTATACCGAAGCCTTGTTGAGCGCGGTGCCGATTGCCGACACCAGCGTGGAGAAACAGCATATCGTTCTGGAAGGCGATATTCCGTCGGCGATGAACCCGCCTCCGGGCTGTCCGTTCCAGACGCGGTGCCGCTGGAAATCAAAGGTCGAGGGTGGGCTTTGCGAGAAAGAAGTGCCCCCGGTGCGGCAATTGTCGGACGGACATCAGATCAAATGCCATCTGAGCGATGCGACACTGGATGAGATGCAGCCGGTGATTAAGATCGCGGCAGAGTAAACAAGAAAAGGCCGGGCAATGCGCCCGGCCTTTTTGCTATTTTACCTGGCTGTGGATGTCAGGCTGCGATGTTTTGAATAGCCATCGCCAAGTTGATTCCAAAAGACGTTCCAAAATAAATTCCGGCAAATTGCGTGAGGCGCATCGCATCGGTGCGCACTATGGCCAGCAAGCTGAACATCACCGGACCCAGCAAAATGGCCAGCCACGCAAACAAGTAGGTCGGATTTTGCAGAGCCTGCTGAATGTGGTCTGCGAAGGACAAAGACAGAAACAAGTCAAAGCCCACAAATTGCTGGAACATGACGCCCGAGATGCTGCCCAGAAGCATGGCCAGCACCAGCGAGATCACCCGCACGCTGCGCCCTGCCCTGTTAAGGTTCGCGCGCAGTTCTGATGATTGCTCTGTAACGTCGGGCGCCTGTGTAGCCGTGGGCGAATAGGCCATCGGCACGCCACCGGCAGTGGACGGGACCATCGGCGTACCGTTCTTTTTGGCAATGCGGGCGATGCGGTCTTCGAAAGTAACAACGGACATGTTTCGCACTCTGTGTCTCAGCGTTAATCAGACATTGGTCGCGAAACAGGGCAGATTTACGGCGAAATTTGCGCAATATTAGTGCGCTTTATGCGTTTTTGTGGGGCGGGATGTGCCGGAACGTGGGAGAAGCTCAGCTGCCCCAGATCACTTTCACATAGTTTCGCGTTTCGCGAAACGGGGGCACGCCGCCGTGTTTTTTCACCGCAGCTGGCCCCGCGTTGTAAGCGGCGAGCGCCAGGCGCCAGCTGCCGAATTCGCGGTATTGTTCTTTGAGGTAACGCGCGCCACCTTCGAGGTTCTCTTTTGGGTCATGCGGGTTCACGCGCAGATATTGCGCTGTGGCCGGCATCAACTGGGCCAGACCCAACGCGCCCTTGTGGCTTTTTGCCCTGGGGTTCCAATTGCTCTCTTGCTGGATCAGACGCAAAAACAGGTCTTCAGGTACACCATGGCGGCGGGCCGCAGCGCGCGCCAATTGGAGGTATTCACCCTTGTAGCGTCCGTCATAGGCTGGGCTACTGCCCCATTTGGTAGGCGTATTGACCGGCGCAGGCTTGAGGCGCACAGAGTTTTTGTATTGAGAGGCCGCGCGGGTATCGAGGACTTTTGTCTGTGATTTGAACAAGTTGGTACGGTTTCGGCTGGAAAACACATCCGCCACAACGGCGCTTGCCATAAATGACAAGATCAATCCCGCACTCAGGATTATCCGCATTGCCCCGC
>JABSSA010000314.1 GCA_013214665.1 Paracoccaceae bacterium
GCTGGCCATCGCTTCTTGAGCGATCTCGGCAATCGTATCGATCACCTCTTGCGATGTGCCCTTCTTGACGAAAAGCCCGTTCCACAATTCCAGATCGTTCACACCGGACTGCGCTGCAATGGTCTGAACACCCTCAAGCTTTGCAATCGGCTCAGAGCCGATGTTGCCCAGAATGTTCAGGTCGCCCAGACAAGGCTCAATCAACGCCAGCGTGGTGTTGATCACATCCGCGTCGCCAGCGGACAGCGTGTTGCAATCCAAGAGGTCAAATGCGGAATCGTCCGCGAATTCAAAGCCCATCTTGGCCGCTGCCGCGAACGACACTTTGGTTGGTGTCAAACCCGCCCCAAAGTGGCCCAGCACCACGTCATTGTCCTGCGCATATGCGGCCAGCTCTGCCATGTTGGAATATGGCGCATCGCCTGATGCGGCCAACACAAACGGATAGGTCAGGAAGATGCCCACCGGGGTAAAGCTGTCTTCTTCAATGCCGATGTCGATGTAGGGGCCAACAACCGGCACGCCGATCACGAAGGAGCCCACGACCGAGCCATCGGTCGGGCCATCCAGCACTTCCAAAGCACCGGGGAACGGGCCATCACCGCCACCGGGGCGGTTCACAACTGACGCGGCCACGCCGGTCTTTTCCTGCATTTTGGCGGCGATCATCCGTGTCAGGATGTCTTCGAAATCACCCGGAGGCCACGGTACGATGAACTGCACCGGCGAATCTGGATAGTCGGCCGCCGCGGGCAATCCGCTGGCCAAAGCGGTGGTGGCAGCAAGGGCTGCGATGGTTGCGATTTTCTTCATTGAGGTACTCCCGTTGGATGAAGCTATTGATAATGCTGGCGTCTGTTTTTTAGCGACGTCCAGATGATGAAGCCGATCACCATAAGGATCACGACAAACAACGTGCCCGACACCGGGCGGTTGATCAGATCGACAAGCGATTTCACTTGTCCGGCCCCGGCAGTCAGCCGTTCGACGATAATCGAACCCAGCACGAGACCCAAAACAATTGGCACAAGCGGCCAATCCAGCCGCCGCAGCACAAACCCTACGAAACCAAAACCCACGGCAAACATGCAATCCACCAGAGAGTTGCGGATCGAGTAGACACCGACAAACGACAACAGCATGATCATCGCCCCCAAAAAGCGGTTGGGGATATAGATCATCCGGGCGATGTATTTCGTGGACACCAGCAGCGTCGCCAGCACCAGCACATTGATGATCAAAAGTGCAATGAAGAGGCTAAAGAGGAAATCGGGGTTGTTTTCAAAGATGTCCGGGCCCGGCTTGATGCCCGCATCAAAGAACACAACCATCATCATCGCCGTCAGCGCCTCACCGGGGACACCCAGCGCCAGAAGCGGGATCATCGCGGCTGCGGGCACCGCATTGTTTGATGTCTCCGACGCAATCAACCCATCGGGCGAGCCATGACCAAACCGCGCTGGCTCTTTCGACAGGGCGCGTGCGGTGGAATAGCTAAAGAACTGCGCCACAAATTCGCCGACGCCGGGGATGATCCCCATCACAGTGCCGTAGCACGCGGAAAAGAACGAAATCAGCTTCTTGCTGAACAACTCGCGAAAGCCTGACAGCATTCCACCGGTCACGCGTGCTTCGGGCGGGTCATCATCCTTGCCCGTCATCAGTATCATCGCCTGGCTCAGCGCAAAGATACCCACGATCACCACGATCAGGTTGAAGCCCGCAAAGAGGTAATCAATGTCAAAGGTATACCGATCAATCTTGCGCGTGGATTGGCGTCCGATCATCGCGATCAGGAACCCAAACCCAAAGAGCATCGCGGCTATGCCCATCGTCTGCCGATGCGCCGCCACCAACAGGACGCCCCCCAGAACCGCCGCCATCAGGATGTCACGCTGTCCGAAAAGCGCGCCGAGATCGCGCAGGAACGGCCCAAATACAAAGAGCGCAATAAGCGCCATGCAGATCGAGAAACAGCCGCCAAAGAAGGAGGCCGAATACGCCAGCGACAAGGCGCGCGAGGCTTCTCCGCGCCGGGTCATCGCATGGCCATCATAGGTGGTCAGCGCGTTCACCGGCGTGCCGGGCGTGTTGATCAAAATGGCCGGGATCGCCCCGCCGTACATCGAAGAACCATACACCCCAAGCAGCAGCACAAGGCTGACCAGATCATCCAGGAACACGGTCGCAGGCAGCAGGATCGCAATTGCAATGGCCGGTCCAATCCCCGGCACCGCTCCGATGATCAGACCCCCAACGGAGCCGATCAAAATGGCGATCAGCACAGGGGCCACCATCAGATTTTGCAAACCGATCCAGAACGCTTCCATCCCCCGCGCCCCTCAGAAATAGGTCAGCATGAACGCGCGGGTGGTGCTTGGCAGTTGGTCATAAAGCCAAATGCTGACCGGCGTTTTGATTTGTAGGATGGTGCGAAAGACCAGAACGATGGCAAAGCTGCTAACAAAGCCCGTCGCGATCCACCGCTGCGTGCGGTAGCCCAACCGCCA
>JABSSA010000315.1 GCA_013214665.1 Paracoccaceae bacterium
AGGGATCGAAGCGCGGTTAGCCGCGCGTGGCAAAACGCCTGAAGAATCGGATTTGGCCGAAATGGATGCGCTTTGGGATGCGGTGAAGGCAGCCGAAAAAGCCGCCCGCTGATCAGATCACGCCGCGCAGCGCTTTGGGCACTTCGACCTTGATCCCTTCCGGCTCTAACGCGGCAGGTTTGACCAACATCTTGCGTCCACGATTGCGCACCGCCGCGTTCAGCTTGTCAGCACAGGCCTGAAAACCGCCCGTCACGTCCATCTCTTCCGCCTCGTCATAGCGGCGGAATTCCTTGTCACGGGTGTAGTTGGGGCGCGACCAGTTGATCCAGAACCGGTTCGGAACATCGACATTGGTTTCGCCGCGTTCGTTCCGCTCTTTGCCTTCGCGCACGATGTCCTGACGCGCGGCCATGCGGTCTTTGTAGTCGGGTGTGACGTAATGCAAATGGTAGAGCAGCAAGTTCGGATCAATTTCGAACCGCCCGCCAATCAGCCCATGCCCCCCGATTGTATAGGTGACCGGGCGTTGCGTGATGCAGGGTTTGGTATAGCGCGCACTGAGCAACGCATGGGGAAACTGCGCCAAAACCGGCGCGTCTTCTGGTGCATCTTCCTCGCGACTGGGCATCAGGTTGAGCCCAACCGGAGACAGCGCCTCTGTCTCGAAATCGCGGGCGGCCAGATAATCCCCCAGATTGCCATCCGGGTCGGCGGTTACGATCAGCTCATCCACATCCGTGCAGATCACCAGATCAAAGAACGCCTGCAAGCCGTTGGTCACGCCCGCCACCAGATCCCAGCGGCGCCGCGTCAGATCGATCGTCACCCCGTCGCGCGGGATGTGCATGACATTGCACCCCTCTGCGATCCGGTCCACCTCCGGGTCGCCACCGTGGTTCAGCACATAAAGCTGGCGACGCGGCACAACCTTTTCGTTGTGTTCCACCCATTTCTGCAAAAGCCAATAGTCCTGCCAAACCATCGTCAAAAAGGCGAGTTTCATCTCTTTCCTTTGTATATCTTTGGCCGCCGTAAACCGGGCAGCCGGGCTGCTCAGATGGCCGTTTTGGCCGTTTTTCCAAGTATTAGCCGATCCTGGCCTCCAGCGCTATCCTGCTTGTGAATTTGTCAGACTTTCAAATCCCGCTTCCCTCCTCTGACCCTGCCCGGTACACCTGAGGCAAAGACACCACCAAGGATCACGCAGATGCCCGCGCGCAAAATCATCATCGATACCGACCCCGGACAGGACGATGCAGTGGCCATGCTGTTGGCGATGGCGAGCCCGGATGAAATTGACATTCTCGGGATCACGGCCGTTGCTGGAAATGTCCCGCTGTCGTTGACGGCGCGCAATGCGCGGATGATCTGCGAATTGGCGGGGCGGCCGCATACGGCTGTCTATGCAGGATGTGACCGGCCTTTGGGGCGCGAGCTTGTCACGGCGGAATATGTGCACGGGAAAACCGGGCTCGACGGGCCGGATTTGCCAGAGCCCAAGATGCAGCTGCGGCAACAACATGCCGTGGATTATATCATCGATACGCTGAGACATGAGCCGGCGGGCACTGTGACGTTGTGCCCGTTAGGGCCATTGACCAATATCGCGACAGCGTTCCAAAAAGCGCCTGAGATTGTAGAACGTGTGCAGGAAATCGTGTTGATGGGGGGCGCTTATTTCGAGGTGGGCAATGTCACGCCCACGGCGGAATTCAACATCTACGTCGACCCGGAAGCCGCTGATATCGTGTTTAAATCCGGCGTTGATATCGTAGTCATGCCGCTCGACGTCACTCACAAGGCATTGGTCACACAGCCGCGCAATGATGCCTTTCGGGCGCTGGGCAACGCTGCGGGCATCGCCGTGGCCCAGATGACCGACTTCTTTGAACGGTTCGACAAAGACAAATACGACAGCCCTGGCGCACCGCTGCATGATCCGTGCGTGACCGCCTATCTGATCAAACCCGAGCTGTTCACAGGTCGGCATGTCAATGTGGAGATCGAAACCACGTCAGAGCTGACCATGGGTATGACCGTGGCCGATTGGTGGGGAGTTACAGACAGAACGCCAAATGCGATGTTCATGGGTGACATTGATGCCGACGGCTTCTTTGAATTGCTGACCAAACGGATTGGCCGCCTGTGACAGCCGCGCTCACCCTTGCCGGACCGGATCACGCGGATGCGCTGTTGCCTCTGATCGCGAGCTTTCACGAAGAAGCTGGCTTTGACCTGAGCGATGATCACCGTGCAAACGCGTTGCAGCCCCTGCTTGATGGTGTGCCTCATGGTGTGGCCTATCTGATCGGTCCGGCGCGCGCGCCGATTGGTTATGCGATCATCTCGTTCGGGTGGTCGATGGAGCTGGGCGGAATGGACGGGTTTCTGGACGAATTGTACATCCGCCCCGGCGTGCGCGGACGCGGCATTGCAACGGAAGTTTTGCGGTCTTTACCCAAAGCGCTGGCCTCTGCCGGCATGAAGGCCATGCATCTTGAGGTCGACACCCAAAACGATAAAGCCCGCGCACTTTATGAACGCTGTGGGTTTCGGATGCGCGACGGGTATCACCTGATGACCCGGGTTTTGTGATGCAACGCTGGTACCAAACCGCCACAGGCACTACATACCGCTGATGAGCATCACGATCCCCTTCGACAACACCTATGCGAACCTGCCCGAAGGCTTTTTTGCCAAAGCGCTTCCAACGCCGGTCAAAACACCGAACCTGATCGCCTTCAACGCCGACCTCGCCAAGCTTTTAGGAATTAATGTCAGCGACTTGAACGGCGCAGCTGATGTATTTTCGGGCAATCAGATCGCTGAGAATGCGGCCCCCATCGCGCAACTTTACGCAGGCCATCAATTTGGCTCGTTCAATCCGCAATTGGGTGACGGGCGCGCCCATTTGTTGGGCGAGGTCGTGGGATCAGATGGGGTGCGACGCGACATCCAATTGAAAGGCTCCGGCCAGACGCCGTTTTCCCGCGCAGGCGATGGCCGCGCGTGGATGGGCCCGGTTTTGCGGGAATATGTGATTTCCGAAGCGATGCACGCACTTGGTATCCCGACCACCCGCGCGCTGGCGGCGGTGAGCACCGGCGAAACGATCTATCGCGACGGCGCGATGCCCGGTGCGATCCTCACACGCGTGGCCAGCAGCCATTTGCGGGTTGGCACATTTCAGGTTTTTGCCCATCGCGGTTTGATCGACCAGCTCAAAACACTGACCGACTATGCCATCGCCCGACATCATCCCGATGCGGACGGCCCCATGGGATTGCTGCGCGCGGTGTGCCAAAAACAGGCAGATCTGATCGCCGCCTGGATGAGCGTTGGGTTTATTCACGGTGTCATGAACACCGACAATTGCACCATTTCAGGTGAAACGATCGATTATGGCCCCTGCGCCTTTATGGACGCCTATCACGAAGCGCGGGTCTATTCCTCAATTGATCAGATGGGGCGCTATGCCTTTGGCAACCAGCCGCGCGTCATTGTGTGGAACATGGCACAATTCGCCACGGCTTTGATCCAACAATGCGACGACAAAGAAGCCGCCGTGGAAGAAGCAACCGAAATCGTGCACGCCATGCCCGGCCAGATCGAAGCGGCCTGGTTGGCGCGCTTTGGGCGCAAGATCGGGCTTGCCCAAGCAACGGATGCGGATCAAACGCTGATCGAAGATCTGCTTGCATTGATGCAACAGGATGGTGCGGATTTCACAAACACATTCAACGCCTTGTCCGGCGAAGCTCCATCTGCGCAATTCCTGGATCAAGACAGGTTCGCGGCCTGGTCCGCGCAGTGGAACGCACGGCTTGCCGAAGAGGTTGATCCATTGGCCGTGATGCGCGGCGCTAACCCACAGATCATTCCGCGCAATCACCAGATTGAAAAGATGATCGCCGCCGCGGTCGCCGCTGACATGGTGCCGTTCGAACGACTGCAAGAGGCTTTGGCGCAGCCATTTGATGTGAGCGCTGAGTTCGCCGATCTGCAACGCCCGCCCACAGACGATGAAATCGTGCCAGCAACCTTCTGTGGAACCTAGGCGCGCCGGTTAATTAAAAAGATCCCCGCAGCCACAAGCGTCAGCGCGATCCAGATCGACAATCCCACCTCTTCGCCCAGCAAGAGCCGGCCTAAGATCACGCCGAATACTGGTGACAAAAAGCTGAACGAGGCCACAGACGAGGCCGGATAGATCGACATCAGCCAGAACCATAGCAAAAAGCCAAATGATGCAACGGCCACGATCTGAAACAGCAAGCCGGCAATGTGGATCGGCTGAAGGTCGCGGATGAACTCGCCAAAGAACAGCGCCGCGATCATCAAGATCGGGGCTGAGATGATCAGGTTCCACAGCAATTGCTGTTCGGGTGGTACATCCGCCAGTGGTGTCACACGCACACAAAGCGCGATGCCCGCCCAAGCCATCGCCGCGACCAGTGCCAGGATATCGCCGACCAGATTGGCTTGACCGCCCGAGCGATCGGTCAACGAAATTGCCACACCAACCATCGCCAGACACAGGCCTGCCAGCCGCGTACCATTCAATCGCTCACCCGGCAGAAGGACGTGGCTTGCCAATGCCAGCCAAACCGGCATGGAATAAAAGATGATCGATGCGCGCGACACGGTTGTCAGATCAAGAGAGATGAACAAACATATGAACTCAAACGCGAAAAGCGCACCGGCGATCACGCCGCCCACCATGCTTGCACGCGGCGGCATCATCGGAATACCGCGCAGGTACATCCACGCCAACAGAACCAACGCCGCCCCACACGACCGCAAACCAGCCGCGTAGACAGGCCCGAAGCCACCGTTTGTGACCTTCATCACCACCTGATTGAACGCCAGGTGCAACGCAAAGCCAATTAAGGCTGCTGCGCCGAATGTGTCGATGTGAGATTTCCGCGTCATGGCGGCATCAAGTCCTGCGCGTACGGCATTGTCAATCGACGAAGGTCTCGAAACACGCCACAGCACCACTGAGAGCGCAAACCGCTTTGAAGAGACGTTGCCCAACTGTAGAATCCCAGTTAGGAGCAGGATATGCGCGACACCCGACCCACAATACTTGAACGCTGCGAGGCCAAAGGCCTGCGTATGACCGGCCAGCGCCGCGTCATTGCGGACGTTTTGGGGGAAGCGGAAGATCATCCGGATGTGGAAGAGCTCTATGCCCGCGCCGCAGCCGTAGACGCAAACATTTCGCTCGCGACCGTCTACCGCACTGTTAAATTGTTCGAAGAAGCGGGCATTCTGGAAAAGTTGGAATTTGGCGACGGGCGTGCGCGTTATGAGGACGCGGACCGGGATCATCATGATCATTTGATTGATATCAACTCCGGCGAAGTCATTGAATTTGTTGACGAAGAGATAGAAGCCTTGCAAGAGCGTATCGCCGCCAAGCTGGGCTATGAATTGCGGGGGCACCGGTTGGAGCTTTACGGCGTGCCGCGCAAACCTAAAACCTGACATATTAAGCTCAGACACTCAGGACGGACCTCATGGATAACCTGCGCGGCGCGGCAATCATGGTGCTGGCGATGCTCGCCTTCGCCATTGAAGACGCGATCATCAAAGGATTGGCGGGCCGGCTGCCAACGGGCCAGATCATTGCCGTTTTGGGTTTGGGAGGCAGCATAATTTTTGGTGTGATCTGTCTTCAGCAGGGGCGCGCCCTTTTTCCAAAAGCCGGGTTTCAGGGTGCGGTGCTGTTGCGCAATCTTGCAGAGCTTTTTGGCACCGTCACGTTTGTAACTGCCCTGACACTGGTGCCATTGGCCACCGTGTCCGCCATCTTGCAGGCCGCCCCCTTGATTGTCACCTTTGCGGCGGCTCTCGTTTTCAAAGAGCACGTTGGCTGGCGGCGATGGTCCGCGGTCTGTGTTGGCTTCATTGGCGTCTTGATCATCATCCGCCCCGGCGCGGAAGGCTTTGATGCCAATGTGATTTTCGCGGTTTTGGGCACAATCGGGTTGGCCACACGGGATCTTTCTACCCGACGCGCCCCGCCCGAAGTCACGTCATTGCAACTCGCCTTTCTGGCGTTTGTCATGCTGATCCCTGCCGGTGCGCTTTTGACCTTGATCAACGGCAGCGGATTCGTCGAGCCACAGGGCCACGAATGGGCGTTACTGGCAAGCGCCATCGCCATCGGCGCAATCGCATATTACGGCATCACGGGTGCGATGCGTGTGGGGGATCTGAGCTTTGTCTCTTCGTTCCGATACTCTCGGATTGTCTTCGCGTTGATCATCGGCACACTGGTGTTCAATGAAAAACCTGACGCGGCGATGCTGATCGGGTCGGCGATCGTAATCCTGTCAGGTATCTATACGCTATGGCGCGAACGCCGCGTCAAAACGGTTAAAGCGGCGTGATGTGAGACCGCTCAAGCCTCATCCGAAGCAGCGGCTGGAAACCGAACCCAGAAAACGCTGCCGCCACTTTCGCGCGGCCGGAAGCCTATTGTGCCGCCCATGTCTTCAGCCAACTTTTTGCAAAGCGTAAGCCCCAAGCCAATCCCTTGCTGAGATCGGGTGTCAGATGAATTGGCTTGTTTAAACCGTTCAAAAATATGATCTCTTTGCTCTTCTGGCACACCAGTACCGGTGTCGGCGACTTCCAACACAACATCCGAAACGTCCTGTTTAACAGCCACCTCAATCTTACCATCCGGCGGAGAGAACTTGATCGCATTCGACAGCAGGTTTTCCAGGATCTGTACAATACCCTTGACGTCCGCTTTGACATGCAGGTCTGGCCCCCCTTCGACGTCGAACACCAGAGATTGGTCCTCTCGTAACATTGGTTGCGCTATTTGGCCCATCTCTTCCAACAGGCTTTCGCAGTCAATCGGCAAAAGATCATACGTGACTTCGCCCGATTGCAGCGCTTGCAAATCAAGAAGATCGCTCACCAACGAATTCATCCGATCC
>JABSSA010000316.1 GCA_013214665.1 Paracoccaceae bacterium
AGGGATCACATTGAACGTGACCATCAAAGAACCGGGGCCGGGGGGGATGCGTTTGATTGACGTCCCCCTTGATATGACCTTTGCCGAGGCGCTCGGGGCCGAAGGTGGTGATCCGCCAGATGCATATGAACGATTGATTATGGATGTCATCCGCGGCAACCAAACTCTGTTTATGCGCGGTGATGAGGTTGAAGCCGCATGGGCTTGGACGGATCCGATCATCGCAGGATGGGAGGCGCGCGGCGACGTGCCCAAACCGTACGAAAGTGGGTCCAGCGGCCCTGGAGACGCAGAACAGTTGATGGCGCGGGACAATCGCGCCTGGCGGGAGGTGCGATGATGCACATAGAAACTTACGCGGACCGCGAAATGTTGGTGATGCTTGTCGCTGACACTTTGGCGGGGGAATTGAAAAATAGCCTTCTGTCGCAAGACACCGTGACGCTTGTTGTCCCCGGTGGAACGACGCCCGGCCCGATCTTTGATGCGCTCTGTGCGGCTGATCTGGAGTGGGACCGGGTGCGTGTCATGCTGAGTGATGAACGCTGGGTGCCAGAAGATCATGCGCGGTCGAATACGGCGCTGGTGCGTCAGCGGTTGATGGTCGATCGCGCCGGCGCGGCACAATTCTTTCCTTTCTATATCGACGGGCTCACCCCGCCAGAGGCCGCAGAACAGCTGTCGGTCAAGCTGACAGATGATTTGCCGTTGTCTGTCATGTTGTTGGGCATGGGTGCAGACATGCATACCGCTTCGCTTTTTCCGGGCGCAAAGGATTTGGCCGAGGCGTTGGCGCCCGGTGCGCCAAATCTGGTGCCGGTCGAAGTTGCAGGGCAGGAGCCACGGATTTCACTCTCTGGCCCGGTGCTGGCCTCTGCAATGTCCAAGCATCTCGTCATCTTTGGCGATGAGAAACGCGCAGCGCTGGAACAGGCGCAATCAAGTTCTACCGAAGAGGCGCCAATTCGAGTGGCGTTAGACGGTATCACAGTACATTGGGCGGAATGAGTATGTGGGACGACCTAAAACAAAGTACGGCGCGTGTGAAAGACCGGCGCATGTTGGATTTGTTTGAAGATGACACCCGGGCCGACACGTTTTCGGCGCAGACCGGGGATCTGCGGTTCGACTATTCCAAAACCCAAATTGATGGGGCCATCCGCGATCAGTTGCTGGCACTTGCAGAGGCGGCAGGCGTGGCTGGCAAACGCGATGCCATGTTTTCCGGAGCGGCCATAAACGACACCGAAGGCCGCTCTGTTCTGCACACGGCTTTGCGCAACCTCGATGGAGATCAGGTGATCGTTGACGGCCAAGACGTGATGCCCGAGGTTTTGGGCACGCTTGCCCGGATGGAAGCCTATGCCAATGCCGTCCGGGGTGGAGATATCACGGATGTGGTCAATATCGGCATAGGCGGCTCAGATCTTGGGCCCGCGATGGCAGTGGCAGCCTTGTCACCATATCACAGCGGGCCGCGGTGTCATTTTGTGTCGAACGTGGATGGTGCGCATATCGCCGATACGCTTCAGGCGCTTGATGCAAAAAGAACTTTGGTGATTGTGGCGTCCAAAACCTTTACGACAATCGAAACCATGACCAATGCGCGCACTGCGCGGGCATGGATGGCGGATCACGGCGGCGATCCGACGATGCATTTTGCAGCGCTCAGTTCCAACCTCGAAAAGACGGCCGCGTTCGGCATCCCGGCCGAACGTGTGTTTGGGTTCGAAGACTGGGTGGGCGGTCGTTACTCCATGTGGGGGCCGATCGGGCTGGCGCTTATGATCGCCATCGGGCCGGACGCCTTTCGCGCGTTCCTGCGCGGGGGACAAGCGATGGATCAACACTTTCGCACGGCTCAAGGGGCTGAGAATATGCCTTTGATGTTGGCGCTGGTGGGCATTTGGCACGCGCAGGTTCAGGGTCATGCGACCCGCGCCGTCTTGCCTTATGATCAGCGCCTTGGCCTCTTGCCGAGCTATCTGCAGCAATTGGAGATGGAATCTAACGGCAAAAGCGTCACGATGAATGGCGGTGCGGCTGATGTGCCCACGGGGCCGGTGGTGTGGGGCGCGCCCGGAACCAATGGCCAACATGCGTTTTACCAACTGATCCACCAAGGCACACGGGTCATACCATGCGAATTCATGGTCGCGGCCAACGGGCACGAACCGGATCTGGCGCATCACCATACGCTGTTGCTGGCCAATTGCCTCGCACAATCCGAAGCCTTGATGCGCGGGCGCAGTTTGGAAGAGGCACGGGCAAAAGTTTCGGCCAAGTTCGACGGGGCCGAATTGGAACGCCAGGCGGCGCATCGCGTCTTTCCGGGCAATCGGCCTTCGACCACGTTAATATATCCCAAGTTGGATCCATTCACGCTCGGCCAGATTATCGCGCTTTATGAACATCGCGTCTTTGTCGAAGGTGTGATTTTTGACATCAACTCGTTTGACCAATGGGGTGTGGAATTGGGTAAAGAGCTCGCGACCGCGTTACAGCCAATTCTGGAAGGTGACGCCACTGCTGGTGACAAGGATGGCTCTACGCAGGCTTTGGTCGACTACATTTCGCGCCACCGTGACGGCTAGACCCACACTTTCCCCCGGGCAATCGCCGATGGCGCAAAATGTTGTGCTGTATCCGTGGTTTAAATTCTTCCAAAACCTGTTGTTTTGGCAAGCTGTTTGGTTTCTCTACATACAGGCCGAACTTTCTGCGGCTGAGGCAATCGCACTCTACGCTGTCTACGATATCGCCACGACTGCGTTTGAAGTGCCATCGGGCTATATGTCGGACAAGCTGGGCCGCCGCTTTACCCTGATCTGCTCATGCGCTGCATCCATCGCGGGGGCGCTTTGCCTTGCATTGGGTGACAGTTTTGCAGTGTTCGCCTTGGGGCAGGTGATGTTTGGCGCAGGAATGGCGTTTGCCTCGGGCACCGACAGCGCTTTGCTCTTTGAATCGCTCGACGCGGATAATCGCGCGGAAGAGATCGAAAACTGGGAACTGCGCGGCTGGCGGTTCACATATGCGGGTCTGGCGCTGTCTGCGCCAATTGGTGGGGGCATGGCCTATTGGGCGCCGTCTTTACCTTTTTGGGCCAGCGCGGTCGCGTTTCTAGGGATGCTTCTGGTGGTTCTGAGATTTGCAGAGCCAGACCGCAGAGTGCAACGGCAAACCGATCGTGCTGATCTGATGGCGGCGCTGCGTCAGCCGATGCTCATGTGGCTTTTTGGGCTTGGCGTTATGGCTTACACGCTAAGCCATCTGCCTTTTGTCTTCGGACAACCCTTTATCTCCGAAGCGCTGCGGTCATTTGGCTGGCAGGCTGAGGCGACCTGGATCAGCGGGTTGGTAACAGCGACCATGATGCTTCTTTCGATGACAGCATCGGCTTTTGCACCTCGGTTGAGAAAGAGGATCGGCTTTGGAGCTATGGTTCTGCTGGCCACCTTGATGCAGATTGCGCTTGTCGGTGTGCTGATGATCACCAATTCGACATGGGCGATTGCGCTGCTGTTCTTGCGCATGGTGCCGGACGCGTTCAGCGTTCCGTTCATTCAGGCCAGAATTCAGCCCTTGGTCAGTTCCGAAACACGGGCAACCTATCTATCTCTTCGCAGCTTTTGTGCTCGACTTGTGTTTGCAGGAACGTTGTTTTTGGCCGCGGTCAAAACCACCGATGTAGGGCAGATGCCTTACGACGATATCCAAACTGTTTTGGGTGGATATTTTGTGGCAGGGCTGATCGGATGGGGTGTTTTGGCCGCAACGTTACGACGTGTTAAATAGCTACCCGTCCTGAATCGCGCCTTCGGCAAGAAAGGTCTGCTTGACCGCGTCAGAGAGTGGCACCCGCCCGGCACCGTCTTGGGTCAATAACACCATAACCGCCTCAAACGTGGCCCGTTTGCGCCCAGCTGACCAGATCGCCTGATCCACCGTGAAGGACGTATTTCGAAACCGGCTGACCCGTGTGGTCACGACATAGGTTTCCCCATTCAGCATCTCTTCGATAAACCGCACTTCGCCACCGCGCAGCACGATGCGCGGGCCATCCCAATTGTCGAGTGTCCCAATGCCGTAGTGAGACATGACGTGAATGCGCAGTCGTTCAAACCAGACAAAGTACCGCGTGTTATTCACATGCATCAGCGTATCGAGGTCATCGTGGTGGACCCGGTCTGCCATTGCAAGCGGGGCAGGTTCGGTGATGCCAAAGGCTCTTTGGGCTGTTTCGTCCAGAAGTTCATGGAAGGCTACGGTCATGACGTTGGGGCTAATCCCTCTTTGGTAGGCTTGCAAGCGGCTGGGGGCAGTTCTACATTCGCGAAAGCAACGAAATTGCGCGGCACACGCGGAAAACGTTCCATAAAATATAAGGGAGGTGCCTTGATGTTAGGCCAAATGATGACCCAGCAGCTCACCATTCAATCGCTGGTGGACTATGCTGCTCATTACCATGGGGGCACCGAAATTTGGTCGGTGAACACCACCGGCGGTGTGGAAGAAACCACCTGGGCCGAGATCGGGGCAAATTCTCACCGTTTGGGGGACGCTCTGACCCAGCTTGGCCTTGAGCCCCAAGCGCGCTGTGCCACCATTGCGTGGAACAACCGCCGCCATGTCGAGATCTATTTTGGTGTCTCCGGGGCGGGCCTTGTGTGCCACACGATCAATCCACGGCTGTTCCCGGAACAGTTGATTTACATCATCAACCACGCTGACGACAAAGTCCTGTTTATCGACAAGACGTTCGTGCCGCTTGTCAAAGCGATCCAAGGCCAATTGCCGAACCTGGAACATGTGGTTCTAATGGGCCCGCGTGATGACGACGCGGCAGCCGAGATCGAAGGGTTGAAGTTCTATGACGAACTGATTGCCCAAGGCTCACCGGATTTCGAATGGCCGGAGTTTGATGAAAACACCGCATCGTCTCTCTGCTACACGTCCGGGACCACGGGCAATCCGAAGGGCGTTTTGTATTCGCATCGTTCGACCGTTCTGCACTCCTTTGCCTCCAACA
>JABSSA010000317.1 GCA_013214665.1 Paracoccaceae bacterium
CAACGGTCGGTGGGCCGCGTCTTTCAAACAGGTCTTCGGGCTTAAACGCCTAAGTTATACTTCTGAAAAGCAAGACTTTTTGGAGGTCTGTGAATGGATGCACCAGCGAGAATATCTGGTCGCATCGGAGAAGAACCGCGATGACGCGCGCGACAACAACTAGTTCCACGGCGTTGGCCCAATGCGGCCTGCCTGCTGGCGCGTCCAAGATCGCCCAAACAAGACACGCATTGATAGATCGCCCTCCGCCAAGGCGGCGGCGAAGCTTGAGGCGTGCAATGGAATTTTATGGCAAAAAAGATGCTTATCGATGCCACACACGCGGAAGAGACCCGCGTTGTTGTGGTCGACGGGAACAAGGTTGAGGAATTTGACTTTGAATCCGAAAACAAACGCCAGCTTGCTGGCAATATATACCTCGCAAAAGTAACCCGCGTTGAGCCGTCTCTTCAGGCGGCCTTTGTCGATTACGGCGGAAACCGGCACGGTTTCCTGGCCTTTTCGGAAATCCACCCGGATTATTACCAGATCCCTGTCGCCGACCGCGAAGCGCTGTTGGAAGAAGAACGCGCCTATGCCGAGGCCATGAAGGCGCGCGACGAGGAAGAGGAAAAACCAAAATCCCGCCGCCGTCGCTCCTCTTCGAAAGCGGCCAAAGCCAAAGATACGGACGCGGTGGAAACTGCTGATATCGCGGGTATGGAAACGATCGACCCCGCCGCCGGCGAGGATCAGGCCGACGGCGCACCTGCGACTGACGCTGATGTCGATGCGCAGCCGGATGTGGCTGAGGCGGACGCACCAGAGGCAGAAGTCGTAACAGACGCACCAGCGGAAGAGGCGGCGGCTGATGACGCTGCTGATGCTGAAGCCCCTGAAGCAGATGCAGAGGCAGACGCCGCGCCTGAAGCGAGCGAAGAGGCTGGCGAAGGCGAAGTCAACGACGGCACTGAGCCGCCCGATGATGAGGATGATGAACCATCCGCAAAGGGCAAAAACGCCTCGTCCAAGGACGAAAACATTGAGTCTGTCGCGGATGATGATGACGCCGAAGACATCCGCCCCCCACGCAAGCCGCGTCCGCGCCGCTACAAGATTCAGGAAGTCATCAAAGTGCGCCAGATCCTTCTGGTGCAGGTCGTCAAGGAAGAGCGCGGCAACAAGGGCGCGGCCCTGACCACCTATCTCAGCCTTGCCGGGCGCTACTGCGTTCTGATGCCCAACACCGCCCGTGGCGGCGGCATCAGCCGCAAGATTACCAACGCCCCCGATCGCAAGCGCCTCAAGGAAATCGCCCAGCAGTTGGATGTGCCGCAAGGCGCCGGCCTGATCGTGCGAACCGCCGGTGCCAAACGCACCAAGGCAGAGATCCGGCGCGATTATGAATACCTGCAACGCATGTGGGAACAGATCCGCGAGCTGACGCTGAAATCCATCGCGCCGGCGCGGATCTACGAAGAAGGCGACCTGATCAAACGGTCCATCCGTGATCTGTATAACCGCGAGATTGATGAGGTCTTTGTTGAAGGCGAACTCGGCTATCGCAACGCCAAGGACTTCATGAAGATGATCATGCCGTCCCACGCCAAGAACGTGAAGAAATACGAGGAATCGCTGCCTCTCTTCGCGCGCTATCAGGTGGAAAGCTATCTGGGCGGCATGTTCAACCCGACGGTTCAGCTGAAATCGGGCGGCTATATCGTGATCGGCGTGACCGAAGCGCTGGTGGCGATTGACGTGAACTCGGGCCGGGCCACCAAAGAGGGCTCGATCGAGGAAACTGCGCTCAAGACCAACCTCGAAGCGGCCGATGAGGTCGCCCGCCAGCTGCGTTTGCGCGATTTGGCCGGTCTGATCGTGATCGACTTTATCGACATGGACGAGCGCAAGAACAACTCCGCCGTTGAAAAGCGGATGAAGGATCGTTTGAAAACCGATCGTGCGCGCATCCAGGTGGGCCGGATTTCCGGCTTTGGCCTGATGGAAATGTCGCGCCAGCGTCTGCGCCCCGGCATGATCGAGGCCACGACACAGCCGTGTCCGCATTGTCATGGCACGGGCTTGATCCGGTCAGATGACAACATGGCTCTGACCATCTTGCGTCAGATCGAAGAGGAAGGCACCCGCCGTCGCTCGCGCGAGGTTCTGGTGCGCTGTCCGGTTGGCATTGCCAACTACCTCATCAACCAAAAGCGCGAACATATCGCCCAGATCGAAGGCCGCTATGGCCTGTCGGTGCGGATCGAAGGGGATCCCGCGCTGGTCAGCCCCGACTTCACGCTTGAAAAGTTCAAGACCGCAACACGGACGGTTGTGGCCACAGCGCCTGTCGTGTCGGCCGATAGCTCCATCATGGAGGACATCGACGATGATGAAGCGTTGGTCGAAGAAGATGACGCGGTCCAAGAGCGCGACGAGGAAGACGACGACAAGCCCAAGCGCCGCCGTCGGCGTCGTCGGCGCGGTGGACGCAATAGTGGTGGAGACCGCGGAGATCGTCGTGACGGATCCGATGAGGAGGGCGGCGACAGTGCTGACAGCTCTGACGGGCCCGACGAAGATCAGCCACAAGAGGCTGAGGCCAACGACGGCAACTCCGAAGAAACCAAAGAAAAGCCCAAGCGTCGCTCGCGCGGCGGTCGTGGCCGCAGGAAAGCTGCTGACAAGCCATCCGAAGAGGGCGCTGGTGAAGAGGTGAGCGCCGCGGATGCAGCCGATGCCGATGCGACAGCAGAGGCACCTGTGACCGAAGTGGCCCTCGCCACCGAAGCGGACGCAGATGCGCCCCAAGCGGCTGAGGCTGACGCGGTAGCGGAAACGCCGGAAGAAAAGCCCAAGCGCAAGCGTGGCCGTCCGGGGAAGGTAAAGCCGGAAGAGGCGGAGGCCCCAGTAGAAGAGGCCACAGACGCCAAAGCCGAAGACGCGGCCCCTGAGGAAGAAAAGGCCGAAAAGCCCGCGCCGAAAAAACGCACGCGCAAAAAGGCTACACCGAAAGCCGTCAAAGAGGCGGAAGAGACCGAAGCCTCCGAGACGCCTGCGCCAGAGCCGAAACCTGTGCCTGAGCCTACGCCGGAACCGACGCCTGAGCCAGAGCCTGCTCCGGAACCAGAACCAGCGCCTGAACCAACGCCCGAACCAGCAGCGGAAAAAGAGCCGGAACCTGCCAAGCCAAAGCGGCGCGGCTGGTGGTCCTTGGGACGATAACACAGAAAAGGCAGCGCACTCGCGCTGCCTTTTTTCTTGTCCTGCCTTGGATCAGCCTAGGCGTGGATCATACAAAACGTCATACAATCGGTGCACAGCCTGTGCACAGGCTGTGTATCGCCAAAAAGTCGGCTCAGCCCTTGCGGATCACAAAGGTCATAACAGGCCCATCGGTGGCCGTGCTGACCAACTCATGCCCCGCCTCATGACAGAAGTGGGGCACATCCACCACGGCGGCGGGATCATCGGCCAACACGGTCAGGCTCTCGCCCTGGGTTAGTGCCTGGAGCCGTTTGCGCGCCTTCAAAACGGGCAGGGGGCACAGCAGGCCAATCGCATCTAATGTGTGTGTGTCATCGCTCATGGCGCAGGGCCATAGTGCGCAGGTTACAACATGTCCACATCATTGTGACCGCCGCGTGCGTGACGGCCCCGCAGGGATCGCGTAAGGGAGGCTCATGATCGGAATTGATATCATCGACGCGGGCCTCTTGCCCGCCATGTTCATCGCACTTGTGGCGGGGCTTATCTCGTTCCTGTCGCCTTGCGTCTTGCCCATTGTGCCGCCCTATCTGGCCTATATGTCAGGCGTGTCGATGGGCGAGTTGACGGATGCAGAACGCCCGACCAATAAGGCAACTGTCCCTGCGCTCTTTTTTGTACTGGGATTGTCGACTGTCTTTCTGATCCTTGGCTTTACGGCCTCTGCGTTTGGTGCATTTTTCCTGCAAAATCAGACGCTTTTCACCCAGATTTCAGGCGCCGTTGTCATGGTCTTCGGCCTGCATTTCCTGGGCGTCTTTCGTATTCCCTTCCTCGACCGCGAAGCGCGGATGGACGCGGGCGACCGGGGTGGTTCCTCGTTCGGAGCGTATGTTCTGGGGCTGGCATTCGCCTTTGGCTGGACCCCGTGCATCGGCCCACAGCTTGGCGCGATCCTGTCACTTGCCGCGTCCGAGGCATCGGTCGCGCGGGGCACTGTGCTTTTGGCCATTTACGCTGCGGGTCTTGGCATTCCGTTCCTTCTGGCTGCAATGTTCATGACACGCGCTGTGGGCATCATGAACCGCCTCAAGCGTCACATGCACACAATTGAACGCGCCATGGGCCTTTTGCTGCTCTTGGTGGGGGTTGCGATGCTGACCGGAGCGTTCACCTGGTTCTCCTATTGGTTGCTGGAACAGTTCCCCGCACTCGCGCTTTTGGGGTGAACCGCCTTAACGTGGCCACGTTTTCACGCTAGTCTGCGGAAAACGAACCATAGGTCACAATCGGCATGAGCAGGCCGCCTGACAATTCCGTGCATCAGCGCCGGGTGTTTTACATACCCGGCTATGATCCGATTCATCCGCGCCGCTACCGCGAACTGTATCGGAAAGAGAGTGCTGCTCAGGCAGATATATCGAACTACACCATAGGGTTACAGGCCAAGCCCGGTAAATCAGAACACTACGGTTGGCATGTGGATGCCACGA
The DNA here is from genome assembly GCA_013214665.1 of Paracoccaceae bacterium. Classification (GTDB taxonomy): domain Bacteria; phylum Pseudomonadota; class Alphaproteobacteria; order Rhodobacterales; family Rhodobacteraceae. The sequence continues at coordinate 4,680 of JABSSA010000317.1, forward strand.
TTGAGGGTGTCGAAACACAGACCCAATTCGATGTTCTGGTCTGGTCCGATATCGTGCGTACCAGCATGGATGGGTCCATTTTGCACAGCTATCGGCTGCTGGCGCAAACGGCTTGGATCTACATCTCCAGCGGCGCGCTGTTCCGTCTGATGCGGCTGCGTAAAGGCCCCATCATTGCGGCGTTGTACCCTGTTGGAATGTTGTTGGCGCAGCTGGCGCTTGCACTGTGTCTGGTTTTGGCCGGTGCATTGCTCGGGGGCTTTGGTTGGCCAGTTTACGGCGCGTGGATTGGCGCGCTTGTCGGAGCGGTTTTGGGTTGGCAAGTGTTGCGCTGGTTTCGGGCTAAGGATGGCCGGTTCTTTGCTTATTACCTTATGCATGACTACGCTTATTCCGCTGCAACCAAAGGAAAAAACCCGCCTGAGCTTGAGGCGCGGATGTCAGAATTTGCAGATGTCATCGCCCGCGCCTTAACCGAAGGCATCGACGAAGTTCTGGTGGTTGGCCATTCCTCTGGCGCGCATCTCGCTGTGTCGATCTTGTCTGACCTGATCCGCGCTGGCCGCGTGCCGTCGCATGGGCCGGCGTTGTCGTTCCTGTCATTGGGTCAGGTGGTGCCGATGGTGTCCTTCCTGCCCGAAGCCCATCGGCTGCGGGCTGATTTGCATTTCCTGTCGCAACGCGCGGAGTTGGCCTGGGTCGACGTCACCGCTCCGGGGGACGGCTGCGCCTTTGCGCTTTGCGACCCGGTCTCGGTCAGCGGCGTGGCACCAGATAACAAACGCTGGCCGTTGGTTTTTTCCGCGGCCTTCACGCAATCGCTGTCGCCTGCGCGCTGGAAAGAACTACGCTGGCGTTTCTTTCGGCTGCATTTTCAATACCTTTGTGCCTTTGACCGGCCAAAGGACTACGATTATTTTCAGATCACCGCTGGCCCCAAAACGCTTGGGCGGCGGTATGACGGCCGTGCGCCGTCAAAATCCCGTTTGGAAAAGGCAGTGTCAAAATTCACCTCGATGGCCGCATGATCCCGCCCAAGCCGCCAAGCCGCCCGGACCGCGTGTCTTTGTGGCAGTACGCGCGCCTTTTCCGGCAAGACATCCTGTCGGCCCAGCCCGCGCGGCTTTACCGGGCGTGGATGGCCGAATTTCGGACGGCGTTTTTCCGCAGTTACATGATCAATCAGCCCGAGTTGGTTCAGACCATCTTGAAAGACCGGCCTGACGATTTTCCAAAATCGGACCGGATCAGCGAAGGATTGCGGCCGCTTTTGGGGCAGAGCGTTTTTCTCACCAATGGCGAGGTTTGGAAACGTCAGCGGCGTATCATTGACCCGGCTTTCGAAGGGGGGCGCCTGCGAGAGGTGTTTCCCGCGATGTGGGCTGCCGCAGATAATTGCGTAGAACGGCTGCACGAACACACGGGGCAGGCCATTGAAATAGAACAGGAAACCAGTCACGCCGCCGCAGATGTGATTTTTCGCACGCTGTTTTCCATACCTATTGAGACAGAGATTGCGCGCCGTGTTTTCGAAGAATTTCGAACCTATCAGCGCACGCAGCCGATCCTGAATATCGCGGCGTTTGTGCCTCTGCCTGCGTGGATGCCACGCCCTTTCCGCAAAGAAACTCGCGCCGCTGCGGCCCGGATACGCAGCTTGATCACCACTCTGACCGAAGAGCGGATGGGGCAGATCGAGGCAGGCACCGCACCGGATGATCTGGCCACGAAAATCATGACCACCCCCGATCCGGACACAGGCGCGCGATTTTCCAAAGAGGAAATGGTGGATCAGGTTGCCATCTTTTTTCTCGCCGGCCACGAAACCAGCGCGTCAGCCCTGGCTTGGGCGCTCTATCTAATGGCGCTTTACCCCGACTGGCAGGAAAAGATCGCAACCGAAGCACAGGCGCTTGAGCGCTGTGATTTTGCGCTCATGTCCAAACTGCCGGTCACCCGTGACGTGTTTCGCGAAACCCTGCGGCTTTATCCCCCGGTGCCTATGATGGTGCGCGAAGCGACGCAGACGGAGGCCTTTCGCGATCGCCGCATCCGGCGGGGCAGCCAGCTTGTGCTGTCGCCTTGGCATTTGCATCGTCACACGCAGCTTTGGGATGATCCAGATGCCTTTGATCCAGGCCGGTGGCACACGCCCAACGGCAAGGAGCGCGCGCGGGATGCTTATATGCCGTTTTCGGCTGGCGCGCGTGTGTGCACGGGCGCGGGCTTTGCAATGGTGGAGGGCGGGTTGTTGTTGGCACGCATTCTTAAGGATTTTCGCATCACAGCTGTCGACGGGCGCACGCCGGTGCCGGTTGCGCACCTGACGGTGCGGGCAAAACACGGAATTTGGCTGCGGTTGGAGCGGCGTTAACGCAAACAATGTGGTGCACAGGTCAAGGTTGGATAGAACTCATGACAAACAAGAATCAAAGGATAGGACATGGCTGATTTCGCGCAGATGAGAACACAGATGATGACCGGGCAGGGCTTTGTGGCCGCGTTGGATCAAAGCGGTGGCTCTACGCCCAAGGCGCTTGGCCTCTATGGTGTTACGCCAGACGAGTACAACGGCGACGTCGAAATGTTTGCCGAGATGCAGGCCATGCGGGCGCGGATCATAGAGGCGCCTGACTTTTCCTCAGACAAGATCATTGGCGCAATCCTTTTTGAGCGCACATTGGGCGAAAAGATCGACGGTGTCAGCGTCCCTGAATACCTGTGGGGGCGTTTGGGCGTTGTGCCGTTTCTCAAGATCGACAAAGGGTTGGAAGAGACCGCGAACGATGTGCAAGTGATGAAACCCATTCCTGGCCTGCCAGAAACGTTGGCGCGTGCGCATGAGATGAGGATTTACGGCACCAAAGAGCGGTCGGTCATTCATGAGGCGAATGCGGACGGTATCGAGGCGATTGTGGCCAACCAGATGGAAGTGGCAAACACGGTTCGTGAGGCCGGTATGGTCCCAATTATCGAGCCCGAGGTGAATATCAACTCAGGCTCCAAAGCCGAAGCCGAAGCCATGCTGAAAGACGCATTAGCCCGTCATCTCAATAGCTTGCCTTCGGGAGCTGAGGTGATGCTGAAGCTGACGATCCCATCAGTTGCGGGCCATTACGATGAGTTGGCCGATCATGCGCAGGTGCTGCGCGTTGTCGCTTTGTCGGGCGGATATTCGACTGAGGATGCCTGCGCGCGCCTGTCGCAAAACCCCAAGATGATCGCAAGCTTTAGCCGGGCGTTGACTGAGGGCTTGCAAAAATCCATGTCGGATGAGGCGTTTAACGCAGCCCTTGGTGGCAATATCGACAAGATTTATCAGGCGTCTGTCTGATCTTTAAGCCGGGCTTGTAGCGTTGTGAGAACGTAAAGCCGAATGGCAGAGGCAAGGCCAATGTCGCCTTGCCTCGATACATCAATTTCTGAGGCCAGAGCGTTGAGCGGCATGCCTTTTTCACGGGCGATATCCCGGAAGGCTTGCCAGAATTCTGGCTCAAGCGAAATAGAAGTGCGGTGACCTTGCAGAGTGAGGGAATGTTTCTGCGGTCGCTGGCTCATACTTCCGTCCAGAACGCGCGGGTAGGCTGAGATGCTTCCATGCCGAAATAGGCATTAAGAAGACGGGCCAGAGCGCCTTGGTTTGCGGCAATATAACGCCGTGATCTGCGTAAATTTCTCACGCGCATGCGCGCGGCTTTCTCTGAATCCGTCTTCTCAAACATCGTACCTGCCATTTACTGATTAACCAGGGTCTTTAGTGCCATCGGAATGTGGCGTTTCTGGGCCTGGTTTTGTGTCGTCAGATGGTGTTTGCAGGGCTTTTCCGTCCAAATTCTTACCAATACGTGCATTTTCTATCTGTGCGACAGTTTTTTGCTCTCTGGTAAGACCAAAGGCCGCCGCATTCGCGGAGCCTTTGGCACGTTTGTCATCTCGGGCTTTGGCCTTGCGGTATTGCCTGAGATTGACCGGCTTACTCATTTTGGGCCGATCATCTGTTCGGGGCGCACAACGCGGTCAAAGGTTTCTGCGTCGACAAAGCCAAGTGCAATGGCCTCCTCTTTGAGAGTGGTGCCGTTTTTATGTGCGGTTTTCGCGACGGTTGTTGCGTTGTCGTACCCGATCTCAGGCGCCAATGCAGTCACAAGCATCAGGGATTCACGCATCAACTTGTCGATGCGCGTCTCATCCGCACGGAGCCCATCAATCAGATTGTCGGTAAAGGCGCTGCAGGCATCCCCGATCAACTGCATGGATTGCAGAACATTGTAGCTCATCATCGGTTTATAAACGTTGAGCTCAAAATGCCCCTGACTGCCGGCAAAGCCGACGGCCGCGTCGTTGCCCATGACATGGGCGCAAACTTGCGTCAGGGCTTCACACTGGGTCGGGTTGACCTTGCCGGGCATGATCGAGCTGCCGGGTTCGTTTTCAGGCAACACCAGCTCACCCAAACCACAGCGCGGGCCCGAACCCAAAAGGCGAATGTCGTTGGCGATCTTAAACAATGAGGCCGCAACGGTTTTCAGCGCGCCGGACATTTCGACCATCGCGTCATGCGCGGCCAGAGCTTCGAATTTGTTGGGCGCGGTGACAAAGGGTAAATCGGTGATCTTGGCCATGTTGGCCGCAACCGTGGTGTCCCAGCCCTTGGTGGTGTTCAGGCCGGTGCCAACAGCGGTGCCGCCTTGTGCTAGTTCATAAATCCGGGGCAGGGCGCCTTCGACGCGGGCGATGCCCATAGCGACCTGATGCGTGTAACCGGAAAATTCCTGTGCCAGTGTCAGAGGCGTCGCATCTTGCGTGTGCGTCCGACCGATTTTGATGATCCCGTCAAACTCGGCCACTTTCTTTTCCAGCGCCGCATGAAGTTTGCGTAGCCCCGGCAGCAACACATCGCGTGCAGTCATCGCGGTGGCGATATGCATAGCGGTCGGGAAGGTATCGTTTGAGGATTGTCCCATGTTGCAATGATCGTTGGGGTGCACCGGATCTTTTGACCCCATCACACCGCCCAGTATTTCAATCGCCCGGTTCGCGATCACTTCGTTGGCGTTCATGTTCGATTGGGTGCCTGACCCGGTCTGCCAAACGACCAGCGGGAAATTGTCGTCCAGCTTGCCTGCCACAACCTCGCTCGCGGCTTCAACAATGGCGGCGCCTTTGTCCGCGTCAATCTTGCCAAGCGCGATGTTGGCCTCGGCGCACGCCTGTTTGATGACGCCCAAAGCGCGCACGATGGCGACAGGCTGCTTTTCCCAACCGATCGGGAAGTTCATGATCGAACGCTGTGTCTGCGCGCCCCAATACTTGTCTGATGGGACTTCCAGAGGTCCAAAACTATCGGTTTCTGTGCGCGTGTCGGCCATGAGGGTCTCCGTCTAATCGAAATATGTGCCGTGATTACCTGCCCGCTGGCTGGCGTGCAATCGGCGTCTATTGTCACATGTTTTTCATCAGATTTGTCGTGCGGCGGTTGGCTTCCTACATTAGTCTGTAGAAAGAGCTTGAGGTTTATTTATTATGTTCGTTTTCCGACCCATCTATGTTGGCGTCTCTGCCTGTGCTGCACTTTTCATGATGGCCACATTGTCATTGGCCGATATCGCGAGATTTGTGGGGGATTACGAAGGCATGGCCCAGATTTTGCGCGCTGATGGGACCGCACAGGCGCGCAATATGAGTGTTGCGATCGATGAGACCAGCGAAGGTTTTTCAGTCAACTGGACGTCGGGAACCCGCCGGGCCGATGGCAGTTTGAAAACCAAATCATACGAGATCGACTTTAAACCAAGCGCGCGCGAGGGGATTTTTGCGGCTGCGCAGAAAAAGAACATCTTTGGTCACGCGGTACAGCTCGACCCGATGAAAGGGGAACCATATGTCTGGGCCCAGATCATTGATGATACACTGACCGTCTATTCGCTTTATGTCACAGATGACGGTGGCTACGAGATGCAGCAATATGACCGTACCCTTGCGGAAGGTGGTTTGAACCTGAATTTTCAGATCATCAAAAATGGCGAGCCGCTGCGGTCGGTGTCGACATTCTTGGTTAAGCAATAAACCCTAGCAGACCGCGCAGTGTCTGTGAGCCCTCTCGTGCTGGCCCGCTAAGACTGCGTTTCACGTCTTGCGAAAGCTGTCGAGGGAGACGACTTCGGCATCCCCTTCCGGTTTTTTAGCAGGTGGCTCTTCCTCGACCGCTTTTGGCGGTGTGGGCATTGGCGTTGGAACTGCCGCAGGGCCGATGATGTCTTCGACCTCGTCTTCTTGCCCCTCAAACCGCAACCCGAACTCAACGGACGGATCCACAAAGGTCTTGATTGCGTCATAGGGGATATACAGCGGCTCTGGCGCGTCGCCAAAGTTCAACGTGATAGAAAAGCCCGTGTCCGTCACTTCCAGATTGTCGTACCAATGCTGCATGACCACTGTCATTTCAGTTGGGTAGCGATCAGATAGCCAATCGGCCAGCTCTGCATCCGGATGTGATGTGTTGAACGTGATGAAAAAATGGTGCGACCCCGGAAGTCCATTTTCCTGGACGTCCAGCAAAACCTTGCGAATGAGGCTGCGCATCGCCTCATGCATCAAATTCCCATAATCGATGCTGCGGCTCATTTGGTCTCCTATCGTTGGCCGCAGCATAGAGGGTTTGCTGTTCTTGAAAAGGTCTGAGACACAATTTAGCCCACACCAAACGCTCCAATGCCTGCTGCGGCTGCTGCAGAAATGGCCAAAACAGCGATCAGTCCCATTTTTTGCCGCAAAATCAACCATCCTGCGAGGGCAGTCAGGCCGATGGCCGCAAAATTAAGCGATCCAAAGTCAGGTACCGGAATCGGTCCGATCACATTAGTCGAGACGGTGCCAAAGAGAACATGCAGGGCAAACCAAACCGACAGGTTCAAGATGACACCGACAACCGCCGCCGTGATGGCCTTCAACGCCGCGGAAAGTCTTGGGTAGGCGTCAATACGCTCCACATACGGCCCGGCTAGGAATATCCACAAAAAACAGGGTACAAAGGTAACCCACAGCGAGATCACTCCAGCCAGAATGCCATAGGCCAAGCCACCCTTGGCCGCGCCCGCGAGGATTGCAACGAATTCGGTCACAAGGATCAGCGGTCCCGGTGTTGTTTCGGCGAGACCAAGCGCGTCAATCATTTGTGGCGTCGTGATCCAGTTTAGATCCTGCACGACCTGTTGGGTCATATAGGCCAAGACGGCATAAGCACCGCCGAATGTGACGACGGCCAGTTTGGAAAAGAAGGTTGCGACGTCTAGCAAGAAAGCGTCGCCCAAAAGCCAGACCAGCACAAAGGGTAGAGACCACAGTCCGCCCCAACAGATAAACGTGAAAAGCGGCCGGGCGCGGGGGGAGGCCAGTTCCGTGTCGTGGTCAGACGATCCGGTGAAGGTGACGGCGCCGATCACGCCCGCGGCGATAACGACCAAAGGAAAAGGGACGGCAAGGGCAAAAATTGCAGCGAAAGCCAAGACGGCCAGTCCGTATTGTAGCCCTCCGGTGAGCGCCTTTGCGGCAAGTTTTCTAAGGGCCTGAAACACGATGATGATCACGGTGGCTTTCACGCCGAGAAAAGCCGCTTGAACCAAGGGCAATTGGCCAAAGTTCAGATAGAGCGCCGCCAGCGCCGCAATGCAAATCGCGCCGGGGATCACAAACAGCAACCCAGCAAGTAAACCGCCCAAGACGCCTTTCAGCCGCCATCCCGCGTAGGTGGCCAGTTGCATCGCCTCGGGACCTGGCAACAACATACAGAGCGACAGCGCGCTCAAGTACGCCTTTTCATCAAGCCACTTATGTCGCTCGACCAGCGTTTCGTGCATCAACGCGATTTGCGCAGCCGGGCCGCCAAATGACAAAAGCCCGATGCGCCCAAAGGCATGAAGCATCTCTGTCCAACTCGGGGGGGTCATGTTGCGGCTCTCGCTGTAGTTAGGGCGTGAAAATAGAGCGCGTCACAGATCGGCAGAAACTGGTGCAGCGCATCATGGTGCGTATTGGCTGTGTGATGCATCATGTGCACGAGGCCTGCCAGATCAGGGAGGGTTTCAGAGGCGGTATGCCTTGGTTCACGCGCCTTGGCAAACATCATCGCAAGCTGGGACAACGCGGGGGAGTGTAATCCAAATGCACTCAGGTGCTCCTCAAAGAGACTGCCCGATATTTCAACGATAGGGGGTGCTCCAAACCGGTCTGCGACGCCGGAGACCTCTTTGGCGGAAACACACAAAAACAGCGCGTTCCGATCGATGAACCGCCGTATCAGCCAAACAGTTGCGTTGCTCTCAAGGCTTGGCGCGGTCGGGCACACCCATAGGCTTTCAGAGTGACCAAACCACGGTTTGTCGCGCGTATCCCACCGCGGCGCGCCTTCTATTTTCCGCCACGCTTCATTGCCGCCTTC
>JABSSA010000318.1 GCA_013214665.1 Paracoccaceae bacterium
CAGAGGCCGCCCAATCCGGCCTCGCAAACCCGGCGTGGTATCGCACCAAGATGGATCCCGCCGATATCAGACCGCTGATGGAGAAATCAGACGCCATTGCCGCACGCGACACCGCGCTGTGGTTGGGCCTGATGATCGTCTGTGCGGGGTTTGGCATCTGGCTTTGGCCGTCTTGGGCATCGCTGCCGTTCTGGTTTGTCTATGGTGTGCTTTATGGCTCTGCCTCGGATGCCCGGTGGCATGAATGCGGGCATCGCACCGCGTTCAAAACCGCGTGGATGAACGATGTGGTCTATCACCTCGCCAGCTTCATGTTGATGCGCAATCCGATCGTCTGGCGCGCCAGCCACGTGCGCCATCACACCGATACGATCATCGTCGGGCGTGATCCCGAGATTGTGGCGATGCGTCCGCCGGATTTGATGCGGATCGTGTTGAACATCCTGGGGCTGGTCGACGCCTGGACCCTGATGAAGCGGATGGTTTTGCACGCTTCCGGCGCGATCCACCCGGAAGAGGCGATGTATGTGCGCGACGCGGACCGCGCCAAGATCGTTTGTATTGCGCGCATCTGGCTGGCCATTTACGCGACGACGATTGGGGTTGCGGTGGTTCTGGGCTCTTGGCTGCCGTTGATGGTGATCGGCCTGCCCCGGCTTTACGGGGCGTGGCACCACGTGATGACGGGGCTGTTGCAGCATCTGGGGCTGGCCGAGAATGTCACCGATCACCGGCTTAACACACGGACGGTGTTGATGAACCCGGTCACGCGGTTTGTGTATCTCAACATGAATTACCATGTGGAGCATCACATGTTCACGATGGTGCCCTATTACCACCTGCCTCGGCTGCACGCCCTGATCAAACATGATCTGCCTGCGCCTGAGCCTTCGATCTTTGCTGCGTTCCGCCGATTGGTGCCAGTGTTGGTGCGCCAACTGAAATACCAAGACGCGGTGATCGTGCCCGATCTGCCCGCAACCGCCGAGCCCTATCGGGCGGAGGTGGAGGCGTTGCGCCCCCATGCGGTTTAGCGCGGGCAAGGCGCTTCGAAGCGCCTTGGGCGCGGTGCGTATCGCAGGTGCGGGGTGGGCAGCGTACGGTGGTCCAAGAGATCGTTAACGCATCGGCCCTAAAACCCGACGCGCTGGCACGTGGCGGACACCCCGCTGCAACAAGACATCGCCTTGGTGATGTGGGATGACCGTCTCGCGTTTCCATCGCATTTCCGGGAATACGACGGATCGGGGCGCGAAAGCACACTCCCCGAACCATTGGCCTGTCAATGTGGAACGGCGCCGTTCTGTTATACTCAGACACAGATTTGCTTTCCCCGCTCTGCTCCAAAGCAGTCTGCGGGCGAAAGCCTTTGGCACTGCGGTCATGGGGCCGCGTGGCCCCGTAGCGCCTTGGATCAAATGGTCTGGTCGTAGTCGCCAACGCCCGGTTCGGTGCGGATCACGGCGTCAATGTCGGCAAAGATAGCGCGCATCTCGGCCTCGCTTTCGGGGCTTTCACAGACCACAACCAGGTTTGGCGTATTGGACGAGGCCCGCACCAGCCCCCAGCCGCCATTGTCGAGGATCACGCGCGCGCCGTTGACGGTGACCACCTCTTTGATAGCGCGTCCCGCGATTGTGTCGCCGGCCTCATGTTTGGCGACCAGCTTGTCGACCAGACGGGCGAGGATATCGTATTTCTCGGTATCCGCGGCATAAGGCGACATGGTCGGCGTGGACCATGTCTGCGGCAGCGCGCGGCGCAGGTCAGACATTTTCATTTCCGGGTTGCGGTCCATCAGCTTACAGATCTCAACCGCGACCCGCATGCCGCAGTCATAGCCGCGCCCGATGGGTTCGGCCAAAAAGTAGTGGCCGGATTTCTCAAAGCCCGCCAGCGCGCCAATTTCCTTTACGCGGCGCTTCATATGGCTGTGCCCGGTTTTCCAGTAATCCGCTTTGATCCCATGTTCCTGCAGCGCCGGGTCAGAGGCAAAGAGGCCGGTGGATTTCACATCCGCTACAAAGGTGGAGCCGGGGTAAATCTTGGCCAGATCACGGGCCATGATCACGCCGACCTTGTCGGCAAAGATCTCTTCACCCTCATCATCCACCACGCCACAGCGGTCGCCATCGCCGTCAAAGCCCAGAGCCATATCGGCACCGCTGGCTTTCACGCTGTCGGCCATGTCGTGCAGCATTTCCATCGCTTCGGGATTGGGGTTGTAGTTGGGGAAGGTGTAATCCAGCTCCGTGTGGCTGTGCACGACCTCTACGCCCATCCGTTCAAACAGCTCAGGCGCGATGGCCGCCGCCGTGCCGTTGCCCGTGGCGCAGACCA
>JABSSA010000319.1 GCA_013214665.1 Paracoccaceae bacterium
CCAGTTTCTTCCCCCGATCCAGCTGTGCCCAATAGGTTGTGAGCTCCCTTTGCAGCTTGGCGTTCAGATGCACCTGCCGCGCCTCCTTGGCTTTGGTGTTCTCTGCCTTAAGGTAGAACATCGCTTTTGGTTTGTGGTCACGATCCAGCACATCTGCCCATTTGAGCGAAGCGATCTCGCCCACACGCATGCCAGCGTAGTGGGACAGCATGAGCATCAACCTGTTGCGCTTGCCGTTCTGCATTGTGACACAAATGGCCAACACACGTTTGAGCTCTGTGTCCGTCAGCACCTTTGCTTGTTTCATCGATCCACCGCCAATCCACTGCAATATAACGTTTTTTGCTCAACGAGCTTGCTACGTTATGTTGCCACCTGATGGGCAGAGCGACCGTTTTCTGGCGTTCAATGAATTCAGTGGTTTAGGGCAAAACAGCAGGAAATTTACATTTTGTTATTTTGTGAGGAATTGGTCGCGAGATCGCATTTCCCCAATGCAGCCGTTCATACTGCGCACAGCTGACTCAACAAACGAGCCCAAACTGTGAATTCAGTTTTTTCGCTGCGCGCGCACGCAGCACTGAAATTTCTTGATGGGCTTCAATGCCAGTTCGGCAATACGACGATAATACCGGCCGTTACAGGACTTCTGTAAAGAGCATTCTCAGATTGATCTCCGTCAGTTCCACCGGGTTGCCGCCGCAGCTTGGGTCGGCCAAGGCGCTTGCCACCAATCGGTCCATATTCGGATCACTCACGCCCAGATCAGACAGCCTCTTGGGTACGCCAAGGTCTGCGTTGAACGCGTCGACAAACGCACAAAACCCGTCAAATCCGCCGTCAATCCCCAGATATCCCGTGGCTCGGTCGAAACGATCGCGGATCTCGGGCGCGTTCAATTGCAGCACAGCAGGCATACATACCGCGTTGGTGGTTCCGTGGTGAGTGTGATGCATTGCACCGATTGGGTGGCTCAGCGCGTGTATCGCGCCCAGGCCCTTTTGAAACGCCGTTGCCCCCATCATAGCGGCTGACATCATGTTCGCGCGGGCTTCGATAGTGTCGGGTGTTTTGTAGACGATTGGCAAGTTCTCGATCACCAGCCGCATACCTTCCAGCGCGATGCCTTGGCTCATGGGGTGGTAGTGGGGCGACGAGAACGCCTCGACACAATGCGCGAACGCATCAAGCCCAGTGCCTGCGGTGATAAATGGCGGCATGCCGACGGTCAGCTCTGGGTCGCAGATGACAATCGAAGGCAGTACTTTGGGATGGAAGATGATCTTTTTCTCTTCCGTTTCGGAATTGGTGATGACACTCGCCCTGCCAACCTCCGAACCCGTCCCTGCAGTGGTCGGCACGGCAATGTTGGGAAAGATCGCATCAGCATCCGCCCGGGTCCACCAATCCCCTATGTCCTCGAAATCCCAGATCGGACGTGTTTGACCCGCCATGAAGGCGACCATTTTCCCCAGATCAAGGCCGGACCCTCCGCCAAAGGCAATCACGCCATCATGATCCCCTGCTTTGAATGCAGCGACACCGGCGGCAAGGTTCTTTTCGTTTGGGTTCGGGTCCACGTCCGCAAAGACGGCACGCCCCAAACCGCCGGCCTCCAGCACGTCAAGCGCACGGGCTGTGACCGGTAAAGACGCCAACCGCCGATCCGTGACCAGAAGCGGTTTCGATAGTCCGGCAGCCTTGCAGGCGTCTGCCAATTCAGAAATGCGCCCCGCACCAAAACGAATTGCGGTGGGGTAAGACCAGTTGGCGGCAAGGCTCATGATGTGACTTTCTTGAGATGGTAGGATTTGGGGCGGGTCAGGTTCTGATAGCCAATGACGGATAGTCCCCCGCCGCGCCCTGTGTTCTTGCAACCCGTCCAACACAAGCCCGGATCAAGATAATCGGCGCGGTTCATAAACACGGTGCCGGTTTCGATCTGATCCCCAACAGCGGCAGCCCGGTCCAGGTCTTTGGTCCAAAGGCTGGCGGTCAGCCCAAACTCACTGTCATTCATGAGCCGGATCGCTTCTGCATCGTCCTTGACCGGCATGATCCCGACAACCGGGCCAAAGCTTTCATCGCGCATCACGCGCATGTCGTGGGTCACATTCGTCAGGATTTGCGGGCTTAGGTAGGCACCGCCATCGTCTTCAGCGAAGGTGTCGATATGAGCGGTTGCGCCCGATGCAACAGCCTCCGCAATTTGAGACCGCACCTCATCGGCAAAGCGTTTATGCGCCATCGGACCAAGCGTGGTGCCCGGATCCAGCGGATTGCCCAGCTTGTAGCCCTTCACAATGGCGACGGCCTTTTCGACAAAGGATGCGAACAGGCTTTCATGCACATAGATACGTTCGATCCCACAACAGCATTGGCCAGAGTTGAACATCGCCCCGTCGATCAGCGTGTCGACAGCGGCCTCAAGGTCTGCGTCGTCCATCACATAGCCGGGATCCTTGCCACCAAGCTCGGTCCCCACGCCGGTGAACGTGCCCGCTGCTGCGCATTCCATGGCCGCGCCGCCGCCGACAGAGCCGGTGAAGTTGATAAAATCAAAGCTGTTTTCGGCAATCAGCGCAGACGTCGTGTCATGGTCCAGAAACACGTTCTGGAACACATCCGCTGGCACCCCAGCCGAGTGGAAGGCGCGCGCCATACGTTCACCCACCAAGAGGGTTTGCGTGGCGTGTTTCAAGATCACCGTGTTGCCTGCGATCAACGCGGGCGCAACCGTGTTGATCGCGGTCATGTAAGGATAGTTCCAAGGGGCGACGACGAAGACGACGCCATGAGGAACCCGCTTGATGTAGCGTTTGAAGGTCGCATCCTCGCCCACCTCGATATCGGCAAGGCTATCTTTGGCGATATCGGCCATGTGGCTGGCGCGTTCTTCGAACCCACCGAATTCTCCGCCATACCTGGCCGGGCGGCCCATCATCTGCGCCAGTTCCGGCACGATGTCGTCATTCATCGCACCGATCGCGGCGACCCCGGCCATGACCAGATCAATACGGTCCTGCAACGGGCGTGCCGCCCATGCCGATTGCGCGGCGCGAGCATTTGCAATCACGTCCTCGGCAGCCGCGCGGCTGAGCGTTTCGCGTGTGGCAAAGACTGCCCCATCAATCGGTGAAATACAGGTCAGTGTGCTCATGCTTTTTCAAAGCCCCTTGCGATTTCATAGTCCGTGACGACGCGGTTAAACTCTTCAATCTCCCATTCGGCCGCACGGGCATAATGGGTGACGGTTTCTTCGCCAAACGTCTCTTTCAGCATGTCTGAGGCCAGCAATGCTTCGCGCGCATCTCGTAAGGTTCTTGGGATGTGGTTGGCGTCATCATCTGCATACGCATCACCTTTGAACGGTGCTGGAAGGTCGAGTTTCTCTTTAATCCCCTTCAGCCCGGCGGCCAGCATCGCGGCCATTGCAAGATAGGGGTTCATATCCGCCCCAGGCGTGCGGCATTCGACCCGTACAGCCTTCGTCCCATCGCCACAAAGGCGGAAGGCAGCGGTCCGGTTGTCGATCGACCAAACCGCTTGGGTGGGGGCGAAACTGCCCTTGGCGAACCGCTTGTAGCTGTTGATGTAGGGGGCCAGAAAAACCGTGATGTCAGGCGCATATGTCAACAGCCCAGCCATGTAGTGATCCATCAGTTCGGATTTGGCCAATGGCGCTTCGGCGTCGTAAAACGCATTTGTGCCATCCTTCCAAAGGGACTGATGGACATGCGCCGCTGATCCAACGCGGTCTGCATGCCATTTTGGCAAAAATGTCGCGGCAAAACCCTTTTGATGCGCGATCTCCTTGATGCCGTGTTTGGCAATGGTGTGGTGATCCGCTGTGGACAGCGCATCAGCATATTTAATGTTCAATTCTTCCTGACCCGCTTCGGCCTCTCCCTTTGAGCCTTCCACCGGAATGCCCATGCTCCGCAGGTGATTGCGGATGGGGCGCATCACAGGTTCTTCCTTTGAGGTCTGAAAGATGTGGTAATCTTCATTGTAATGGCTGATCGGCTTTAGGTCGAAGCCGCTTGCCGCAATCTCATCATGGGTGCCTTGGAAAAGGAAAAACTCCAATTCGGTGGCCATGATCGGATCAAACCCCATCGCCTTGGCGCGCGCGATTTGACGCTTCAGCACCTCACGCGGTGCGAACGGAACCGGCTTGTGCGTATGATGATCCAGGACATCACACAGCACCATTGCTGTCCCTTCCAGCCAGGGAACGGGACGGATTGTGCTGAGGTCGGGCTTCATAATGTAGTCGCCGTACCCAGCCTCCCATGATGTCGAGGCGTAACCATCAGGCGTGGCCATCTCTAGATCAGTCGCAAGCAAATAGTTGCAGCAATGGGTCTCATCCTCGGCTATTTCCAAGAATGCCTCGGCGTGGAAACGTTTGCCCATCAAGCGTCCTTGCATGTCCACGATGCAGGTCAGCACGGTATCAATCTCGCCTGCGGCGATCTGCGATTTGATCTCTTCAAAGGTCATGCGATGGGGGTCCATTGTGGTGTCTCAGCTATGCGCCCCGAGCCTTAACCCGGGACGCCTATTTTGGTTAGCCGTAGCGGTAGGGCCGACCGGCTTTCTGCATATCAGCATTATACTTACGGAAGATGTCGACGACCTTGGCCTGTACCGGACCTTCGGCAGCGACCTCATCCCAGAAGGCAACGGCGGCATTTTCAACCTGTGACCATTCCTCATCTGGAATGGATGTCAGTTCCATTTTCGTACCATTGACGCGCAGGTTGGCTTCGCCGCCCCAGTACCACCACTGGCGATAGTAGTGGGATTGATCACAGCAGACACGGAACAGCGTCTGCAGATCTTCTGGCAACTCGTTCCAGCGCTCCATGTTGGCAAAGAACGACCCGGCCCATGCACCAGAGATGTTGTTGGTCAGGAAGTAGTTCGTCACATCAGCCCAGCCGACAGTGTAGTCTTCGGTAATGCCGGACCAAGCGATGCCATCAAGCTCACCGGTTTGCACCGCAACTTCAATGTCTTCCCAAGGCAATGTCACAGGCACAACGCCGAACTGGCTGAGGAACCGGCCCGCTGTCGGGAAGGTAAAGACGCGCTTGCCTTTCAAGTC
>JABSSA010000032.1 GCA_013214665.1 Paracoccaceae bacterium
ATGGGTTGCTGCCATGCATCACCACTGACGCGGACAGCGGCGATGTACTGATGCTGGGCTGGATGAATGAGGCAGCCCTGAGGCTGACCATTGAGACGGGTGAAGCCCACTACTTCAGCCGTGCGCGGCAGGTTCTTTGGCACAAGGGCGCAACGTCTGGTTTGGTGCAGAAGGTCGTTGAGGCGCGAATTGATGATGACCAAGATGCGGTCTGGCTCAAGGTAGCCGTCGCTGGGTCTGGGGCATCTTGTCACGTGGGGTACATGTCGTGCTTCTACCGCGCTGTGCCAACAGCTGAACACGCAGGGCAACCGCTTCAATTTGTCGAAAGCGACAAGACCTTTGATCCCATGGAAGTCTATGGCGATGTCCCCAATCCGACCCAACTCTGATCAAGCTTGGATGGAACGCGCTTTGGGCTTGGCGCGCGAAGTACGGGGGCATGTGTGGCCCAACCCGCCGGTGGGTTGCGTGATTGTGAAAGACGGCAACGTTGTTGGTGAGGCTGCGACCGATCCCGGAGGGCGTCCCCATGCAGAGCGCAAGGCGATTGAACAAGCCGGTCAAGTTGCAGACGGAGCCACTCTCTTTGTGACGCTGGAGCCGTGCTGCCATTGGGGAAAAACCCCACCGTGTACCGACGCGATCATCGATGCAGGGATTTCGCGTGTGGTTTGCGCCGTTCAAGATCCCGATCCACGCGTAAATGGCGGCGGATTTGCTATGCTTCGGGAGGCTGGAATTGGTCTTGTGGTTGGAGTTTGCAGTGCACACGCTGAGGCAATGATGTCCGGCTTTTTCCATCGCGTTCATTATGGCGTGCCAGAGTTAGTTGTTTCGTTGGAAAGCGGAGAAGCAATCCCCGACGGGACAGACGGTGTTTTGGTATCGCGCGAGACTGAGGTGGTTATCACAACCCGTTCCGGAATCATCGAAAGCGTACTCCAAAACCCGCATCATCTGCTCAGGTGGCTGGGAAGCCTTGGCCTCACAACGGTCGCAATCCCCAAGCAGGACAGTTTCTGGCGCAATTTCCAGTCCCACGCGGAGGTCGCTGAGCACAATGACAGATCGCAGATGGCAATTCTTTTGCGTGAAGTCGGATGGTAGCCGTGCAGACGATGCTCAAGCACAAGGCCCAAGGCTTTTGGCACACACAGCGGGTCAAGCGATTGGTGCGCGAGCGGTTGGGTGGCGGCGCTCAGTGTTTGGTGTCGGTGCGCGAGACGGTATGTACCGATCCGGGATGTGAGGGTCCGGCAACTGAAATTCGGATCGTTACTCTAGGCTTTCGTGAGATCAGGGCGTTGATTCATAAGCAGGCCTCGGACATCAGACAAAACGACATTCTGACGATTTTTTGAGAAGGCTTCCGGCGATGCCTCAAAACTACAGCGACTTCGACATCAGACGCGCCTCTACCGAGGATGCAAAAGCGTGTTCCAAGATTGTGAATGATTGGATCGATGCCTCGGAGTGGCTGCCGCGCCATCACTCACGCGACGCAATCGAAGATATGATCCGCAGCGGTATTCCGTTGCGTGAGTTCTGGGTCGCTGGAAAGCCGATCAAGGGCTATCTGTCTTTCAATGTTGAAGAGAGCCAAGTCATGGGCCTCTACACTACCCTGCCACGAACGGGCGTCGGAAAAGTTCTGATGGACCGTGTCAAAGAAGGGCGTGACTGGCTGCAACTCTGGTCCCATGCTGCAAACACCAAAGCGCACGCGTTCTATAAGCGCGAAGGCTTTGCTATCGTCGGCGAAAGAGCTGCTGGGATTGACGGCATTCCAGAAGTGCGAATGGAGTGGCGAAGGTCCTGACTTGCAACGGCTTTGGCCAGTATGGGCTTCTGAGATAAACTGCCAATCATTTCCAAAACTGGTTTGGTTGTTCCTGTTGGCGCATTAGGCTGCATCCCAAGGCATGTTCCCTGCGTTCCGGGTTCTTTCTGATCGGATGGGGTCCAAGAAGAACGCGGACCGGGGTGTGTCTTCCGCCGCGAAAGCGCGGATGACACTCTCTCGCGTCTCTAAGCATTCCAGTAATGCTCGCAGATTTGGCAGCGACGTTACTGCGTCCCGCTCCAGCGGGTCGTGCCTTGGAGCGACCAACGACCAACGCACGCAGCCAGCCAAATAAAAATCACAAACGCTCAATTTCGCGCCCAGTAACCACGGCCCACCGGTGTCTGCTATTTGAGCATCCAAGATCTGGTAGTGTGACCTCATACGTTTTTTGATGATCGGCCGCACGCTTTCGGCTCGGCTTTCGCCAACGTATCGCTCGGTGTAGTATTGGATTTGAGCATCGGCATGCAGCGTGTTCGACAGGAAGTAGAGCGTTTTCAAGAATAAGGCTCGCTGAGCACCCTCTGAGATAGTTGGAGTAAGTGCTCCCTCTTGCTCTGCCAAATACTGAAGGATCGCACCGGTTTCAGACAGGGTGACACCAGTGCTTTCGTCGGCAAGAACAGGAACCATCTCACG
>JABSSA010000320.1 GCA_013214665.1 Paracoccaceae bacterium
GTTTCGAAACCGCTTTTTCGCCGCGTAAAATCCGCGCAGGTCAATCGCCTTCGAAGGCGATTGTCACCGCACCCGTCGAATGGGCGCACCATTGCAGAACACAACGAAATGCCGCCCGTTTTCCACCGCCTGATAGCCGCGGCTTTCCACTTCGTACAAAAAGCGCGCCCGCCCAACCAAGCGCTCCACGTCGCGAATCTGTCGTTTGATCACACCGCCACGCAACGCTTCGCGCGATTCAAAAACTTGGCGCACCCATAGTTCCGGCGTGAGGTAATCAGGTAAAATTGTCATACGGCCCATCAAGCCGCAGCATGGTTAATTCGCCGTTAAGCCCGCGCGGCCGCCACAAAGCGCCGCGCCTTTTCGGCATCCTTCACGCCCGGCGCGCTTTCCACACCTGACGCGAGATCCACCACTTTGGCACCTGTGCGCGCAATCGCTTCGCCAACCGTATCTTCGGTCAGCCCACCGGCGAGCATCCAGGGCACTTGCCACGTGACATCCGCAATCAACCGCCAATCAAAGCTTAGCCCATTGCCGCCTGGCACGGCGGCGTCCTTGGGCGGCTTGGCATCCAGCAAAATCCAATCTGCCACCGGCGTGTAGCGCGCGATCTCGGCCACGTCCGCCGCATCGGCCACGCCAACCGCTTTCATCACTGGCACGTTATACCGCGATTTGACCGCAGCCACACGCTCGGGGCTTTCGTGGCCATGTAACTGGATCATATCAATCCCAACCGATCCCATGATCGTGTCCAAGAGCGCGTCGTCGGCATCCACAGTCAGCGCAACGCGCGTCAGATCAGGGGCCGCGAGCTGTGACAACTCCGCCGCCTCCGCCACGCTGATAAAACGCTTGGATTTCGGCACAAACGTCAGACCGCAAAAATCAGCCCCCGCCGCAACAACGGCGTCCACATCCTGGGGCGTTTTCAGCCCGCATATTTTGACTTTGGTCTGTGTCATCGGCCAGCGGCGTAACCCGCTCAGCCGGTTTTGTCGAGAAGCGCCAGAATTTCGTCTTTGCCTTCGTGCTTTTCGTCGCGCAGGCGATCATTCTCTCGTGCGAGACGCCGCGCTTCCCGACCTTTGGTGGCCGCCTCTGCGCGGTGCTTATGTTCGCGCAGCCATTCAAACGCAAACCCAAGGCAGAGGCCGATAATAACGCCTGCAAAGATCACGAAAAACAACGGCACGTTCAGGCTTGGGTTAAAGTTGATCAGGTTGCCCAGCTCATCAGGAACAACCTTGAGCGTCACCATCGACCGGTTGGCGAGCGACACGGTAATCAAGACCACCGCAAACGCGGCGATCACAGCATAGCGAATGTAACGCATTAGTCCTTTCCGTTCAGCCGATCACGCAAAAGCTTGCCCGTCTTAAAGAAAGGCACGTGCTTTTCCTCGACCTGAACTGTTTCGCCGGTGCGTGGATTTCGACCGACGCGTGCATCCCGTTGCTTGACTGAGAAAGCACCAAACCCGCGAAGCTCGACCCGGTCGCCACGGGACATGGCATCGGTCACCTCGTCGAAAATGGTATTCACAATACGTTCAACATCACGTTGATACAGATGCGGGTTTTCGTCTGCGATCTTTTGGATCAATTCAGAACGGATCATGTGTACGCACCCCGATGTTCGTTTTGTTTATAGAATCACGAGTATAGGAGCATTCACGCAAGCCGAAAACCAAGTTGGTTGATCGACATAGTGTTTTTTGCCCGCCAAATGCCCACTGGTGCCGCCAAATTTTGCCTATAGGCAACGCAAACCAGCGATATTGGCACGAACCCCAAGTCACCCAATGCGATGTGATTCGCCTGCCGTCTGCACGATTACCACGCGTCCACATACCGACCACCCGGCATGGACAGACCGGCATTCGCCAAAGCACGCTCAACCTCCGCGCGAGTATTCGCCGGATCGATCACTGCGTCAAATTCCAACAGACTCGCCGCGTTCAGCGCTTTTCCCCTCTCGTACATCGTGGCGACCAGACGTTGAAACTCAGCCTCCCGCTCAGAGGGATCTTGGATCGCGGCCAGATGATCCCGCCACCCCAGGCTTACAGCCCCTTTTAGCCCCATGGCCCCAATCTCCCCCGTGGGCCAGGCACAGCAGAATTGCGGGCGATCAAACCCGCCGCCCGCCATCGCCATCGCTCCCAACCCATATGCCTTGCGCAAGATCACTGTGACCAGCGGCTGCGAGAAATGTGCGCCCGCCAGAAACAGCCGCGAGATATGCGCCACCTGCCCGGTTGTCTCAACCTCAGGGCCTACCATAAAGCCGGGCGTGTCGCACAAGGTGACCACGGGCACACCCCAGGCGTCGCACAGCTGCAGGAACCGCGCGCCCTTGTCGCCCGCCTCGGCATCAATCGCCCCACCAAGGTGCAGCGGATTGTTGGCCAAGACCCCCACGGCCCGGCCTTTGATCCGGGCAAACCCGGTGATCATGCCGATGCCAAACTCCGGGCGCAGCTCGATGAAGCTGTCCGCATCGACCACAGCCGCAATCGCGTCATGCATGTCATAGGCCTGCTGCCGATCTGACGGCACCGCTGCGCGCGGATCGCCGTCCGGCGCGACATCCACACCTCCGGCACCAAGGCCCAACAGCGCCTTGGCCGCGGCCACCGCCTCAGCCTCATTGGCCGTGCACAGGTCCAGCACCCCGTTTGTCGCCTGCACCGCAGATGGCCCAATCTCGTGCGGGGCCACTTTGCCCAGCCCGCCGCCTTCGATCATCGCCGGGCCACCCATGCCAACAAAGCTCTGCTCTGTTGCAATCCGCACATCGCATACCCCAAAGAGGGCCGCATTCCCGGCAAAGCAATAGCCCGCAACGATCCCGATCTTTGGCCCTTTGTGCGCTGCAAAATGCCGGAACGAGGTGATGTTGAGCCCTGCTGCGATCAACGGGGCCACGTCATCATCATTGGGCCGACCGCCGCCGCCTTCGGCAAAAAGCACGATGGGCAGGCCGTCGCGCCCGGCCACTTCGATCAACCGGTCCATTTTGCGGTGATGGTTGTGACCTTGGGTGCCCGCCAGCACCATGTAATCGACCGCCATCGCCGCCACCGGGCGCCCGTTTACCCGACCAACACCGCAGATGATCCCATCCGCCTGCGTGCGCGTTTGCAGCTTTTCCAGATCCCGTGTGGTGCGCTGTGCGGCCACGGCAAAGGCTCCGTATTCCTGAAAGCTGCCTGCATCGAACAGATCATCGATGTTTTCACGCGCCGTCCGCAGCCCCTGGGCATGTCGTTTGGCCACCGCCTCGGGGCGTGCCGCATCCTCCAGCAATGCGCGGCGCGCCTGAAACTCCTCGAATTGCGGCGCAACCTCTGGCGCATCCACGGTGCCCGTTGCGGCCACATCTGCCGCGCGCAATTCCAACAAAGGCGTGCCTCGGGCCAGCTCATCGCCCAGCGCCACGTGCAGCGCCTCAACCACGCCCGCATGAGGCGCGCGGATGTCGTGGCGCATCTTCATCAACTCGGTCGAGATCAAGACCGCCCCCGCGGCCACAGCATCGCCCACGCCCACATGAATTTCAGCCACCAATGCTGCTGCTTCCGCTGTCAGACGTGTCATCGCCGCTCCTCCCCTTTGCCGGGGATGGTGGCGGGCGGTTCGCGCTTAGGCAATGGGGCCCGCGTGCGACGTTACGGCACCCCAACGCCCAGCGCCCGCAGCCTTCGATATCGAAGGGCGGGTGCCAGATCATTGGGAGGTAAGAGGAACAGCGCTGCCCCAAAGGCCAACATGTTTCCTGGCGCGCACCGGGGTTTTAGGCCGATACCGCTCCTTTTCCGCGGGTTTTCAGGATACCGGGGTGAAAGGCCCGGAAGCCGTGAAACCAGTTGGTGTGACGAGGTTTTGGCCCCGGCACGTGCATGCGGGGAACGATGTAGCTGCGGATTTTTAACGATTTGATAAGGGACCGTACGGTGAACAGACGCTTGGCGCAGCACACCTCAAGGCCGTGACTCTTGCATAGACATTCCCGCGCACCCATGCGACAGAGCCGCCATGACATTTGCGGCAACCCTTTACCTGCCCTTGATGCAGCGAATTACCACCCCGGCCTGACCGCCGGGCCGGGTAATTTCGCACGTCTAATCAATGGCGCCGCGCGCGCCGCATCAAGGAATGTCTTATGTCTGTTTACACCCCAACGCTGCACATGATGTGTGGCAAGATGGCGGCTGGAAAATCCACGCTGGCCACACGTCTTTCGCAAAACCCCCACCATGTCCTGATCTCTGAAGATCGCTGGCTTGCTGATCTGTTTGGGCCCGAGATGAAAACGCCCGCCGATTACTTGCACTTTGCGCCTCGGCTCAGAACGGTGATGGCGCCCCATGTGACCCATCTGTTGGCGGCGGGTCTGTCCGTGGTTCTGGATTTTCCGGCCAACACGGTTGAGACGCGCGTTTGGATGCGCGGTTTGGTGGCGCAATCCGGTGCGGCGCATCAGATGCATGTGCTGGTGGCGTCAGATGCCAAATGCCTCGCCCGTCTGCGCGCCAGAAACGCCTCGGGCGCGCATCCCTTTGCCCCAACCGAGGCGCAGTTTCACCGCTTTGCAAAACACTATGCCCCACCCACGCCGGACGAAGGGTTCAGCATCGTAGAACATGTGGCGCAGCCCATTAAATAGGTCGCTGGGATCATCTCAATAACCAGAAATGTCAGGGTTGCATCGCTGCAATGAAGCACAAGCACTGTGGCACAGTCGGAATCAGCCCCTACAGCGCATTTTTCTGACGAGAACGCGCCGCCGCTGAGCTTAGATCAAAACAAAGTTCAACTTGTCGCGAGAGGTATCACTTGCGCGCATGGCTTCGTGCATCGCTTTGCCGTTTACAAATTGGGGCTCGATCCAGTGCAATTCACCAGAATCGAAGATCACCCAATTCATGGAGTGTATTTCGTTATTGCCAAAACCAGGAAAAAGGCCCCACGATATGCCGATTGCCAACGGCAAATCGTGGGGGCGATTTTCCTGATACCACTTTGAGATCAACCCTTTGAAAATGTATGAAAAATCATCGCAATCAAAGAAATCAACCTTTGAAAACGTGTCGCCATGGGGCATAGCGTCTTTGGCAAACCCGTATGCCTCGTCAAACAGTGTCTTGCTTGGCATCTCAAACGTGGTGTCCGATGCCAAAACCAGCGCTTTCATGTGGGGATCGGTGCTGTCAAATTGATTTCGAAAGGTTGTTTCGAGCACCGGCTTTGTAACTTGCTTCGCCATTTCTAATTTCCCACGACTGCGCAGGGTTGCTGTGCGGGGCAATCCAAAACGATAAGCCTTCTGTCGCCAGTGGCGTTTTCTCCTCCTGACGCAGCGCCGACGGTGACATCTTCTCCGGCAAACGTGCCAACAGTTCCGGATTGTTGGCTTTGCGTGCTCTGCGTTTCACCGTCGCCTTCTTTCCGCAAAGTCGCTTGCCCGCCTGGCGTTCGGAATGTTGCGGGCCCTCCATTTGACCGGTTGTCTTGGGTCTCGTTCAAGCCTGCACTCTCAAGCGTCTTGCGATAGGCGACGAGCGCATCAAGATATTCTGCCTGAGCTTTGAGCAAGTTGGCTGATCCATCCAATTCGTTCTTTTGCACGCCCAATAGCCCTGTGACGGCATTTCCGACCCCAGTGAAAACCGCATCGATAATCTTTACAGGTAACAGGGCGGCCTCAGCCAACTCACTTGGCTTTTCCATATCGATCTTTTGGAGCGTTCCGCCAGAAAAGGTCAAAGTAGTGGTTCGATCCACAAAAGCAGAGCGCTCCAAATCGATCCCTGCGATTTGATGAGGGTCGGGAACCTTTACTAAAAAGTCAGTGGAGTTGCCCGAATGTGGCTCTTCAAAGCTGACAAGTACAGTCGTCAAAGGTCTATAGCACAGTGCGAATTCACAATCAGGAAAACGTGTGACAGCGCGCGGCGCGGGCGTAATCCGCAAATTCATTTTGTGGCCCAAACGCTTTTTGGCGCGGTTTACGCTGGCCACATCGGTGGGGTCGAAACTGAGCTGCGCAACAACCTTTTCAATCTTGGATGTACTAGAGCTTGCGCCGGGCGTGTCAAACGTGCTGTTCGTTCTGGGCGCCGTGGTCAACCCAGATGACAACCGGGCAATCTGAGCGGCGGCCTGTGCAAAATTGACCAAAACATCATCTGTCGCGTCGCTTGTGGCGATTGTAACTGTCGACAGCATTTGATCGGCCATCTCGACTGTCACATTGTCACGACTGAAGCGAGATGGCGCATAGTTGACATCAAAGCGGAACCCCGCGCTCGGATCAGGAACAAGTTCCGCTGCCGGGGTGGCTTGGGTGACTGCAAAGTGTTCAGACAGGTTAAAGTGGCGATGATCGCCCAGAATTTTAAAGGTGAGGTAACGACGTGGTAGCGAATAGCTCCCCTGATATTGTGTGCGTTTTTTCGCACCGCTTTCGGTCAGGAACGGTACCCCAGCGCGGTTGCTTTCGATCACTGTGCACCCCGCAATAGCCAGACAGGTCGCCAAAATGCTCAGCCGCTTCATGACGTGTCTCCCTCCTTTTCAACACCTTCAAACGTTGCCACAACAGGTGCCGGCTCTCCGTCTATCGGGCGGCGCGCAACGCCCAAATCCGGTTTGCCATCGACCGGATTAGGTACCATCTCGGAGGCTGTTGCCCCGGGCGCGGAGGGCGGAAGCAACTCGGGATATCCTGTGCCTCGGTTACCGAACCAGAAACCGGCTATTCCCGCGGACAACGTCGAAAGCCCGGAAAAGACACCTAATGCCAGCTCCGTTTCATCACAGGACAAGAGCCAGAAAATTAACACAACTGCCGTTGCGCAATAGACAAAAACAACAAAATAGGTGACCACTATCCGTACGTTGCTTTTTCGGACTTTTTGCCTAACCTCCACTTGAACGTCATCATCAAGTAATTCAGTCATAGGTATCTTCTAAATATGTTCATTTAATATTCAAATGTGCCGATCTAGCGAAAAGAGAATAGCGAACGAATTCGATTCTGGCCAATTTTAAAATTTCGCCCAGAGCACCGTGAAATATTTTTCGTAAATTCTTCTAATTTCTCACTGAAAATTCGACTGACTTTTACTTTGAATGCCGGTCCTGCCAATCATCTGGCGCATTCAGCAACATGTCATTGAATTTGTCCAGATCGTCATTCATCTCAAGCCACGGCAGCTTGGATTGCCAGTTGACATGAAAGGTCGGCTTGAAATCGGTGGGGTCTTCCAGCGACGCCGCATATAGATGCATTCCGCCGGGATAGTGATCCGCCTCAAACCCCATCGGCGCGCCACAGGCATCGCAAAAATGGCGGTATACGCCAGGCGAGCTTTGTAGCGTTTTAGGGGCCGCGCCCGTCCAGCGGAACTTGGCCAGCGGCACGCCCAGCCATGCCACCACCGGGGCTGAGCAATTGCGGCGGCAATCGTCGCAATGGCAATAGCAGGCCCAGGTGGCCGCGCCATCAAATTCCCAGCTGGTTTTCCGGCACAGGCAAAATCCGCGTGTTGTCATGAAAGCCTCCCAACCAAACCATGACCCGCAAGCAGACTAGCGGCGCGCATACCACAAGGCCGCAAATTGCGGACCAAACAAGGGCGATACGCGACATCCGGGCCAAATCGCAAAAGACCCGCGCACCCAATCTGGGTGCACGGGCCTGTCGGTCTTAGCTAGGGCGCGCCAGATAGGTCAGGATCACCTCGCTGAGCTCGGCGTGTATTTCGGAGCGCGACCGTCCCCCTGCGTCTTCACACAAAGGATCAAGCTCGCCCTCTTTTTCCAATATCGCCGGACCCCGCGCCTTACATTCCGCCAAAAAGCTGAAATGCGTGGCGTCCTCGATAAAGAGATGCGCAGCCCCGGGAATTTGCGCAGCGGCCTCCCGGGCGTGAACGCCAGCCGGAACCGCCGCGTCAGCACCCAGATTGATCACGAACATCGGGATGTCGATCTGAGCCAGGCTTTCGGCGGTGATCGTGCTGATGATGCCCGGATCAATGATGACCGCATCGCGGATGCGCGGATCTCGCAAATCCTGCGCGGCGGGGCTCAGATCGATCTGGTGCAGATCAATGCCGAAATGCGCGAGAAAGGCGCAATCCGACATGCCGTGATCCGTGTCATCGCAAAACCGCTGCAACCGATCCGGGTCAACCCGCGCGCCCGACAAGGCCATGGCTGTGTAGCCGCCCGCCGAAAAGCCCAGAACCGAAATCGCATCGCTGTCGATATAGGGATAGGCATCGGGGTTGCCGGTGATCTCATCGAGAACCGCAGAAACATCCGCGGGCCGTTCCCAAACGCGCACCGCTGCCTCAGCTGAGGCATTGCCTGTTGTGGTGCCGGGATGGTTCGGCAGAACAACAACATAACCCGCCTCTGCCAAAGTCGACGCGATCCAACCAAACTGGCCTGCATTGCCGCCCGCACCATGCGAGATGATAATCATCGGATGCGCGCCCTCGCGATGTGGTGCTGCGCGGCCTGCGGGAGTGCCATAGAACACGCCGTTGCCGCCGATGGTCACCTCTTTGCCGCCGGGGTTGGCAGGGTACCAGATGTGGAACTTGACGTTTTCACCCCGCACCGGTGCGTAGGCCGCGCCATATGTGATGCCTGCACCACCCTCATAGGCGGGGCGCAGCACTTCGTATCCGCCCCAGCCCGCACCGCCCAACAGGGTGCATGCGGCAAGGCCTTTGGTCATCTTCATCAAGAACGACATCTCAGTTTCCTTTCTCACGCAAAACTGCGCCTCTCGTGCCCCACATGCGAAAGACACGCGTCCCAAAACGCGTTTTAGGTCGTCCCGGATCGTGTTTTTGGATATGCAACTTGGCAAACACCTCGAATGAGCCGCCCGCTATGATCATGATTCCACTGCCACTTTTCGCATCCCTCCTGCTGGCGGGAGCTCTGGCATGGTTTATTGCTCATCGCGACATGCGCCTGCGCGCGCACCAGCTTTTTGCCGCACTGGTCTTTGGCTATTGCGCAATTTCAGTGCTGATATCCGTGCGGTGGGGATATGGAGTGCAGACCGCAGCCACCCTGATTGCCCTGTTGGCCCCTGTTTTGCCCGCGCTCGCTTGGCTGGCCTATCGCGCTTTGTCAGGCGCGCGCAAAACGCGCCCCCTCTGGCCGCTTGCCGTGATTGCGGCAAACTGGAGTATCCTCGCCACCAGCCGCGATTTGGCCGATCTGGCTATTTTGTCGACCTATATCGGCTTTGGGCTTTTGCTGTTGCATCACGCCCGCCAAGGAGAAAGCGGATTGGCGCTGTCGCCGATGGCGGATACCGGCCAAATCCTGTTGGCAATGCGTGTCACGGGGGGTGCGCTTGTGGCGTCGGGGCTGATGGATGTCTTTATCCTCTACGATTTCATTTTCCACGACGGCCGCCATATCGGCACCGCCGTCTCGGTGGCGCAATTCGTCTTTGTCTTTGTTGTCGGCTTGATCTCAACTCTGGGCCATTCAACAGATGCCCGCGCAGAGGCAGAGCCCGACCCAGAGGCTGACACCACCGAAGAAGACAGCGCCATCATCGCGCGGCTGGATCAGCTGTTTGACCACAACATTCACCGGGACGAAGATTTGAGCCTGCGCAAATTGTCCCGACGGCTGGGTCTGCCTGACCGCAAAGTCTCCAACGCGATCAACCGAGTGAAGGGCACGAACGTGTCCCAGTACGTGAACGCGTTCCGCATCCGGGAGGCCTGCGATTTGCTGTCGGAAACAGATCAGAGCGTGCTGCAGATATCTTTGGCGGTAGGGTTTGCGTCCAAATCGAACTTCAATCGCGAATTCCAGCGCGTGACCGGCAAAACCCCCAGCGCCTGGCGCACGACCTAAGCAGCATGCGGGCGTGTGTCTGCGCCACCAATCCGGTTGATCCCCTGCCCGATCAAAGCCTCGACCAAGGCGGCATGTGAGACCTCTTGCACCCGCAAACCGCCGCGCACCGCCATCGCGGCGGCCGTGCCGGTGGCTTGCCCCATCGCCATGCATTGCGGCATCCCTCGCACAGAGGCAAACGCCACCGGATCCGCTGACAAGATGCGGCCCGCAAACATCAGATTGTCGATGTGTTCCGGCAAGAGCGACCGAAACGGGATGGTGTAATATTCGCCCGCACCGATGGCCGCGTCATGAGTCATGTCACCTTCGGCGCGCATCACATCGTCAATCGGGTTGTCACAGGCCACAATCCCATCCGCAAATTTGGTCGCCTGCGCCAGGTCGGCGCCTGTCACCCGGTACATGCCCTGCAGCTTGCGGGTTTCGCGCACGCCAACCGTAGGTGACAACATCGCCATATGCGCAGCTTCAAAGCCCGGCACATCGCTGCGCAGGAACTGGGCCAGTTGGTGACAGCGCCGGCGGCCTTCTTGCGTGGCGGCCCCCACGGCCACCGGGTCAGTGCCGTCTACTCCGCGCACATGCACCGAA
>JABSSA010000321.1 GCA_013214665.1 Paracoccaceae bacterium
CAACTGAACGATGCATTTCGGAAGGGCGATCCCAGCGTTCCAGGGCAACGGTTTGTCACCGCTGGGGTGATCCACCTGTTAAACCAACTGGATATCCCCGCTGAGACGCTGATCCAGCGGGTTGCCCAGGTCGATGAATTCACCGAACACAATGACCCGCATGGCGAGCATGACTTCGGTGCAATCGAGTTCCACGGGCGTCAACTGTTTTGGAAAATCGATGCGAATGACCACAACTACAACATGGGTTCCAACGACCCAATCAACCTTAGCAAGACCCGCTGGGTGCTAACCGTCATGTTGGCTGAAGAATGGTGAGCTGACCCTTTAAGAACTCACAGAAACTTTCGTGAGGAAAGTTTTGGAGAGATTTTTCCCTGGAAAATCAGCGAACGACATGCGGAAACCTGACCAATTCAAGTATTGGCTGACAATTATCTACTGGAGAATGCCTTGCGAGATATGTTCACGCGCCCCCAGTCGCACATTTCGATCCAACCGTCTGAGAGCGCATCCCATACTTTCCACTGACCGTCTCTCAGTTCCATATGGGTCGGGTGGATCGATTGTTCGTTCGGTGTGCAAAACCGCAATCTCACCACCGATTGTTTTTGAATCGCTCCAGCCAAGGCCGCGATGCGTGGGTCATCCGTGGGATTGGTTCCAACCAGACGAAACCGATCCATAGATCGTTCCGCATATCCGCGTGTGCGATCCGGGAAGCTCTCCACCAGTTTGGTGCGCGCCATATCGGCTTCTGCCTCAAGCCCAAGCGCCTCTATCATCGGGTTCTGCGCCGACAATATCAAACCGAGTGCAGTGGCCTCCTGTTCCGACAGGCCCGTGAGCCTTGTGCCGTTGATGCCGTCAGCATGGCACGCTTTGCGAACGTGTCTCGGTCCGCAAAGAGTAACGGCACATGATCAACGCTACACGCCTGACCTTAAGGCCGTTTCGCGATGATGATCTTCCTCAAGTCAAAGCAACCCTCGGCGATCCCAAGGTTATGGCTTTCAGCGACAATGGTCCGCTTGATCATACGGCCTGCCGCGAATGGTTACTGCGCGCGAAGCAAACCACCACAGATCACGAGCTACCACTCTTGCTTGCAATTTGCCTGAAACCGGACGAACGGTTGGTTGGGTACGTTTCGCTCGCAAACGATCCTCACCGCGTGAGCGATGGTGAAGCAGAGCTTGGTTTCCGCTTGGCCTATGATTATTGGGGCCGGGGGATTGCGACCGAGGCCGCACAGGTCATGGGCGCGCACGCTATATGCCTGCAAAAGACCCAACGTGTCGTGGCCATTGTCGATCCGAACAACCGGCAATCATTACGCGTCTTGCAAAAGGTCGGTATGGCGTATGATAGGAACGTCATGTTCGAAGGCTACGACTATCCTGACCATAGGTTTAGCTTGGATCTTGCCGAAGCAACGCATTGATCACTTCGGCGGGTAGAAGATAGCTCCGGGCAGGTATGCGCGTGGCAAATCCATACCGACGGGCAAAGCTCGACATGTTTCGAGGTGATCTGGCAAAAGATGCGTGTGAGGTCCAGCGGGCGATGTCGCATCAGGGGGAGGGATTTGTCCCTGCACTTCGATGCGCCCAAGCGCACTTTCGACAACGCGCGTAGGGCTCTCAGCGACCAATGGACCAGCGATCCTGTGTAACGCCTGCGGAAAAATAAGCCTCGTTGAACCATCAAGTGCTTCTTGAGCAGCCCCTTTACCCAAACGGACACAGAAACGACCTTCCTTTCGGCCCAACCCAAGATCGTAGAGCTTGGAATTCTGCTCTTGCACCAGAGCATCGGTATCCGGACCTAAGTCCTCAACACCTGAGGCGACAGGCAAGCGTCCGCGTTCTCTTTTGACCGCCAGAACAATCCGAGTCTCTCGCTCCCAGTGGGGGGGATCAAACGTAAGTGCGCGAACGTCGTCATTGATTTTCGCCCGCATAGCGCCGTTTTGCGTGTAGGCGGTTATGTCGTCGCCATCGACATGCACATCAACATTTGCGTCCTGTGCAGCCGTGAACTCAGCGACGGCTCCAACAACGCCGATCACCCAAGTGCCGCGTCCGGCTTCCAGCGTTGAAGTCACAAAGGAGCGAATATAGTCTGTGGTCCAG
Organism: Paracoccaceae bacterium; assembly: GCA_013214665.1. Taxonomy (GTDB): domain Bacteria; phylum Pseudomonadota; class Alphaproteobacteria; order Rhodobacterales; family Rhodobacteraceae. The sequence continues at coordinate 2,136 of JABSSA010000321.1, forward strand.
GGTAGCCTGCGACACGTGACGCCCAGCTCTTTCAACCGACCGGGTATCTGTTCCCATACCTCACGCCGTGCTGCTTCCGACTGTACGCGCCACCCATCCATTTCTTCGCCGGTGCGCGCGCAACCCAAGCACCAACCTGTGGCTTCATCGAGTTTGCATATGCCTGTGCAGGGGCTTGCAATGTTCATGACAATGTCTCCTTTGCTGGGGCAAGGGCCGCCAGGATCGCGTCTAATCCATCGGAGAGTGCTGCTGGCCCGGGTTGAAGGATGAGAGGGGATTTGATCTCGATGATCCGGCCCGCGCGG
>JABSSA010000322.1 GCA_013214665.1 Paracoccaceae bacterium
GATTTGCAGGCCTATCGGTCGCTCTTGTTGAAATCCGACAAAGACAGCCCCAAGGCGCCTGCCCCGCCCAAACCCAAAAAGCCGTCACGCGATGAGCTGCAAGCACTGCGCTCTGAGCTGCGCAAATCAGAGGCGCGGGTGGAAAAGCTGCATGATATGCACGCAAAACTCAGCGAAAAGCTGGCCGATCCCGATCTCTATGAGGCTGAACGGCTGCCGGATCTGGAAGTCTGGCAAAAGAAATTTGCAGAGGTGGAAGAGGCCATCGACCGGGCCGAAGCGCTTTGGATGCAGGCGCAGGAACAGCTTGATGCCGCTGAGGCGCGACTTTGATGGACAGCGCGATCCTCATCACCTCCTTTGTCACCATGTTCGTGGTGATCGACCCCATCGGGCTTTTGCCGCTCTTTGTGGCTCTGACCCAAGGCCAGACGCAAAGCGCGCGGGTCAAAATCGCCATCCGCGCCTGTGGCATCGCCATGCTGGTGTTTTTGGCCTTCGCTCTCTTTGGCGAGGCGCTTTTGAACTTTGTGGGCATCTCCATGCCAGCGTTTCGCATCGCGGGTGGTATTTTGCTGTTCATAACGGCGCTCGACATGCTTTTTGAGCGTCGCACAAAACGCCGGGAAGACAAAACCGAAGAGGAAGAAGGCGATCCATCGGTCTTTCCCCTGGCCATTCCGCTGATTTCGGGGCCTGGGGGCATCGCATCTATCATCCTGCTGACAGGGCAAAATCCGGGATGGGACGGCATGGCGGCGGTTTTGGGCGTCACCGCTCTGATCTTGGTGGGCACCTTTGTGCTGTTTCTCGCCGCGGGCCTATTGGAACGGGCCATGGGCCGCACAGCAATTTTGGTTGTGACACGGCTTTTGGGCATGTTGCTGGCGGCTTTGTCGGTGCAATTCGTACTCGACGGCATCGCGGCTTACGGCTTTTTGCCGGGGTGAATCTGGTGATTGGGCACCTTATATAAATCTCATGACTGGCGACGATATCGGACAACTCCTTTTCCTGTCTCTTTGGGCTGTAGCGCTCTTGGGGGCGTTTCTTGTGTCCAACCGGATGAGTTGGGGCAAAACCGCGCAATACGCGGCGATCTGGGGTCTGATCTTTGTGGGGGCCATCGCGATTGTTGGCCTTTGGGGGGATATCCGCGGCAACCTGTCGTTAAATCAGACGCGGTTTCAGGGCGAAGACTCTGTCGTCGTCGACCGGCAATTGGACGGTCATTATTATCTGACCCTCGAAGTGAATGATGTGCCGGTTCCATTCATGATCGATACCGGTGCGTCGGAAATGGTGTTGACGCGCGAAGATGCGGCACGCGTTGGGCTGAGCGAGGGCGACCTGAACTTCATCGGGCGCGCCAACACAGCCAACGGGATCGTACGCACCGCCCCAGTCCGGCTAGACGAAGTGCGCTTGGGTCAGATCAGCGACCAAAACGTTTATGCCGTCGTCAATGATGGAGAGATGACTCAATCCCTTTTGGGCATGGGATATCTGCAAAACTGGGGCCGCATCGAAATTGCAGATGGGCGTTTGCGCCTGTCTCGGTGACCTGTGGTCAGAAGGCGGACGGCGGCACGCGCATAAATCGCAACTGCTCGGGTCTGAAAACCGACTTTATCTGTGACCAGCGGCACCTACTCCGACACGGCGATCTCAGCGCGAATGTTTAGCCCCACAATCGGGTCAACCAGATCCGGATAGCCCGTTGCGCCAAAGTCATTCCGGTTGATGGCACCTTTCAAATGCACCTCAAGCTGATCCAGACTGTCCGCCGCGCTGCCCGCGGGACGATAAAGCGCTGCGTCAAAGCGCACTGTGCGTGTTACGCCGCGCAGCGTTAGTTCACCGGCCAGCGTGGCGCCTTCGGACAAGCGCCCATTCGAACCCAGTGTCACTTTCGTCGAGCGGAAGCTTGCGGTGGGGTGGTTCGCAGTATCGAGGACTGAGGCACTTTTGAGCGCGTCAGTGGCAAAGATGAACCCGGTTTTCGCCCGGCTGATATCGGCCGTGACAGTCGCCTGCGACGCAGCAAGGTTTTTGACATCGATACGCAGATCGGCACTTTTCAAAGGCGCGGAGCCGTTTTGACGCACACCGCTGAGCGAGAAATCAAAACCGATCGTGGCATTCCGGGCGGACAGGTTATAGCGGCGGGGTGCGGACCAGGCTGGCGTGCTCAGGCTGGCAAGTGTTGCAACGCCATAGGCCAAAAACTGACGCCTGTTGTGCGGTGTGGTCATAAGAATGCTCCGTTATAGAATTTTCAAAAACGTACTTCTTTGACGTTTGAACACGGCAAGTTATTCAGCGTTGTCACGGGGCCTTGATCTGATGTGTCCGCGTGCGGCTCGGGAAATTACATGCGGATTTGCCAACGCTGGCCCAAAGGGTACGTCCTCGTGCGAGGGACAGGGCCAGCGTTGCAGGACAATTCCGGTACCGAAACTCCCCGGGTTCAAGTATGGCCGCATAGAATTCTCACTGCGCCTATACGAAAGGATATATAGCCGCGCAAAAGTATCGCAGGCACTCGGATTACGTGAACATTGCCTGGTAATTCTCTGAACTCAGGAGATTTTCTAGGTTACCGAGAACACGCAGTTCTTCGCAATGCATATATTGCGAACAGCAAACCAGTATTTTTGGGGGTTAGGTGGTGGGTGATGAGAGACTCGAACTCCCGACATCTTCGGTGTAAACGAAGCGCTCTACCAACTGAGCTAATCACCCGCCGTGAGATGCGTCATACGCAAACCAAGCGGGGGCTGCAAGCCCTCACTTTAACATCCTTTGCACTCCGTTTTCGACCCGGTACACGACGCCCTGCCCGCCCCCGATTTGATCGAACTCTTCCCAAGGCCGCGCCGTCGCCAAGCAACGCAGCACGCGCGAGGTAATGCCATGTGTCACCAAAACCGTCGGCGCAGTCAGGCCATCCAGCAAAGCTTGCGAGCGTGCCGCCAAAGCGCGCAGGCCTTCGCCCCCCGGCGCGTGATCGTACCAGGCCAAACCATCGGCTTCGAACAGCTCTGGATTGGCCTTTGCAATCTCGGTTCGGACCACACCCGTCCAATCGCCCATCGCGATTTCCTTGAGGTCATCGTCAAGACACGCGTCGGGAACCGGCCCATCCAGCACAATTTCCGCAGTTCTGACAGTCCGCCCCAGCGGAGAGACACGCCAATGCCAACCGTTCAGGTCCAGATCGCCAAGGATCGCCTTTTGTCGGATCGCTTGTTCAACGCCGCGTTCGGTCAAAGGGCTGTCCAATGCGCCTTGAAGGCGCCCGACAACATTCCATTCGGTTTCCCCGTGGCGCAGAACAAGAATTGGAAACACGATGAAGAGATCCCTTTGCGGTGGGTTTCATTCAATCAGAACAATCACCGTTGAAAACGGGCGCGGTGTGAAAACAGTCTTTCAACCATCGCCTTCACCGACCCCAAGTCTATCAACAGCGATGCGCGATGAACCTGCATGGTGGGTGATAAGAGATTTGAACTCCTGACATCTTCGATGTGAACGAAGCGCTCTACCACTGAGCTAATCACCCGTGCCATGCGGTTCGAGACGTTTAGCCAAAGGCCAACAGGCCCGCAAGATGCAAACTTACTCAGCCGCGGTTTTTAACGGGTCCGTTGACGCGGGCGTTTCTTCGTCCTTTTGCCGAAGCTTGGCTGTCAGAACGGTGCCATTTTGAATTTTCTTGGAGCGGCGCACCATCAGTTTGCCCAACGGCTGCAAATTCAACTCGCGGCCATCGCGCAACGCATCGCCAAGAACGGAAAGCATCGCTTCGACCACCGGCTTTGCGTCTTTTTTCTTTACACCGGATTGCGCCACAACGGCATCAATCAGCTCTTTCTTGCGCAGCATCGGGCCGGCCACCACAGGCTCTGCAGCGACGACAACCGGCTCGACCTTGGGCGCGGCCCGCTTTCTTGGGGCGGCGGTACGTGCCGTTGCCTTTGGTTTTGTTGCTTTTGTCGAGGTTGTCGTTTTCCGCGTTGTGGTTTTGCGCGGCGTTGTTTTTGTACGTGCCGTTGTCATGGTTTCTACCAAATTGTTGTCTGCTCACCCACAGCCTATGGCATGGACCCTTAAATTCCCACCTAAATGTTGAGAAGCTCTTTACAAAAGGCACAAAAATACCCGCCATCCGGGAATGGCGGGTATTTCCAATTAAATGGGTCTTTGGCGCTTAGTGTGCCACAGCCCCGGTCGCTTCGTTTGCCGCCGCAGCAGCGGCCGCAGCAGCCGCCTCTTCTGCGGCTTCGTCCCATTCGATGGCCTCAGGCACATCGACCAGCGCGTGTTTGAGCACTTCAGAGACGTGACTGACCGGAATGATCTCCAAGCCTTCCTTCACGTTGTCCGGAATATCGGGAAGATCCTTTTCATTCTCTTCCGGGATCAGGACCGTTTTGATCCCGCCGCGCAACGCTGCAAGCAGTTTTTCCTTCAACCCACCGATCGCCAGCGCATTGCCGCGCAATGTCACTTCGCCCGTCATCGCGATGTCTTTGCGTACGGCGATACCCGTCAGGACGGATACGATAGATGTGACCATCGCCAATCCGGCAGACGGGCCATCTTTTGGTGTTGCCCCTTCTGGCACGTGCACGTGGATATCCCACTTTTCAAACTGAGGCGGCTTCACGCCCAGCTGTGGCGAGATAGAGCGCACATAGCTCGACGCCGCATCGATGGATTCCTTCATCACATCGCCCAGCTTACCGGTGGTTTTCATTCGGCCCTTGCCAGGCAGGCGCAACGCTTCGATGCTCAGCAATTCGCCGCCAACCGATGTATAGGCCAAGCCGGTGACAACACCCACCTGATCCTCTTTCTCGGCAAGACCATAGCGGAACTTGGGCACGCCAAGGAAATCATCCAGATTGTCAGCGGTCACCGATACGGTTTCCACCTCTTTCTTGATGATGGACGTCACCGATTTCCGCGCGACCTTGGCGATCTCACGTTCCAAATTCCGCACACCCGCTTCGCGCGTGTAGTGGCGAATGATGGAGGTCAGCGCATCGTCCTTCAGTTCGAACTCTTTCTCGCGCAGCCCGTGGTTCTTGACCTGCTTGCTGATCAAGTGCTGCTTTGCGATCTCGCGCTTTTCATCTTCGGTGTAGCCCGCCAGCGGAATGATCTCCATCCGGTCCAAAAGTGGGCCGGGCATGTTGTAGCTGTTGGATGTCGTCAGGAACATCACGTTCGACAGATCGTATTCCACCTCAAGGTAGTGGTCTGTGAATGTGCCGTTTTGTTCCGGATCCAAAACTTCCAACATGGCTGACGCAGGATCGCCGCGGAAATCCTGACCCATTTTGTCGATCTCATCGAGCAAGATCAGCGGATTGGTTGTCTTGGCTTTTTTCAGCGCCTGGATGATCTTGCCGGGCATCGAGCCAATGTAAGTCCGACGGTGACCGCGAATTTCACTTTCATCGCGCACCCCACCCAGCGAGATGCGAATAAATTCGCGCCCCGTGGCTTTGGCGACCGATTTGCCCAAAGAAGTCTTACCCACGCCCGGAGGTCCGACGAGGCACATGATCGGCCCCTTCATCTTTTTAGAGCGCTGCTGCACCGCGAGGTATTCCACGATCCGTTCTTTGACCTTTTCGAGGCCATAGTGGTCGTTGTCCAAAACGTCTTGCGCGCGGTTGAGGTCTTTCTTGACCCGCGACTTCACACCCCACGGGATCGACAGGATCCAGTCGAGATAGTTGCGCACAACCGTGGCTTCCGCCGACATCGGCGACATCGACTTGAGTTTCTTGACCTCTGCGTCCGCCTTTTCTTTGGCTTCCTTCGACAGCTTGGTCCCGGCGATCTTTTCCTCAAGCTCGGCGATTTCGTTCCGGCCATCCTCGCCATCACCCAGCTCTTGCTGGATCGCCTTCATTTGCTCGTTGAGGTAATATTCCCGCTGCGTGCGCTCCATCTGGGATTTGACGCGCGTTTTGATCTTTTTCTCGACCTGCAGCACCGACATTTCGCCCTGCATCAGGCCATAGACCTTTTCCAACCGTTCAGACACGGCCAGCGTTTCCAGAATGTCTTGCTTCTGGTCCACCTCGATGCCCAGATGACCCGCCACCAGATCAACGAGCTTCGCAGGCTCGGTTGTTTCACCGACAGCTGCCAACGCTTCTTCTGGGACGTTCTTTTTCACCTTCGCATAACGTTCAAATTCTTCGGCCACCGACCGCAGCAACGCTTCGGTCGCGTCATCGTCGCCCGGCGTTTCTTCCAGCAATTCGGCGCGCGCCTCAAAGAAATCATCGTTTTCGAGGTAATCGGTGATCGCAACGCGCGCTTGCCCTTCGACCAGCACTTTGACCGTGCCATCAGGCAGCTTGAGCAGTTGCAGCACGTTCGCAAGTACGCCCACGTTGTAGATCCCGTCAACCTGAGGATCATCGTCTGATGGGTCAATCTGGCTCGACAGCAGGATCTGCTTGTCGTTTGACATCACCTCTTCCAAGGCCCGGACCGATTTGTCTCGTCCGACAAACAGCGGCACAATCATGTGTGGGAAGACCACGATATCGCGCAACGGCAGGACCGGATAGGAAGCGTTAAGAGGCTCGCTCATGTGTTTTTCCTTTTTTAGGCAAGATGGCACGATCCCGTTGTTCGGCAACCTTTGGCCATCTCCTTGCTTCGGACATCACTAGGTGTATCCGATTGTGCTCGGGTTCAAGGGCCACCATGCCGTTGGTTTGCCCCGGGCGCAATGGCAGCACAGAGGTCATCCACAGCTAATTTGTAAGATGTCTTAACTTTCAGGCCAAACGATGCAGTTTGGCGCGGTCTCTTCGGCGCGAGTAAGCCCGAGATGCGTTGGGTTCATCTTTAATGAACAGCGTACAATCCGGTCGAAGATAAAGAGCACGATCAGAGCGCTTCGTTACGATCTAATTGACTTAATTTCAGGGCCTTACGCGAAACACTTTATCTTAATGTGACTTCACTACGCGCTTTCAGCTTTTCCAGTTTTCGTTGAGGCATAAGCATCACCAATGTCCCGGGAGCGCGAAGCGCGGCAGGGTATTGGCGATACAACCTAAATTGGACGCGCGTTAAACAAACGCTGCAACGGCGACGACAGCGAAACCCGTCGCGATCACCCAGCCAAATGTTACCAGTCCTACTTGCATCACACTCACTCCGTGTTGGATGCATTGGATATAGGGGCTTTCCGTCAAATCGACGATGGAGGGAATCCTTACCTTTGGTAAACTCTGCAACACATGGCCGTGAAATCCGCGCCTGCCCTTGCCGAACTACAAAGGTTCAATGTCACCCATCGCGCGTTTTGCATGAAAATCTGCTTCCCAGGTATCAAAGGTGCCCGCTGCGATTGCGGCGCGCATCTCAGCCATAATATCCTGAAAATACTGCAAATTATGCCATGTTAGCAGCATTCCAGAGATCATTTCGTTTGAGCGGAACACATGATGCAGATAGGCGCGGGAATAATTTCTACACGCCGGACAGGTGCAGTCTTCGTCCAAGGGGCGCGGATCGTCAGCATGTCGGGCGTTCTTGATGTTTACCACGCCACGACGCGTAAACGCCTGCCCCGTCCGGCCGGAACGAGACGGCAATACGCAATCCATCATGTCGATCCCGCGCTTAACGGCCCCCACGATGTCATCGGGTTTTCCCACCCCCATCAGGTATCGTGGCTTGTCGACCGGCAATTGATCAGGCGCAAAATCAAGGCACCCAAACATCGCCTCTTGCCCTTCTCCCACAGCCAGTCCGCCAACCGCGTAGCCATCAAAGCCAATATCACGCAAAGCCTGTGCACTTTCTGCCCGGAAATCCTCTTCCAGGCCGCCTTGCTGAATTCCAAACAGCGCGTGACCCGGACGATCTCCGAAAGCATCTCGTGACCGGGCAGCCCACCGCATCGACAATTGCATACTCTCGGCGATGCGATCCCGATCAGCGGGCAACGCTGGGCATTCATCGAAACACATGACGATATCCGAGCCAAGCAAGCGCTGGATTTCCATAGACCGCTCAGGCGTCAGCTCGTGTTTCGACCCGTCTATGTGGCTTTTGAAAGTGACCCCTTTTTCCGTGAGCTTGCGCAGACCTGCGAGGCTCATCACCTGAAACCCGCCAGAGTCCGTCAGAATTGGCCGCTCCCAGTTCATGAATGTGTGCAGCCCGCCCAGCCGATCAATACGTTCTGCCGTTGGCCGCAGCATGAGATGATAGGTGTTGCCCAGCAAGATATCCGCGCCGGTTTCCCGCACGCTTTCGGGCATCATGGCTTTGACAGTGGCCGCCGTGCCAACCGGCATGAAAGCCGGCGTACGAATGTCGCCGCGCGGCGTTGAAATGGTGCCGGTGCGGGCTTTGCCATCTGTTGCAGTTAACGAAAACGAAAAACGTTTGGTCATGTCGGGCCTCAATCGGATCGGGCACATCCCATACTTGCCAAGGCCACGCTGCGCCATGCCTAAAATTTTAGACAGATACCGCCCTTGCGATGCAGCCCTGCGCAACAAATTCGCAGGAAATGCCACTTAACGGATGCCATGAGCAAAGGGGGCCCGATGGTTCAGGCATCAAAACTGTCCGTGACATCAACTGCCAGTGCAGAGCAGATGGCAAATACGATTTTCGGCACGGGCATTCAGGTGAATTCAGCCACGTTCACTGGCGCGCAAAGCGCCTCCGGGATCTTCACCGGCGGTGATAGTTTTGCGCCCGGCATCACGCCAGCAGACACCGGGGTAATCCTATCGACAGGCAAGGCAACGGATGTCACCAATGCAACGGGCAACGCAAACCAGGCTTCGGGCAAGTCAACCAGCCACGGGCTTGCCGGTGATAACGCGCTGTCTGCTATTGCAGGCCAACCCACCTTTGACGCCGCCATCTTCGAAGCAACCTTTGTGCCCGAGGGGAACACACTGACCATGCAGGTGGTTTTTTCCTCAGAGGAATATCTCGAATACGTCAACAGCGGCTTTAACGACAGCGTCGGTATTTGGGTTAACGGTGTTCAGGCCGAGCTGACTGTGGGCGATGGCGATATCAGCATCAACAACATAAACACCACCAGCAACGAAAACCTCTATGTCGACAACCCCGCCAGCAGCGACCCGTTCAATACGGAAATGGATGGGTTCACCGTCACCATGACGCTCAAGGCACCGGTCACACCTGACCAAGAAAACACCCTGCGGATCGGGATCGCAGATGGTGGTGATCGCGTCTATGACAGCAACTTGTTGATCGCGGGCGGATCGGTGCAAACGGCGCTGATTGCCGAAGGCGACGACGTGGCCGTCACCGGCACCAACCCGTCGGATTTCGATATTCTGGCAAACGATCTGTCATCGCAATCTGCGACACTCACGATCACTATGATCAATGGCAATCCTGTCGTGTCCGGGCAAACCATCACGCTGCCCAGCGGCGAAATGATCACGTTGAACAGCGATGGCACCATCACGGTCGTTTCTGATGGCGAAGCAGGGTCCAACACCTTTTCCTATGAGGTGACGGACGGCGCCGGCAACACGGACACCGGCTTTGTCACCATTTCCACCACGCCCTGTTTCGCCGCGGGAACCTTGATCACAACACCGATGGGGCAGCGCCCCGTTGAAACATTGCGCCCCGGTGATTTGGTGTTGACCCGAGATAATGGCGCGCAAGCCGTCAGATGGGTCGGCACAACCTTGCGCAAAGTTACGGCCAAAGATGCCCCCATCACACTGCACGCCGGGGCCATTGGCCCGCATGAGACACTCACTGTGTCTCCCAATCACCGGATTTTGCTAAGGGACACGCGCCTGGAGCTTTTGTTTGAAACGCCGGAGATTTTTGTCGCCGCCAAGCATCTGACGCAGCTGCCAAATGTTGGCGTCCGCTTTGATCTGACCGAAATTTGCTATGTCCACGTGTTGCTGGACCGGCATGAGATCGTGCTGAGCGCTGGCGTCTCAACTGAGAGTTTTTGGCCCTCCCTCGATGTCACACGTGGTTTTTCAGACAGTGACCAACTGGCATTGCAAAACGCCCTGCGGGCCGCTGGTCTAAGCTCAGGCCGGGGGTATGGTCCGCTGGCGCGCCGCGAATTGCGGGCCTTCGAAGCAATGGCCTTTCTGACCCGGTTTGCGGCCTGACCCACCCTACCTTGCATTGCCGCCGCGCATTGCGCATTTTGTGTCGGAGGAGAACGCAATGACCGATCAAACCGACGCAGCTTTGGTAGAAACGCACCTAAACGACGGTGTCTTGCACCTTAAGCTTCAAGGCGGCACCCCGCACGCCTTGTCCCGCGACATGGTGCGCGCGCTCGACCTTGCGTTTATCCATGCAGAACAATCCGCCGATGTACGTGTTGTAGTGATTGAAGGGCCAGGGCACATGTTTTGCGCCGGGCATGATTTGAAAGAAGTCATGCAGCACCGTTTGGACGAAGACGATGGCGAAGCGTTCGTCACTGAGCTCTTTGACGCCTGTTCGGCCATGATGGCGCGGCTGGCTTTGCTGCCCAAACCAACCGTCGCAATGGTGGATGGAATCGCGGCCGCGGCAGGCCTGCAGCTGGTTGCGTCTTGCGACATGGCGTTTGCCACACCTCGCGCATCCTTTTGCTTGCCGGGCGTGAAAAACGGCGGCTTTTGCTCAACGCCCGCCGTGGCTGTGAGTCAAACAATTGGTCGTAAAGCATTGATGGAGCTGCTTTTAACCGGCGAACCAAAAGACGCGGACTGGGCATTGCAGGTCGGCCTGATCAACCGGATTTGCGAACCCGAAACTCTGGCGGCAGATACGTTTGCTTTCGCAGCTTCTGTAGCAGACAAAAACCCCGGCCCGATTTCCGCCGGTATTTCAGCGCTCAACGCCCATGCAGATTTGCCAGTGGAAGACGCCTATGCCATCGCGACCCCAGTGATGGTTCGCAATTTCATGGATCCGGGCCGCCGCGCGCGTGAGATCAGCAGCAAATTTGCCCCTGCGACAAAACCATAAACAAAGGGCAACACACGCAAAAATGTTACTCCGGTGAGGTTTTCCCGACTTGCCCGCAAGCGCGCAAATCGGTTGAGTCCAAGTAGCAGGTTCGAAAGGGAGCGCACATGACCCAGATTATCGAAACAACCGAAGCAGATATTCGTACATCATTGACACCAGAAGCCGTTTTTGAATTCGGCACATCCTTGACCACGGTGGTTGGCACGCTGGACGCAAATCAGCTTACGTTTCTAACCTCTCCCGCCAATGCCAACACGCTGGGCTTGGACACGACAATCCTGCGCTCTGACATCTACCGCGTCCCGCTGGCCGACAGCGTCACCTATACCGTTGAGCTGGCCATTGAGGGGGCCGGAGGCGGCACACTGGATGACTTCGGCTTTACCATTTCGGGAGACAACGGAAACAGCCCAGCCGGGCAATTGCTGCAAACCGCAACCTGGACGAACTTGGCGCTCTCCAGCAGCTCCACAACGAATTATTTCACCACGTCGTTCACCAAAGGTCCGCATGACAACGTGTACATCACTGTTCTGGCGGACTCGACCGACATCGGCACATACACTCTCAGCGTCACAACCAACGCCTCGACCATTGGGAATGACCTGCTGAACGGCAGTTCCGAGGTTGATGACGATTTCACCGGATATCGCGGCGATGATGCCATCAACGGGTTCGGCGGCAATGATATCGTGCGGTACCTGCAAACCGACGACGTCTATACGCTCACTCTCGGATCACAGATCCAGGTAGAAGACAGAACCGGCACCGAAGGGACCGACAGCCTATCCAACATCGAAACGTTGGCGTTCAACAACACGGACTTTGAGCTGTTCCGCTTTGACGATGTGGCCAACCTATCCGAAGAACAATTCTCTTCGTTTACAGAGATGTACATCGCATACTTCAACCGCGCACCCGATGCCGCGGGTCTGATGTTCTGGGCCAACGCCTTTGCGACCGGCACCTCGATTGAATCCATCGCACAGCTCTTTGCAGACAGCCCAGAGGCCCAAGCGCTCTTTCCCTCAGACGCGCCGGCACTGTCATTTGTGGAAAGTGTTTACCAGAATGTACTGGGCCGCGCGTCGGATCAGGCCGGATTGGACTTTTGGTCTAGCGTTTTGGCGAATGGCTCGGTCAGCCGCGCGCAATTTGTGTTGGAAATTTTGCGTGGGGCTCGCGCGGATGCGCCTGCTGACGCCACTCAAGACTTTATCGCGCAGCAAGCGGCGGATGTGCAGTATCTTAACAACAAGATCGACATCGGCATTTATTTCTCAGCTATCCTTGGCATGAGCGATGTGACCAATGCCCGAGACGTGATGGATCTCTATGATGGCTCACCAATCAGCATTTCGAACGCAAAGAGCGCCGCGGATGCGGATTTTGCCGACGCACAAGCCACTGATGGGTCGGGTGAATTCCTGATCCAGCTCGTGGGTGTTGTCGACGATCCATTTTCAATCGTCTGACCTCAGAATTCCGAAAATCAGCGGCGAACAGCCAAACCTTATTATTTTGATCACTTTACCCTTGGCCCGTCATTTCCTATATCTTCGGGAACCATGCGAAAGTAGAGATGAATGAACAAGCCAGATGATTTGATGGAAGGCGAACCTTTGATCAAACCCTCGTCCACGGATCATCCGTTGTTTGACGCGGTGGTTGAAGCGTGCCGATCCGTCTACGATCCCGAAATCCCAGTCAACATATACGAGCTGGGTCTGGTCTATACGATCGACATCAATCCAGACAACGAAGTCAACATTATCATGACGTTAACCGCACCAGGTTGCCCAGTGGCGGGCGAGATGCCCGGTTGGATCGCAGATGCGATTGAACCGCTGCCCGGTGTCAAACAGGTTGACGTACACCTGACATGGGAGCCGCCCTGGGGCATGGACATGATGTCGGATGAAGCGCGGCTCGAACTGGGCTTTATGTAACGCCTTCGGGACCGTTCAGACCAAATCGGAAAAAGAAAAGCGGGGGGCACAAGGCCCCCCGTTCTAGTTTCGCCGTTCAGGCTCAATATGTTAACCGCCCGTTTGTTTTCTGCCTGCGGCCTGAACGTCGTCAGGGGCGAGCGCACCCGCCCCGTGTGAGGATGGGCAAGGACTGGTCGTCCCGTCCCCACCCTATGCTGTCGTCGGGAGAGCGATGGTGATTGGGCACCGACCGCTCTCCCTGACCTACCCCCCAGGGGATAGGCTATTCGATTAGCTGCACCCGCTAGTCGCGCCGCAGGTGTTGCACTTCATACAGGTGCCGTTGCGCACCAGCGTGTAGTTGCCGCAATCGCCACAGGCTTCGCCTTCGTAGCCTTGCATCTTCGCTTTGGCGCGTGCGTCCAGCGGCTTGAGGCTTGGGGCCATCGTCGCTGTACCACCCGAAGATGGCGCCGCGACGGTTGCACTGGCGTCGCCAACAGCGGGAACCAAGGTTTCCAGCGCCACAGATGCGTCTGGCATCATGCGTGCGGTTTCTTCCATACCGCCATTCAGCACCACCAGCTCTTGTGGCAAACGCTTGCGCAGGTACCCTGTCGAGCTGATTTGCTTGAGCACTTCCAGCGATTTGTTGGCAGCGGATTCAGACATCTCGGAGATGTTGGAAACGCCCTCTTCTTCGCCACGACCCAGATCATCGAATGTGGCGCCTTGCGGCTTCACATGGGCCAGGTCTGTGCGGTCCAGATAGGACACGGCCAGCTCGCGGAAGATGTAGTCGAGGATCGAGGTCGCATTCTTGATGCTGTCGTTGCCCTGCACCATGCCCGCAGGCTCAAACTTGGTGAAGGTAAAGGCATCCACGAACTCTTCGAGCGGCACACCGTATTGCAGGCCGACAGACACCGCGATGGCAAAGTTGTTCATCATCGCCCGGAAGCCCGCGCCTTCCTTGTGCATGTCGATGAAGATCTCGCCGAGGGAGCCGTCTGAATATTCGCCGGTCCGCAGGTACACTTTGTGCCCACCAACGATGGCCTTTTGGGTGTAGCCCTTACGGCGCTCTGGCATCTTTTCGCGGTGCGATTTGACGATCTCTTTGACGACGATCTTTTCGATCACCTTTTCGGCCAGCACGGCGGCCTTTTCGGTGACTGATCCGCTTTCCAGCACTTCGGCTGCTTCGTCATCGTCTTCTACCAGCGCGGCGGCCAATGGCTGCGACAGCTTGGAGCCGTCACGGTAAAGCGCGTTGGCCTTCACACCCAGCGACCAGCTGAGTTCATATGCCTTCTGGCAGTCTTCGATGGTCGCATCATTCGGCATGTTGATCGTTTTGGAGATCGCGCCAGAGATAAAGGACTGTGCCGCCGCCATCATGGTGATGTGGCTATCCACAGACAGGAAGCGCTTGCCCTTCTTGCCGCATGGGTTCGCACAATCAAAGATGTGGTAATGCTCTTCCTTCAGGTGCGGCGCACCCTCCAAAGTCATTGTGCCACAGACGTGATCGTTGGCCGCTTCGATATCCGCTTTGGAATAGCCCAGATGCTTGAGCAGATCGAAGGTAGGATCGTTCAGCGTTTCTGGCGCGATGCCAAGCTTGCCCTGACAGAACTCTTCACCCAACGTCCACTGGTTGAACACAAACCGAATGTCAAAGGCGCTTGCCAGCGCGGCTTCAACCTTGTCCAGCTCATTAGGGCCGAACCCGTTAGCCGTGAGCGTGGTGTGGTTGATCGCTGGCGCATTGCCGATGGAGCCATGCCCAACCGCATAGCTGACGATCTCTTCGATTTGCGCGGACCCATAGCCCAGCATTTCCAGCGCCGACGGCACGGACCGGTTGATGATCTTAAAATAACCACCCCCTGCGAGCTTTTTGAACTTCACCAGCGCAAAGTCCGGCTCAATCCCTGTGGTATCGCAATCCATGACCAGGCCGATGGTGCCGGTTGGCGCGATCACAGTGGCCTGCGCGTTGCGATAGCCGTTCTGTTCACCCAAACGCAGCGCCTCGTCCCAGGCCGACATGGCCACATCAACCAAGCGTGGGTCCGGGCAATTGGCGTGATCCAAAGGCACAGGCTTAACCGCCAGCTTTTCATAGCCATCAGTTGCACCGTACGCCGCTGTGCGGTGGTTGCGCATCACCCGCAGCATGTGGTCGCCGTTGCGGGCAAACCCGTCAAACGCGCCCAGCTCACCCGCCATCTCAGCGGAGGTGGCATAAGACACGCCTGTCATGATTGCCGTCAGAGCCCCACAAAGCGCGCGGCCTTCGTCGGAGTCGTAGCCGTAGCCCATGTTCATCAGCAAGCCGCCGATGTTGGCATAGCCCAGACCCAGTGTGCGGAAATCATAAGACAGCTGAGCAATTTCCTTGGATGGGAATTGCGCCATCATCACGGAGACTTCCAATGTCACGGTCCAGAGGCGCGAGCAGTGCATGTAGTCTTCGACCTGGAATTCACCATCTTTCAGGAAGGTCAGCAGGTTCATCGACGCAAGATTACATGCCGTGTCATCAAGGAACATGTATTCAGAGCATGGGTTTGAGCCACGGATTTGGCCGTCTTCGGGGCATGTGTGCCAATCATTGACGGTGTCGTGGTACTGAATGCCCGGATCGGCACAGGCCCAAGCCGCATGGCCCACCTGCTCCCACAGTTCGCGCGCTTTGATCGTCTTGGTGACCGAGCCGTCAACGCGGCTGATCAATTCCCAATCGGCGTCTTTCTCGACAGCCGTTAGGAACGCGTTTGTCACGCGGATCGAGTTGTTGGAGTTTTGGCCTGAGACAGAATTGTACGCCTCAGAATCCCAATCTGTATCATAGGTTGGGAATTCAATGCTGGTGTGCCCCTGCTTTGCGTAATCAAGCACGCGCTTGATATACGTCTCAGGGATCGCAACTTTCTTAGCGGCTTTCACCGCCTCTTTCAGCGTTTCGTTCTTTTTGGTGTCATAGGCATCGTCTGCGCTGCCGTCCCAGGTGCCGATCGCTGCAAAGATCGCATTCAAATGCTCTTCGTGCATTTTGGAGCCGGCGACGATGCTGGCCACCTTTTGCTCTTCAAGCACTTTCCAGTTGATAAAGTCTTCGATGTCCGGGTGATCTGCGTCTACGATCACCATCTTGGCTGCGCGGCGGGTTGTGCCGCCAGACTTGATCGCGCCAGCCGCGCGGTCGCCGATTTTCAGGAAGCCCATCAGACCAGAAGACTTGCCGCCGCCCGACAAAGGCTCGTTTGCGGCGCGCAAGGAGGAGAAGTTGGTGCCCGTGCCGGAACCATACTTGAACAAACGCGCTTCACGCACCCACAGGTCCATGATGCCGCCTTCGTTCACCAGATCATCCGCGACAGACTGAATAAAGCAGGCGTGCGGTTGTGGGTGCTCGTAGGAAGATTTGGACTTGGTCAGCTTTCCGGATTTGTAGTCAACGTAGTAGTGGCCCTGGCTTGGCCCATCGATGCCATATGCCCAGTGCAGGCCAGTGTTGAACCATTGTGGCGAGTTTGGTGCGCCCCGCTGAGACGCAAGGATGTAGCGCATCTCGTCAAAATAGGCGCGGGCGTCTTCTTCGTTCGTGAAGTAGCCACCTTTCCAGCCCCAGTATGTCCACGCGCCAGCGAGGCGATCAAACACCTGCTTGGAAGACGTCTCACCGCCGAACTCAACATCGTCGCCGTCTGGAACAGACCGCCACAGGAATTCAGGCACATCTTTTTCGCGCACCTTGCGCAGTTTGGAAGGCACACCAGCCTTACGAAAATATTTCTGGGCGATCACGTCGCTGGCGACCTGGCTCCAGGATTCAGGGACTTCGACATCGTCCAGCTTGAACACCACAGTCCCATCTGGGTTTCGGATCTCGGATGTTGTTGAGATGAACCCGAGCGCCTCATAGGCGTCCTGTCCTGCTGTAGTGAATTTTCTTTCAATTTTCATTGCGCTGCCTCTGGTTCTTCAGCGTTATCCACATCCAGCAGACCGAAGCCGCTGGCACCCTAGTTTTTGAGGTCAAGCCGTTCCTATTGGTGCGCCGCTAGTTATCAGCGCCCCTTAGAAGGTTCGTTGTCTTTGCTTTTCGTACTATCCCTCGTGCTGCCTCCGCACCGTTTTGCTGTAACCACAAAATCTTGTGTCTACCGAAGCAGCCCACACAAGGTGACGTATTCCGGCATACAAGGTCAACGAATTTTTTACGATTTTTGAGGGCTATTTCTGCTTGACTGGCACCCCCTCATGAACTGGCGGAAAAAGTGCCCGATTCACACAACAACAACAGCAGCAAATTGCCTCACAGGCCGATAACGAAATTGTCATGAAACTGCCACAACTTACCGAAAGCCCATGATATTTCAGATTAAGTTATCCACAGGTGTATTAACTTCACGCTACAGCTGAACTTTGAAACATTTGATTGTGATCTGTTTGACCCAGAAAATTTGTTAAGATGCGGTATGTTCAGGACCGCGAGTCTCATTTTCTTGCTGATTTCAGGCTGCGCACCACAATATGTGGGGCGTATCGCAGAATCTGAGGCAGATGTGCCAGTTCGTGCTGCCTATTTCAGCAACACGCCAAAGGCCCTAGATCTTGCGTTTCGCGCCGCGTGTGATGCCCCAGGGGATGAATTCGCTTCGCTAGACGCAACAACGGACCAATGCCGCATCCCTCCGACACCAGATATAGCGGCGTTTCTGCTTGTGACATTCGATGGCGCCTTAGAGGCACCGCGCCTGATCATACAAAAGCGCGTGCTGCCCGCCGCAGACGGAGCAAGTGTTGAACTGTCTTATTTCGCAGAGGTTCCACAGAAATCCGGCAGCGTTCGGCGTGTATACTTCAAACAGCCCAGCCTCGACCGATTGATAGACGACATGCTGCAACGCGCGGGTGGTACATTGCCCTAAGCGTGCGTTCTTTCCCTTTTCTTGGAATTGGTCGGGGCGGCAGGATTCGAACCTACGACCCCCTGTACCCAAAACAGGTGCGCTACCAGACTGCGCCACGCCCCGACCGTGGCGCACCGTTTAGTACCCTACAACTGATTTGAAAAGGCCTATTCTGCACATGGCCACGAAGCATTTTCACTTGCAAAGGCCGGATGCTTGATTTCCGCCCCTTTTGCGATGCCCAAACGTGCTGCGAGACCGCCATTTATCTCCAAAACAGCAATCCCACGTCCGCCACGGATGGGGGTTTCATCGAAAGGAATCGCATTTTCATGCACGTGCTGAACCACACCAGCAGAATCGATGAAAATCATATCCAAAGGGATTCGCGTGTTGCGCATCCAAAACGAAAGCTCTTGCGGACGCTCGTAGACAAACAACATGCCCGCAGAAAGCGCCAGCTCATCGCGGAACATCAAACCTTGCGCACGGGAGTCGTGATCGTCGGCAAGTTCGACAGAAAACCTGGCCTGACCGAACGACCCGCGCACCTGAACAGAATCAGGCGAGCATGCCCACACGGATATCGGGAGAAACAGGGCAATAAAACACGCTAAACCCGTACGGATCGCGCTGGCGGGGTTCAGAGCGCCGCTTCCCATGCCAACACTTCAGCGGCCATATGGCCCCGCTTGCCTTCGATGACACGCAGCGTAAGCGCTTCTCCTGGTTGCAAATCAGCAAGGCCAGACCGGCGCAACACCTCAGCATGCAGGAACACGTCTTCGGAGCTTCCGAAAACATTGGCAAAGCCAAAGCCCTTGCTCTTATCGAACCACTTCACGCGCGCAGGTTGCAAAGGCGCGCTTTCGACCACGGCCGGATCAATGTCGGAAAAGTCACTCAGAACGGCGCCATTCATCGCCACCGGCGGCTCTAGCGAAACGATCTCAACCGCTTGCGCACCGCGGGGCGTATCCTGGACCGCAATCTCTAGTTGTGTCCCGTCCGCGACAGAGCTTTGACCGAAATTACGTAAGACGTTGACATGCAATAGAATGTCCGGCCCGCCGGATTCAGACACAACAAATCCAAAGCCCTTAGCGGGATCAAACCACTTCACGGTTCCAGCGACTTGGCGCGTACCTGTATTTTGCTTCTCTGACATGTCGCCCGAATGTTGTATCGATTTTATCCTACATTCTTGTGCGAAAAATTCCTATATATTCAAGGAAAATCAGCAAAAAAACCGCACTAAATAATTTCACGAAGCATGAAATTATGGGTTCAGCCGCTCAACTTCCCACGCATCCGAAGGGCTGGACCGGGTCCAACGGAACCGGTCGTGTAACCGAAATGCACCATCGGCCCATAACTCCATTTCCACTGGAACGATTCGATATCCTCCCCAAAATGGCGGTCGTTTTGGGTTTGGCCCCTTGGTTGCAGTCACTTTGGCAACCTCCGCCATGAGCGCCGCACGGCTTTTCAGCGGTCTACTTTGCTGCGATGCCCAAGCCCCCAAACGGCTCTGCAACGACCTAGACGCGAAATATTCGTCGGCTTTCTCACCATCTTCTTTCGTCACCAACCCGCGCACACGAACTTGTCGGTGCAGCGATTTCCAATGCATGACAAAGGCAGCCTTTCCGGCGTGATCCAGTTCTGAGGCCTTTTGGCTCTCATAATTCGTGTAAAACACGAACGCGTCGTCTTCGATGTCCTTCAGAAGAACCATTCGCACATTTGGCAAGCCATCAGCATCGACAGTCGACAACGCGATCGCGTTGGCGTCATTCAATTCGCTCTCTTGCGCTTCACTCAGCCACGTTTTTGCGATCGCGATGGGATCATCGCCTGCAAAGATCCCTCTATCCTCTGACATATCAAAGCCCTCTTCTGCGGAGATTGCGCGGTATAACTTTGATCTAATCGGCGCAAGGTCTTTGCCAAGCATAGGAGCGCATCCGCTTGAAGGGCGATGGCACTTGGCCTAAACGTCGACGTTAGCATTATTTATACGCACCAGAGGTGACTTCCGATGGCAAACGGATTGATGGCGGGCAAACGCGGGCTGATCATGGGGCTTGCAAATGACAAATCGATCGCCTGGGGGATCGCCAAATCATTGGCGGCCGAAGGCGCCGAGCTTGCGTTTTCCTATCAGGGCGATGCGTTAAAAAAGCGGGTGGATCCCCTCGCCGGCCAACTTGGCAGCGATTTGGTCTTGCCTTGTGACGTGGGCGACGAGGCATCGATTGATGCATTGTTCGAAACCCTTGGACAGACCTGGCCGCAGCTGGATTTTGTTGTCCACGCCATCGGGTTTTCCGACAAAAACGAACTGCGCGGCCGATACGTCGAAACAAGCCGCAGCAACTTTCTGATGTCGATGGACATTTCGGTGTATTCCTTCACCGCC
Source organism: Paracoccaceae bacterium (assembly GCA_013214665.1). Classification (GTDB taxonomy): domain Bacteria; phylum Pseudomonadota; class Alphaproteobacteria; order Rhodobacterales; family Rhodobacteraceae. The sequence continues at coordinate 20,319 of JABSSA010000322.1, forward strand.
GTGATGCAGCGCGCAGAAAAAATGATGACAGATGGCGGCAGCGCGCTGACACTGACATATTATGGCGCGGAAAAAGTGATGCCCCATTATAATGTCATGGGCGTTGCAAAGGCCGCATTGGAAGCCTCGGTTCAGTATCTAGCAGAAGATCTGGGCAAAGACGGCATTCGGGTGAACGCGATTTCTGCGGGTCCGATCAAAACGCTTGCGGCATCTGGCATCGGCGATTTCCGCTACATTATGAAATGGAACGAATACAACTCTCCTTTGCGTCGCAATGTGACCATCGAAGATGTTGGCAAATCCGCACTCTATATGCTCAGCGATCTGGGATCGGGTGTAACAGGTGAATGCCTGCACGTAGATGCCGGATATCACGTGGTCGGGATGAAAGCCGTCGACGCCCCCGACATGAGCAAATAAGACAACCGCCCCGCCCGGTCACAACCGGGCCAAAACCGGACGACGACTCTATGACCGACAGACTTCCTCACGAAAAAGGATTCCACATCTCCTGGGATCAAATCCACCGCGACAGCCGCGCTCTTGCTTGGCGACTGGATGGGCAAGGCCCCGATGATGGGGCTTGGAAGGCTGTTGTGGCGATTACCCGTGGCGGCATGGCGCCAGCGATGATTGTGAGCCGCGAACTCGATATTCGGACCGTCGATACCATTTCCATCAAATCCTACGATCATCAGTCCCAATCAGATGCGGTCGTGCTGAAAAAGCCGGATGAGGCGCTGATGGGCGATGGCACGGGCGTGCTTATCATCGATGATCTGGTGGACAGCGGAAAAACGTTGGAGGTTGTGCGCGCCATGTACCCCAATGCGCATTTCGCGACCGTCTACGCCAAGCCCAAAGGCCGACCACAGGTAGACACCTTTATCACAGAGGTCAGTCAGGACACCTGGATCTTCTTTCCTTGGGATATGGCACTGCAGTACGTTGAGCCATATCGCGGCAAAGACTGACGCAGCTTTTGGCGGGTGCTGCCCCACCCGCCACATCACATCAGCAACACGAGGGATCGCATCGGCATGAGCACTCCACGCACCGCATCCACCTTTGCACCACCCGTGATGGAGGCGCGGCGTTGGATTGACGGTGTTGTGTTCTCTGACGATCAGCCTTTGATCAATGTCAGCCAAGCGGCCCCGGTGGATCCGCCACCAGAAGGGTTGCGGCAGGCCATGGCACATGCCGCCCTGAATGATGACGCCAGCCATCTTTATGGCCCGGTTCTGGGCCTGCCCGATCTGCGCGCCGCTTTGGCGCGCCAAATCTCACATCATTACGCGGGTCAGGTTGCTCCGGCACAGGTGGCTATCACGTCAGGGTGCAATCAGGCGTTTTCCGCCGCGATTGCCACATTGACCAGCGAAGGGGATGAAGTTCTTCTGCCAACGCCCTGGTATTTCAATCATAAAATGTGGTTGGACATGTCGGGCGTCACCGCTATCCCCCTGCCCACGGATCAAGGGCTTTTGCCCGATCTGGCCGCAGCAAGATCGCTGATCACTCCCAAAACGCGCGCGATCGCCCTTGTGACACCAAACAATCCAGGCGGCGTTGAATATCCGGCGGGCTTGGTCACAGGCTTTCACGACCTTTGCGCAGAGCACGGCATCGCCTTGATCGTCGATGAAACATACCGCGATTTTGACAGCCGATCCGGCGCGCCACACACGCTGTTTCAATCTGACGCTTGGCCAGACACGCTCATCCACCTGTATTCGTTCTCCAAAGCCTACCGGCTCACGGGCCACCGCGTTGGCGCTATTGCCGCGTCTGAGGCACGTTTGGCAGAAGTGGAAAAGTTTCTCGATACGGTCGCAATCTGCCCCGGCCAATTGGGCCAACAGGCGGCTTTGTGGGGTATCGAAAACCTCTCGCAATGGGTCGCAGGGGAGCGCGACGAAATTCTGGATCGCCGGGCAGCGATCGCTGACAACATGCCAATCCTCGCCGCAAAAGGCTGGGAGTTGATGGGGCTGGGCGCATATTTCGCTTACATGCGCCATCCGTTCAAAATGTCGTCTGCCGATCTGGCCCCTGCGCTGGTCAAAGAGGCTGGTGTGTTGTGCTTGCCGGGCACCATGTTCCGGCCAGAGGACGATCCTCAAGGCGCACGTGAGCTGCGTATTGCGTTTGCAAATGTAGATCGCTCAGGCATTGCAACTTTGTTTGAACGCCTGGCGAGGTGCGCGTTCTAGCACCCGCGCTCTTGCCCGTCGCGCAACACACTTATATGCAGGCGCAACGCCCCTCTTCCGCAAAAGGAAACACCTATGGCATCCGGATCATCATCGCTGTCCAAAACCGCTGTTTGGGCCCTGCTTGGTCTCTTGATTTTGGCCCTTGGCGGATTTGGCGCAACCAATCTTTCCGGCACCTTGCGGACCATTGGCTCAGTTGGATCAAAATCCATCGGAATTCAGGATTACGCCAATGGCTTGCAGCAAGAGCTGCGGGTGACATCCCAGCAATTGGGGCGCAACGTAACGTTCCGCGAAGCGCAATCGCTTGGCGTTGATCAACGCGTCATTCGCCGTTTGTTAAACGCGCGGGCATTGGACCACGAGGCCGAGATTATGGGCCTGTCGATCGGCGATGAACGGCTGGCTGAACTGGTGCGCAGCAACCCTGCTTTTGTTGGCGTCGATGGCAGCTTTGAGCGGGAAAGCTATCGTTTTTCGCTTGAGCGTGCCGGATTGAGCGAAGCCGAGTTTGAACAGCAACTGCGCGAAGAAAACGCCCGCGCCATTTTGCAGGCGGCTGTTGTGACCGGCGTGGTGATGCCAGAAACCTATGTCGACACCTTGATCGCGTTCATCGGGGAAACGCGCGATTTCACTTGGGTCAGCCTCGATCGCAATGATCTGGCCGCTCCTTTGCCAGAACCGGACGACGCCACCCTGAAAGCCTACTACGAGGCAAACATCGGCGATTATGAGCTGCCGGAAAGCAAGCGCATCACCTATGCGGTATTGCTGCCCGAACAGGTGATGGAGCAGGTGGAGATTTCCGAAGACGAATTGCGCGCCGAATACGAAGCTCGCAGCGAGATCTATAACCAGCCAGAGCGCCGTTTGGTGGAGCGTCTGGTGTACCTCGATGCCTCTGCGGCGGATCAGGCTGCAGCACAGTTGGATGTAGGCGGAACGACCTTTGAAGCGTTGGTCGACGATCGCGGCCTTGCGCTGTCGGATATCGACATGGGGGACGTATCGCGCCTGGAACTGGACGCTGCGGGTGAAGCGGTGTTCAACGCCGAAGTGGGCGATGTTGTAGGCCCCCTGCCCTCGGCGCTTGGCCCTGCGCTCTTCCGGGTCAACGGCATCCTGCCCGCGCAATCCATCAGCTTGGAACAAGCCACACCTGAATTGCGCGTTGCCCTCGCCTCGGACCGTGCGCGCCGATTGGTAGATGTTCAGGCGCAGGATTTTGACGATTTGCTGGCTGGTGGTGCGACGCTCGAAGATTTGGTGGCTGAAACCGATATGGAGCTTGGCACAATCGATTGGTTCCCCGCGCTTGGCGAAGGCATTGCGGCCTATGATGGGTTTGCTGCCGTGGCCGAAGCACTCACCGAAAATGACTTTCCCCAGATTGAAAATCTGGACGAAGGCGGTGTGTTTGCTGCGCGTCTGGAAGAGATCTTGCCACCGCGCCCTGCCCCGTTCGAAGAGGCCGTCCTGAACGTGCGCGGCAATTGGGACTCGCAAGAGACTGAAACGCGTCTGATCGCACAAGCCGAAGCCATGTTGGCGCGGCTGCAAAATGGTGAAGACTTTGACGCGCTTGGCACGGAGTTTTCCGAAGAAACCAACATCAGCCGTTCTGCCTTTCTTGCCGGCACGCCTCCAGATTTCCTGCGCGATATCTTTGCGATGGAACCTGGCGACATTCAGATGGTCTCTGGCTTTGGCCGCGTCCACATTGTGCGTCTGAACGACATCAACCCGGCCTCCGAAGATCCGGAAGTAGCTGAAACCAAAACACAGCTTGAGACGGAAATCAGCGGATCATTGGCTCTTGAGCTCTTTGGGGTTTATGGCGCTGACACAACGCTGCGCGCAGGGATCCGGTTGGACCAACGCGCCATTGACGCCGTCAATGTAAACTTCCCCTGATCCGACATGGCTATTGTTCCTTCCTTCGAAGACTTTGCTCCAGCCTACGAGGCTGGGAAAAACCAGGTCGTCTATACCCGGTTGGCTGCTGATCTGGATACGCCGGTGTCTTTGATGCTCAAGCTGGCGGGCACCGCTGACAACGCGTTTGTGCTTGAATCCGTCACAGGCGGCGAAGTGCGTGGCCGGTATTCGATTGTCGGACTGAAGCCTGATCTGATTTGGCGGTGCCACGGTGACACCAGCGCGATCAACCGCGCCGCGCGGTATGACAGCTCCGCCTTTGAAGAGGTCGTGGGCAACCCGCTGGATGCGCTGCGCGCCTTGATCGAAGAAAGCCGGATTGATCTTCCCGACGACTTGCCGCAGGCCGCCGCAGGGCTCTTTGGGTTTCTGGGATACGACACCGTGCGGCTTGTGGAGCATCTGCCCAACATCAACCCCGATCCGTTGGGCTTGCCAGATGCCATGATGTTGCGCCCTTCCATCATCGCCGTTCTTGATGGCGTCAAAGGTGATGTGACCGTGGTCTCGCCGGTTTGGGCAAATGACGGGCAATCGGCGCGCGCGGCCTACGCGCAGGCGGCGGAACGGGTTATGGATGCTGTGCGCGATCTGGATCGCGCTGTGCCGGGCGAAAGCCGGGAAATGGGCGAATCCGATGTCTTGCCCGACCCACAAAGCAACTTTACCGAAGCCGGCTATATGGCCGCGGTGGAGAAGGCCAAGGAATACATCAAGGCGGGCGACATCTTCCAAGTTGTTCCCGCACAGCGGTGGGCGCAGAATTTCCCGCTACCCCCGTTTACGCTGTACCGATCTTTGCGGCGCACAAACCCATCGCCGTTCATGTTCTATTTCAACTTCGGCGGCTTCCAGGTGATCGGCGCAAGCCCCGAAATCCTGGTGCGCGTGTTCGGCAATGAGGTGACGATCCGCCCAATCGCAGGCACGCGACCGCGCGGAGCCACCCCCGAAGAAGACAAAGCGCTCGAAGCGGATCTGATGGCCGACAAAAAAGAGCTGGCCGAGCATCTGATGCTGCTGGATCTGGGCCGCAACGATGTGGGCCGGGTCGCCAAAATCGGCACGGTGCGCCCGACTGAAGAGTTCATCGTCGAACGCTACAGCCATGTGATGCATATCGTATCCAACGTTGTCGGTGAATTGCACGACGACAAAGACGCGCTTGATGCGTTCTTTGCCGGGATGCCTGCTGGCACGGTTTCTGGCGCGCCCAAGGTGCGGGCGATGGAAATCATCGACGAGCTGGAGCCAGAAAAGCGCGGTGTTTACGGCGGCGGGGTCGGCTATTTCAGCGCCGGTGGCGACATGGATATGTGTATCGCGTTGCGCACGGCAGTGGTCAAAGACGAGACGCTCTATATTCAAGCAGGCGGTGGCGTGGTTTACGACAGCGATCCGCAGGCGGAATATATGGAAACTGTCCATAAATCGAACGCGATCCGCCGCGCGGCGGCAGATGCGGCCAAATTCTCAGGTCGCGGCAACCGCTGATTACTGCGCGTCGGGTAGTGATTTCAGGATCGTCGACACCGGTGCAAGTGCCACGCGTGAAGCGCGATCCTGCAAGCCCCAAAGCAACAGTGCGGAAATGGTATCGGGCCTGATCCGCCCCATCATGATCACGCCTGCTTCTTCCTGTCCGGCGCGGAATGCCGCCTGATCCAGAAAACGACGCATAACTGTGGGGGTCTGTCCGGCGCTGTCGAAATCCCGGAACACCACGGCGGCAGGCACACCTTCTTTACGCGCTACTTTTTGCACCGTGTTCAATCCCTTGGACTGCAGCACAAACCCATGCCCGCTGTCGCGCAGCGCAAGCGCCATTTGATCCGCCGCAGATCTGTTCGCCTGCACCGAGGCATCTGGATCTTCGATGATCCCGATCGCCTCCGGTACAACCCGGAACGCTTCGGCCAGTGTGGTTTCTGCGTCTTGCGGGCCTGCCCCGGCGGGCAAGCGCACCATAGCGAGCACCTCCAGCCCCAGATCGCGGAATGTTTGCATCCGCGCTGTTGCGTCGGGCAACGTGACATCTACCGCAAAAGTCAAAGGGTATGGGAACGATTTCAATGCGGTCGCACCCAAATCGCTGCCGACACCGTTGCCATCGTCAATCAGGATGATCGACATAAGGGGGCGATTTTCAGCGTTTTCGAATTCAGCCGCATAGGCCTCAAGCGGGTTAACGGCTGGAACCACGTTCTCGGTCTCGTCCTCATCGGGTTGAGCCAGGGAAAGGGTTGTCGCGGGCCTACCGATGGTGACCCTGCCCCCGTCTTGGGGCAACAAGGCTGCCGTTTCGGTGCTGCCGTCTTCCGGATTTTCAGGCAACGCCGCCGGGGATTGGTCAGCCTCAGGCGTATCCCCCCCCGTGCCGGCCTCCGGCTGCGCCGGGTTGTCCGGGTCTGTTACAACGGCGGTGTCGCCCTGTGGTGTTTGCCCATCTGAAAAGGCGGTTTCCTCTTCTGTGTTCGCACCCGCACCAAATGACCCACCCGTTTCTGGTGCATCAGGCGCCTGCGGTTGCACCGGCACGGTCGAGATCGACAGGTTGTCGCCCTCACCGCCATCTTGCAAGCGCGGCGCTTGTCCAACATCCGGCGTGCTGTCAGTTGTATTGCCGACGGAGGCAACGTCCGTTCCAGAACCGGTCTGGTTCGGCGTGGTCAAGTTTGCAGCCTCTGCCGTTGCGGGGCGCGGGGCGGCTTCGGGTTCCGTGACCGTGTTTGTATCGCGGTCAACCGGGCTGAGGTCTGAGGCGCGCTCGGCGGTCACGTCGTCATCCTGGCCTGCGCTTACACCTGCCAAATCGGCATCTGTGGCGGCAGGCGTATCATCTGGTTGCGTCGCGGCGTCCGATGTTTCTGGCACCGGCGCGGTGTCTTCGCCAGATGCGGCAGCGGCTCCGGTATCGTCCCGCTCGGGCTGCGTCAGACCGCTTGCGGCACCGTCGGTCACCAGATCTGAATCGCCTGCGCTTCCTGACGCTGGCGCCTCTGTTTGTTCCGGGGCGGACGTGGCTCCCGGTGCGGTATCTGTCAAATCCGGTTGCGGTATCGGACCTGCAGCGATGGACGCCACAGCCAATGCCGCGCCGGAAATAACGCCGCCGTAAATCAAACCCCTGAGGAATCCCAACATTTGCCTGCCCTCCGCCGGTGCCTCTGCCCGGCTGTTGCCGATCTATTTTCCAGTTCTGTGCCCTTGACGTGCTCGGGGAAGCCTGAACATGTATGCGCCGTTATACAGGGATCATGGGGTCTGTCTCCAGTCATCAATTCCGAACAGCCCGGAAAGGCCTGCAATGCTGCTGCTGATCGATAACTATGACAGTTTTACGTACAACCTCGTCCACTATTTGGGCGAGCTTGGTCAGGACGTCGACGTGCATCGCAACGATGCCATTACCGTGCAAGATGCAATGGCCATGCGCGCCGATGGCATCATCCTGTCACCCGGGCCTTGCGACCCGGATCAGGCGGGGATTTGCCTGGCGCTGACCATGGCCGCCGCGGAAACCGGTACGCCCCTGTTGGGGGTGTGTCTGGGTCATCAAACCATCGGCCAGGCGTTCGGCGGCAAAGTTGTGCGCGCGGGCGAGATCGTGCACGGAAAACTGGGTGAGATGCATCACACCGGCAAAGGCCTTTTTGCCGGGCTGCCGACGCCGTTTGCCGCAACCCGATATCATTCGCTTGTGGTGGATCGTGACAGCCTGCCCGATGCGCTTGAGATCACCGCAGAATTGGACAATGGCATCATCATGGGCCTGCAACACAAAACGCTGCCGGTGCATGGGGTGCAGTTTCATCCCGAATCCATCCGGTCCGAGCATGGGCACGCGATGCTCAAGAACTTTACAGATACACTAAAGGTGGCGGCATGAGTGACGCGCTCAAACCTCTGATTGATGCGGCGGCAAATGGGCCCCTGACCCGAGATCAGGCCGAGGCCGCATTCGCGATATTGTTTGACGGCGAAGCAACGCCTTCGCAGGTCGGCGGCTTGTTGATGGCTTTGCGGACGCGTGGCGAAACCGTGGACGAATACGCCGCAGCCGCCTCGGTGATGCGGGCCAAATGCAACGCCGTGCGCGCGCCTGAAGGCGCAATGGACATCGTCGGCACAGGCGGGGATGGCAAAGGCACGCTGAACATTTCGACCGCAACCGCCTTTGTGGTGGCTGGTGCGGGCGTGGTCGTGGCCAAACACGGCAATCGCAACCTGAGTTCCAAGTCTGGTGCCGCAGATGCGTTGACCCAGTTGGGGATCAACGTGATGGTTGGCCCTGACGTGGTGGAAAAAGCGCTCAACGGTGCTGGGATCGGCTTTATGATGGCTCCAATGCATCATCCCGCAACGGCCCATGTGATGCCCGCCCGCGCAGAGCTGGGCACGCGCACGATCTTTAACATCCTCGGCCCGCTGACAAATCCGGCTGGCGTCAAACGCCAACTCACCGGCGCATTCAGCCGCGACCTCATTCGCCCGATGGCCGAAACCCTGGGGCAACTGGGCTCAGACAAGGCTTGGCTGGTTCATGGCTTCGATGGCACCGATGAACTGACGATCACAGGCGTCTCCTGGGTTGCGGCATTAGGCAACGGTGCTGTCGAAGACACCGAGGTTCATCCCGAAGATGCGGGCCTGCCGGTGCATCCGTTCGAGGATATCGTCGGCGGCACACCCGAAGAAAACGCGGTTGCCTTTCGTGCTTTGCTAGACGGCGCACCATCCGCTTACCGGGATGCTGTATTGCTGAACTCTGCTGCGGCTTTGGTTGTCGCAGACAAAGCCAGCACTCTGCCCGAAGGTGTCGAAATCGCCCGCGACAGCATCGACTCTGGCCGCGCCAAAGCCTGCATCGAAAAGGTTGCAGCCATCACCACTGCCGGGTAACGGCGCATATCTGCAAAGGAGAGGTCATGACCGCCACGGTTCTTGAGCGCATCAAAGCCTATAAGCTCGAAGAGATCGCCGCCGCCAAAGCCGAAACGCCCTTGGCCGAGGTTGAAGCCGCCGCGCGCGCAGCCGATCCGGTGCGCCCCTTTGCCGCTGCGTTGCATCAGGCCAGCCGCGAAAAATATGGCCTGATCGCAGAGATCAAAAAAGCCAGCCCGTCCAAAGGGTTGATCCGCGACGATTTTGATCCCGCGACCCTGGCGCAGGCCTATGAGGCGGGCGGGGCCACGTGTTTGTCAGTTCTGACCGACGCGCCCAGCTTTCAGGGCGCAAAGCCGTTCCTGACGGAAGCCCGCGCCGCGTGTTCCTTGCCTGCTTTGCGTAAGGATTTCATGTACGACACATATCAAGTCGCCGAAGCCCGCGCGCTTGGGGCCGATTGTATCCTGATCATTATGGCGTCAGTCAGCGATGCGCAGGCGCATGAGCTTGAAGATGCTGCCTTGCATTGGGGCATGGATGTGCTGATCGAAGTGCATGATGCGGATGAGCTCGATCGCGCCACAAAGTTGAAAAGCCACCTGATGGGCATCAACAACCGCAACCTGCACACCTTTGAAACCACGCTCGACACCACGCGCAACCTGTCTAAGCGTGTTCCGGCAGAGCGTATGATCGTGTCTGAATCCGGCCTGTCTACGTCACAGGATTTGGCGGATATGGCGACCTATGGGGCGCGTATCTTCCTTATCGGTGAAAGCCTCATGCGGCAGCCAGATGTCACGGCGGCGACCCGCGCCTTGCTGGCCGACCCTCTGACACCGGGAGCGATGTAATGTCATTGACGCATTTTGACGGGTCCGGGCACGCACATATGGTGGATGTGTCGGAAAAAGCCGACACAGACCGGATCGCGACGGCATCTGGCTGGATCAAAATGAATCCAGAAACGCTTGAAATCATTAAAGAAGGATCAGCCAAGAAAGGCGACGTTCTGGGAATTGCGCGACTTGCGGGCATTATGGGGGCCAAGAAAACCTCTGACCTAATCCCATTGTGCCATCCTTTGCCGATCTCCAAAGTTTCGGTCGATCTGGAACCCGACGCCGCGTTGCCAGGCATCCGCATTGTGGCCACCGTGAAAACCACCGGCAAAACCGGCGTGGAGATGGAGGCGCTGACCGCCGCCTCGACCGCCGCTTTGACAGTCTATGACATGGTAAAGGCCGTGGATAAGGGCATGGAAATCGGTGGAATTCACGTCACATTGAAAGATGGCGGCAAAAGCGGAAGGTACGAAGCTGAATGATATCCGTCTCTGAGGCGCTCGATACTCTGTTTGAGCTTGTCGCTCCGGGTGCGATTGAAACTGTACCCCTGCAAGCCGCACATGGGCGCGTCTTGGCGCAGGATGTTGCAGCGCAGCGTAATCAGCCCCCATTCGACGCCTCCGCGATGGACGGCTACGCCGTCAAAGCCACCGAGGTGGAAAAAGACGCGTTGTTTCAGGTCGTCGGTGAATCTGCGGCCGGGCATGGCTGGGCGGGAGATGTCAAACCGGGTCAGGCTGTGCGCATTTTCACAGGTGCGCCAGTGCCTGAAGGCGCGGATTTCATTGTCATTCAGGAAAACGTCGACCGGCGGGGCGATCTGATCACGATCACGGAAACGCCGGGCCCGTCGCACTACATCCGACCCGCTGGTGGGGACTTTAAAATCGGTGAAACCATCACCGCACCACGCCGCCTGAGCCCAGCGGATGTTGCTTTGCTAGCATCGATGAATGTGGCGTCGGTGCCCGTAACGCAAAAGCCGGTCGTTGCGTTGATCTCAACCGGGGATGAATTGGTAATGCCCGGCGAAGCCCCCGGCCCCGATCAGATCATCGCCTCAAACACCTTTGGCTTGGCCGCAATGCTGCAAAGCGCAGGGGCGGATACCCGTATTCTGCCAATCGCTCGGGACACAGAATTGTCTCTGCGCCAAGCGTTCAAGCTGGCTGGGTCCGCGGATTTGATCGTCACAATTGGGGGAGCGTCGGTTGGCGATCATGATCTTGTGGCGGATGTTGCTGGCGAAGCCGGAATGGAACAGGCGTTTTACAAAATTGCGATGCGCCCTGGCAAACCGTTGATGGCTGGGCGTCTTGGCGGTGTGCCAATGATCGGCCTGCCCGGCAACCCGGTCAGCGCCATGGTCTGTGGCGCGGTGTTCCTTGTACCTGTGGTGCGCAAAATGCTTGGGTTTGAGGCAAGCCCCGCACCACGCCAGAAAATGTCGCTCGCCAAACCACTCGGGTCAAATGGCCCACGAGAACATTACATGCGCGCGATCAAAACCTCGGAAGGTGTCGCCGCGTTTGACGCACAAGACAGCTCCCTGCTCGGGGTTTTGGCGCAATCAGACACGCTACTGATCCGCCCGCCGCATGACCCCGCCCGCGAAACGGGTGATATGGTTGAGATCATCCACCTGGACCAGAGTTGACACAAAACGAGAACATGCGTAGAACAAACCAAATCCAACCGGTATGAGGTTTGAGCATGTTAACGAAAAAACAACTGGATCTGCTTGAGTTTATCCACAAACGGGTGCAGCGCGACGGGGTTCCGCCCAGCTTTGATGAAATGAAAGAGGCGCTGGATCTGCGATCCAAGTCCGGGATTCACCGCCTGATCACAGCCTTGGAAGAGCGCGGCTTTATCCGCCGCCTCGCACATCGCGCGCGCGCAATCGAGATTGTTAAGCTGCCGGACACGATGGCGCAGGCTGCGCCGACCGGGTTCCGCCCACGCGTAATTGATGGTGACATGCCGGATGCACCCCCGCCCCCTGCGGCCCGCCCTGTTGAGGCGCACGCGTTTGACTTGCCTGTTATGGGCCGCATCGCTGCGGGTGTTCCAATCTCTGCGATCTCTGAAGTGTCGCATACGGTCGCCGTGCCTGGGCAGATGTTGTCGGGCAACGGCAAGCACTATGCGCTGGAAGTGCGCGGGGATTCGATGATCGAAGCGGGGATCAATGATGGCGACGTGGTCGTCATTCAGGAAACTGCCGCGGTTGATGATGGTGATATCGTCGTTGCGCTGGTCGAAGATCACGAGGCGACGCTGAAAACCTACAAACGCACGGGCGATATGATCGCACTTGAGGCGGCAAACCCAGCTTATGAAACGCGCATCTTCCCAACCGGTAAGGTTAAGGTGCAAGGCCGGTTGGTCGGTCTGATCCGCACGTATTGAACCGGGGTCAACTTTTGGTCGGACCGTAAATCAATGATGCGAGGCAACGCCTCGCATTTTTTGTTTCGGTGTTGTGTTGCGCCAGCGTTTACTTGTTAAACCGCTGCTTCAGTTCGTCGTTCACCAGCGGCGTGACGAATTTGCTGACGTCTCCGCCAAGGCGCGCGATTTCCTTGACGAGTTTTGATGCAATGGCCTGATGTCTAGCTTCAGCCATCAGAAACACCGTCTCGATGCTGTCATCCAGCGCGCGGTTCATCCCAACCATCTGAAATTCATATTCAAAGTCGGCAACCGCCCGCAGGCCACGCACGATCACCTGCGCACCTACGTCGCGTGCGCAGTCAATCAAGAGGTTCTCAAACGGATGCGCCACAATCTCGGTGCCCGTGGCCTCCGTGAGCTTGGCACATTCGGCCTCGATCATTTCCACACGCTCTTCCAAAGAAAAGAGCGGCCCCTTGTCTCGGTTGATAGCAACACCAATCACCAAACGATCAACCAAGGCCGAGGCACGGCGAATGATGTCGATATGCCCAAGTGTAATGGGATCGAATGTACCGGGATAAAGGCCAACACGCATGGGTCTGGTCCATCTAAGTCATTGCTGCGCAAGCAAGAGCAAATTGGCGGATAGATTGCAAGCAGTTGCACGGCTTTGCGCCCGCAATCCAAGCCAAACCCCGATTATCGCTGCGTCACGGCCATCGTAAAACGCAATCGGCCGGAATATTCCTTTGAAAGCCCAAGCGCCTGACACACCGCGGGTCTTAAGTCAGACTTCCGACTCAAGTCTTTGAACCTCTTGCCTAATCCCCTGCGACAGCAATTGCGCCGCGCGGGCCAATCGCGGGTTTCCCCGATCTGCTTCGTGGCGGATAAGGTAAAACGCGCGCGACAAGGAAACCTCCTCGCACAAAACACGCTCCACCTCGCGGGCGAAGGGCAAGGCGAAATCATGCGCGACACCAATCCCTGCGTTTTGCCGCAACATGTTTAATTGAACCGACACCGAGTTTGATGCCATCGCCACGCGCCCAACCCCAAGATCCGCGAGGTAATCCAGTTCGCGATCAAAAATCATATCTGGAATATAACCCACGATCCTGTGCCGCATGAGATCGTCGACATGCTCGGGCCTCCCATACCGGTCAAGATAATCGGCACCTGCAGCAAGGTGCAGACTGTAGTTCGTGATCTTTTGCACGACCAACCGCCCTGCCGTGGGTGCAGAGACGGTGATGGCGAAATCCGCCTCGCGCTGGCTCAGATTGAAGACGCGCGGTAAGGCGACGATCTGGATGTCGAGATCGGGATGATCTTCCACGATCCTGGCACACACCTGCGGCAAAATGAAATTGGCGCATCCATCCGGCGCGCCCAAACGCAAAGGCCCACGCAACGCGGGCCCCTCCCCCGCGGTTTGAGCGCCAGCCGTATGCAGTGCCATACGCGCCTCAGCCGCCCGCATCGCATCTTCGGCGGCCAATGCTTGCGCCATCAAGTCGCGCCCTGCTTCGGTCAGCGCATAGCCTTGGGGTGATTTTGCAAAGAGGGTCACATTCAACCGCTCTTCCAGCCGGGTCATCCTGCGCGATAAGGTCGCCGGGTCGCGTTGCAGCCCGCGTCCAGCTCCGGTGAGGCTTTCGGCGCGTGCGATGGCCAGAAACAGCCGGATGTCTTCCCAGTTTGAGGCCATATTCATCTTGCATTTTTGCAAAGCAACTTTGGACTATTCACGCTTTCCCATTGCTTTTTGCAAGACTATTCTGCGCTCAATTCACGATTTGCACCGCCCTGGCGGAAACGGAGGAACACATGCAAGAACTGACGCATTATCTGAATGGTGAACATGTTGCTGGCACATCGGGCCGCTTCGCCGATGTGATGAACCCGGCCACGGGTGAGGTTCAGGCCACAGTACCGCTGGCGTCCACTGCCGAAGTGGATCAGGCGGTGGCCATTGCCGCGGCAGCACAACCCGCATGGGCCGCGATGAACCCACAGCGCCGCGCGCGTGTCATGATGCAGTTCGTGCATCTACTGAATCGGGATATGGACAAGCTGGCTGAAGCGCTGAGCCGCGAGCACGGCAAGACATTCCCGGACGCCAAAGGCGATGTGCAGCGTGGCCTGGAAGTCGTGGAATATTGCATCGGCACGCCGCACCTGTTGAAAGGCGAATACACCGACAGCGCGGGCCCAGGCATCGACATGTATTCCATGCGTCAGCCGTTGGGTGTGACCGCCGGCATTACCCCGTTCAACTTCCCTGCCATGATCCCGATGTGGATGTTCGCGCCCGCGCTCGCTTGCGGTAACGCCTTTATCCTGAAACCATCTGAGCGCGATCCATCGGTGCCTTTGATGCTGGCCGAGCTGATGGAAGAAGCTGGCGCGCCCAAAGGCATTTTGCAGGTTGTGAACGGCGACAAGGAATCGGTCGACGCCCTGTTGAACCACCCTGTGGTGCAATCCATCGGCTTTGTCGGCTCGACCCCGATTGCGGAATATATCTATGCGCAAGGCTGCGCGAACGGCAAACGGGTGCAGTGCTTTGGCGGCGCGAAAAACCACATGATCATTATGCCTGACGCGGATATGGATCAGGCGGCGGATGCGCTTGTGGGGGCCGGTTACGGTGCGGCGGGCGAACGCTGTATGGCGATTTCGGTCGCGGTGCCCGTGGGTGACGAAACCGCAGACCGCCTGATCGAAAAACTGGTGCCGCGTGTCGAAAAGCTCAAAGTCGGTCCTTACACGGCAGGCGATGATGTGGATTACGGCCCGGTTGTCACCGCGGCCGCCAAAGCCAACATCGAACGGCTTGTGCAGTCGGGCGTCGATCAGGGTGCCAAGCTGGTCGTTGATGGCCGCAACTTCAAACTGCAGGGCTATGAAGACGGTTTTTTCGTTGGCCCGCACTTGTTTGATAACGTCACCAAAGAC
>JABSSA010000323.1 GCA_013214665.1 Paracoccaceae bacterium
GGGACGCTTGACGTGAACCCTTGGGTTTTGATGTTCGCTGTGAACATCTTCTTATTGATCGCGGGTTTCTTCCTGCCCCCTGTTGCTGTGATCTTGATGGCGGCCCCCATCCTTTTGCCGATTATCACAACTGCTGGGTTTGATCCCATCTGGTTCGCGGTTGTGTTGACGATCAACATGGAAATCGGTCTTATTTCTCCACCTGTTGGCCTGAACCTCTATGTCATCAACGGGATCGCGCCCGATATCTCGTTGAAGACGATCCTCAAAGGATCTCTGCCATTCGTGGCATGTATGGTGATTGCCATCATCCTCTTGTGCCTGTTCCCTGGTATTGCGACGTGGCTGCCCGATACTGTGATGGGTGCAGCAAGATGACGCTGTTTGCGGACATATTGTCTGCGGTCTTCGAGCGACGCACCCGTCGAGAGGTGTCTGACAGCGAAGAAGATGGGCGACCGCTCGAAGAAATGGCATTGGCTTTGGTGCGGGCGACGGGTGAGACTTCGGGCCTTGTGTTGGCCCGAGAGATCCTTGATCGCTACGAGTTTCTCGAAGACGACGAAAAACTCGCGTTCTTTGGGCACCTTGCCCACTCGATGAACATTGACCCAGAGGCCGTTCGCAACTCTCTGGATGCGTACGAACGCGAAGTCAGCAAAAGCAGCTATCGTGCATTTGCGGTCGCGGCTGAACCACCGAGGCAAGAGTTCATTCGACGCCTCAACATGGTTCCCGGCGCGACGGGCGCTCTTGTGAACATGCGGTCAGATTTGCTGCGGCTGGGAAAGAACGACCCTGCCTTGCAGGCCCTCGACCTCGACTTTCGGCATCTCTTTGCGAGCTGGTTCAATCGTGGTTTTTTGGTGCTTCGCCCGATCAGTTGGGAAAGCCCGGCGCATATCCTTGAAAAAATCATCGCTTACGAGGCGGTTCACGCCATCGAAAGCTGGGCAGACTTACGAAGACGGCTGGAGCCATCAGACCGCCGCTGTTTTGCATTTTTCCATCCATCCATGCCGGACGAGCCTCTGATTTTCGTAGAGGTTGCTCTGACCAAAGGTATTCCGTCGTCGGTACAGAACTTGCTGGCAGAAGAACGCGCAGCGATGCTGGCCACGGATGCCGATACTGCGGTCTTCTATTCAATTTCGAATTGCCAATCCGGGCTCGCGAGCATTTCATTCGGAAATTCGCTGATCAAACAGGTGGCCTCTGATCTCTCGGCCGAACTGGAGGGGCTGGCGACCTTTGTTACCCTGTCTCCAATCCCGAACCTGACCAAATGGCTAGACATCTCGGGCCTTGCATACAGCGCGGACCATAGCGAAAACATGCGCGCCGTGGCGGCCTATTACCTTTTGAACGCCAAAGCTCAGAATGGGTTGCCTTTCGATCCAGTCGCCCGGTTTCATCTTGGCAACGGCGCAATTGTGCACGATGTACATGCTGATGCCGACACATCAGAAAAGGGGCGGCAACAGTCTGGCGGTGCTATGGTGAACTACCTTTATGACCTCGGGCAGGTCGAACAGAACCACGAACACTTCGTAACCACCCACGAGGTGCCCGCGACGCAAGAGGTCAAGGATTTGGCTGGGCCCGTCGCGCTTCCTGCAAATGAAAAAGGATAGACCGATGTCAAATCCTCTCTATGACAGTCTTTTTGGCATTTATGCGGGAAAGACCACCCCATTTTTGACGCTGATTGACGGTCGCATCATCACGCATCGCGATTTCCTGACGATGGCCGCACAAATCGCGCACGTTCTCAAATCACATGGCTTGGAGCCCGGTGATCGTGTCGCTGTACAGGTTTCCAAATCGCCAGAGGCGCTCGCCCTCTATGCCGCTTGTGTGCAATCCGGGATGGTCTTCATACCGCTCAACACAGCCTACACTGTCGATGAGCTATCCTACTTCATCGAAAATAGCGGAGCCTCATTAATCGTTTGTGACGGTCGCAGTGAAGGCAAGCTGACGGAGCTTGCTCAGAATCTGGGTGCAAAAGTCGCGACACTTAACGCCGATGGCAGCGGCACATTGATAGAAGCCGCAAGCGCCATGCCTGAAAGCTTCACAACCGTATCTCGGGCTGCTGACGATCTTGCTGCGTTCCTTTATACATCTGGAACGACGGGCCGTTCCAAGGGCGCCATGTTGACGCAAGACAATCTGCTGTCGAATGCGATAACGCTGGCCAAGGAATGGCGATTTACAGAGACAGACGTGCTTTTGCATGCGCTGCCAATCTTCCATACACATGGGCTCTTTGTCGCAACGAACATCATGTTGGCCTCGGGCGGCTCGATGATCTTCATGCCCAAATTTGACCTCGACACAATTGTCGAACGCCTGCCAGCTGCAACCTCCATGATGGGGGTGCCAACCTTCTACACCAGACTTCTTGGCGACGCGCGTTTCACGCGCGACCTGACCGCGCATATGCGCCTATTCGTGTCAGGGTCAGCGCCTCTTTTGGCTGAAACGCATGTCCAATTCGAAGAGCGGACAGGCCATCGCATCCTCGAAC
>JABSSA010000324.1 GCA_013214665.1 Paracoccaceae bacterium
GAAAAATTCTATCGCCTTGTGCAGGACAGCCTGCACAAAATCGCGTCTATGTCTGCGGCTTTGCGTGGCTCAGAAAGCAACAAGCTGGTCATCGGCTCTACCTTTGCCTTCGCCAACCTGTGGCTCGCACCGCGCCTTCCCGCGCTGCGCAAGGCGCTGCCTGACACGCATTTGAACCTGCTGATTTCGGAGCAATACGAGGATTTCGGTACAGGTGCGACGGATGTGTCGATCAGGTTTGGCGATGGGCATTGGCCGGGCATGACGGCCCATCTTCTTTTCGCAGAAGAGGTCTATCCCATCGCAGCGCGCACGATGGCCACGTTGGAGCATTGGGAGACCGTGCCGTTGTTGGATCAGCCTAACGACGCCCGCGACCTGAATTGGATGACATGGCCACAATGGCAGAGCAAAACGGGCTCAGCGCAGTTTGACGAATGCGACCGCCTGAATTTTGATAGCTACCTTTATGTGCTGGACGCGGTGCGAAACGGAGAGGGCGTGGCGCTTGGAATGACCGGCCTGACCGATGAATTTGAAGCAGCGCATAATCTGGTGCAGGTCGGACCGCGCGTGCGCAGGGAAAGGGCGGGGTACTATTTGGTCCATCCTGAATGGTATCCGAACGACCGAATGCTCAAGGTGCTGATCTCTGTTTTGCGCCGCGTCTAATGCCACTGATACGACCTTGCTTCGCTCAGGGACTTTCTTTTTACGGAGATTTTCAGCTTAAGGATGTGGGCGGATCGCTTCGGTTGTAAGAGCGCTTCGCCCTTCGGATAGCCTCACTGCGAATCGAAATTGGGAGAATGAATCACCAAAAGTCCCACTATTCGCACCATGGTTGTATGATGTTCTATCTATTTTGGGAGGGTTTTGACCGCCGTGCAGAGCGCACACTTTTGGTGCTTGAGAACGCGTTTTTTGGCCCCAGACCAGAGCGGTTTGGGACTCCATAACTAAATCAACGGCTTAGTACAGTTTAGCAAGAACTGTGTTCTGACTCATCACTTGCCCAGAAACTGGGTTCACAAAAACACTCGAGGGACAGGCCTAGTATGATGCGTGCGATCGCAAGCCCCCCCAGCTACTCGATACTAAATCACCCTGCGCGTCATACATCGTCTTTTTACCAAAATGGTGTTTCAGGAAAAACGTTGAAAAAGAGATAGTTCCTATCGTAATTTTCGATATTCCTTGAGTGTGCGCACATGTCTACATCGAATGTCATCCCTGGCTCTGACGAACTTTCGCGGCGGATAGACCAGCTTTCAATGCGCGACATGCGCATTTTGTGTCTGGTCTCTGAGCTAAAAACCATCTCTGCCGCGGCAGGAGCGCTTGAAATTTCGCAGTCTTCTGCAAGCTACAGTTTGGATAAAGCGCGACAGATTTTTAACGACCCCATATTTGTCAGCTCAGGAAAGCGATTGTTCCCCACAGACGTTGGACGCCGGTTGGTATCCGTGTCCGAATACACCATCCGCTGCATGAACGAAGCAGGTCGCCCCACAGGGGCGAGCCCCAAAGATCTGAGTGGTGAGGTTGTGATTTTGACGCGCCCCCACGAATGGCGCTGGCGCGAGAAAATTGCAGAACGGTTCTTTGAGCCGTTCCCATATGGCCGCTTGCAATTTGCAGCCACAGAAGACGTCAACGTAGACAAGTTCCTGACCCAGCAAGCCGACTTTTTTGTTGGCAACAGCAGCCCGGTGCTTGGGAATGTCGCCAGTCACCCGTTTAGCCACATTCCGTGCCGGATGGTATTCAACCCCAAAATCGTCACCCCGCCAGACAGTGTAGAGGCGTTTTCAAATTGCCGTTTCGCTGTGGCTTGGGCTCAAATCGGTTTTGAAGACCGCAAAGGCGGGGTTGTTGATCGTGCGCTGGCTGATCTGGGGGCGCCGCCGCGCACGTTGCATTACAAATCCCATTCCTTAGCTGCCATCGCCAACATGCTATGGCAGACCGACATGATCTTTACCGGGCCAGTTCATGGCTTGCCTGACCAGTTCAAAGGCCTGTCGCACGCCCCTTTACCCTTTGCAGCCAATGAGATGGAAATTGCCGTCCGCTGGACAGAAGCCCGTCGTCGCAACCCGCTTGTGTCGATGACGATTGATATTGCCATCGAGGTTCTGGAAGAGGAATTTTCGCTGTCCGAGACCGCGTTGCCAACGATCCCATATGTAGCCTGACGGTGCGAGGCCACAGGCCCGCGTCAGGTGACGCGGGATTTGGTCTTGTACTTCGGCGTATCCCAAAGATCATCCCTGATGATCTCTTCGAGGATTTCAGCCGCGTTTACGACGTCTGTCTCATCCAGATACAGCGGCGTGAAACCAAAGCGCATGATATTGGGCGCGCGGAAATCGCCAATCACCCCGCGATCGATCAGGGCCTGCATCGCGGCATAGCCGTGCTCAAACCCAAACGACACCTGACTGCCTCGCACCTGCTGGTCACGCGGCGAGGCCAGCGCGAGGGTTGGGCACCGGGCCTCGACCTCTTTGATAAAGCGTTCCGACAGCGCGATGGAGGCCTGCCGCAGATCGTGCATATCCACACCGTCCCAGACATCCAGCGCCGTATCGAGCACCGAAAGTTGCAGGATCGACGGCGTGCCGATGCGCAACCGTTCGGTCGACATCGCGGGGCGATATCCCAACTCCATCGCGAAAGGCGCGTCATGGCCCAACCACCCCGAAAGCGCTGGATCAATGGTTTCGACAATATCGGGGCGGGCGTAAATGAAGGCGGGCGCGCCGGGGCCACCGTTAAGGTATTTGTACGTACACCCCACCGCAAATTCCGCGTTGGAGCCGGCCAGATCAACCGGCACCGCGCCCGCGCTGTGGGCCAGATCCCAGATCATCACGGCCCCCGCCGCGTGCGCCTTTTGTGTGATCGCCTCCATGTCGTGCATCCGGCCTGACCGGTAATCAACCTGCGTCAACATCACGACCGCCACCTCATCGGTGATGGCATCAGCCACATCTTCAGGGGAGGGCGTGCGGATTTCATAGCCTTTGTCGATGGTACGTGTCAGACCTTGCGCCATGTAAACATCTGTCGGGAAGTTGCCGTTGTCCGACAGGATCACCCGGCGGTCTGGCCGCATCTTCAGCGCCGCATCCAGCGCCTGATACACTTTGATTGACAGCGTATCGCCTGTGGCCACCGACCCTTCGGGCGCGCCAATCAAGCGGCCAATACGATCGCCCACAACGCGCGGCAAATCCATCCAGCCCGCCGAATTCCACGCCCGGATCAGCGACACACCCCATTCTTCTGTAATCACCTGTTGCGCCCGCGCGGCGGCTCCTTTGGGCAAAACGCCCAACGAATTGCCATCCAGATAGATCACTCCCTCAGGGATATCGAAACGGTCTTTTTTAGGCAGCATCATAAGTCTCCGCGCAAATGCCAAAGGTCAGGGAACAGCTCAACATCCAGCATGCGGCGCAGATATTTCACGCCCGCTGTGCCGCCTGTTCCTGTTTTGAAACCAATCACCCGCTCTACCGTGGTGACGTGGTTGAACCGCCATCGGCGGAAATAATCTTCGAGGTCCACAAGCTTTTCGGCCAGCTCATACAAGGACCAATGTTCCTCGATGTTTTCATACACGATCTGCCACTTGGCCTGGATCTCTGAATTGGCCGCCGAAGGGGTATCAAGCTGCGGGTCGGGCACATTGTCTTCGTGTCCGTCGAGCGTGCGATACAGGTGGCGCACCGCCGCGTGATAAAGGCTGGGCCGTGCCAATTCTTCGCTGAGCATTTTGTGCACCTCAGGCACATGGTCATGCGGTTTCAACATGTTGGGGTTACGATTGCCCAGCACGTATTCGATCATGCGGTACTGATAAGACTGAAAGCCAGAGGAGGCGCCAAGATCATCCCGAAAGTTTGTGTAATCCGATGGGGTCATGGTGCGCAGCACATCCCACTGGTTATTGAGCTGTTCGAAAATCCGGCTGACCCGCGCCAGCATTTTGAACATGGTAGACATGTTTCCCGAAATGAGCGCTTCACGCGCCGCGCCCAATTCGTGCAACACCAGTTTCATCCAAAGCTCGCTGGTCTGGTGTTGAATGATGAACAGCAATTCATCATGCGCGTTCGAATGTGTCTTTTGCAGCGAAAGCATGTGATCCAGATGCAAATAGTCGCCATACGACATCGCATCTTTGAATTGCATTTTCGCGCCTTCTTCGGCGGGATTATACGCTTTGGTGGCCATGTCCCCTCCTCGTGACCCGTATGCGCTGGCATTGCCAGACACGTGCGGCGCACAGGTCCGTGGCGAAAATGAAAAAGCGCTGTTTTGTTTGGCGCGCTCAAAGGTTTAGCAGATGGGTTTACGCCCTATGCCACGCCGCGCGCGCCGCCGAACATCATGTGGGTATGGTGGTTTGGCGCATATGTCAAACGACTTATAGGGCCTTGGAACGGCATCAAATTTTCGGAAAATTTTCCACTTAAGCTCTCCTCAAATGGGCTGGGCTATCGCAGAAGGCTCAACTCAGGGAGGTGGAGATGAAAGGGATTGTATTTGTCGAACTGTTGTCGATGGCCGAAGCATTGGTTGGCGAAGAGGCAGTGGACACCGTCATTGAAGGGCTCGATCTGCCGTCGGGTGGGGCTTACACGAGTGTTGGCAATTATCCGTGCAGCGAGCTGATGGCGATTGTGGGTTCTTTTAGTGAGGCGACAGGCCATTCGGTGGCTGTCTTGCAGAACGCATTTGGAAAATGGATTTTTCAAAGATTTTCAGAAGGATACGAAGAGTTTTTTTGCGGCAAAGCCGATGCGTTTCACATGCTATCCTCTATTGAAAATGAGGTGCACGTAGAGGTGCGCAAGATTTACCCTGAGGCGGAATTGCCCACCTTTGACACCACGCAAAGGGATGCCAACACGTTATGTATGACCTACGCGTCCGAACGGCCGTTGGTCGATTTTTGTCAGGGGATGATTGAAGCCTGCCTTGAGCATTTCAATCAAAGTGCTGAGATCGTCAAAGATCCCTTTATGGCTGATGGCAAATACGGTGCCACCTTCACCATCCGGCTTGCAGCACAGCAGGCGGCCTGACGTTTGATTGACCTGCCTCTCGCCTCTGCGCCGCAAAGCGCAACAGTTTCGCGCAAGCGGTACGACCGCGAACGCGCTGCCCGGCGAGAAGCAGAAGACCTGTTGGACGAACGTAGCCGCGCGCTATGGGATGCCCATCAGGCGCTGAAATCGCACGCAGAAACGCTTGAAGCGACGGTGGCAGAGCGGACCGTTGAACTGCAAGACGCGTTGATCAGGGCCGAAGCCTCCAGCAAGGCCAAAAGCGTGTTTCTGGCCGCGATGAGCCACGAATTGCGCACCCCGCTCAATGGCGTTCTGGGCATGGCTGAGGCGTTGCAGACCTCTGGTCTTGATGTGGATCAACAGAAGATGGCCGAGACCATTCAAAACTCGGGCCAAGTGTTGTTGTCGGTGTTCAATGACATTCTGGACATTAGCCAGATCGAGGCAGGTGCGTTTCATCTTGACGAAACGGACTTTGATCTGGACGCTGCCGTTCAATCCACATGCCGTGACTTCACCGCAGTTGCGCGTGGCAAAGGGATCGTTTTGGCCTGGAACATCGCTCCGAAAGCGCGGGTTTTTCTGCACAGCGACGAAAGCCGATTGCGCCAAGTGTTGCGCAACCTTCTGTCAAACGCGGTCAAGTTTACTACAGAAGGGCGGATCGATCTAAAGGTGGACGCCGACCATCTCGCTGAGGGGAGGGCTCTTGTCACTTTTGAGGTCGCTGACACCGGGATCGGTATCGCGCAAGACAAACATCTGAGCCTTTTTGCCCCCTTTCAACAAGCTGATACGTCTGCCAGCCGCCGCTTTGATGGAACAGGCTTGGGGCTGTCCATTTCTCGCCACATCTGTCGGCAGATGGGGGGTGACATTTCTGTGCAAAGCACGCCAGGGCGCGGATCTGTATTTACTGCGACGGTTCATGCGACAATGGTCGGGACTGCCGTTACAAGCACTGCGCCCGCCCATACGGCACCTCATGATCCGCTTTTGGATCAACGCTGGAAAATCCTTTTGGTCGAAGACAACAAAACCAATCAGCTGGTGTTTACCCAACTGATTAAAGCTTTTGATTGGGACATCTCGGTTGCCCACAACGGTGTTGAGGCGGTTGAGTTCTGCGCGCACCGCAGTTTTGATTTGGTGTTGATGGACATCAACATGCCCTATCTCGACGGGGTCGAAGCGACGCAGCAAATCCGCGCGCAAGAACAGGAAAACGCGCGCAAACCGGTGCCAATCGTCGCACTCACGGCGAATTCGATGGCCGATCAGATCGAAAACTATCTGGCGTCCGGCATGACAGGGTTTCTGCCGAAGCCGCTGAAAAAGAAAGACCTTTTGAGGGTCATTGCAGAGCAGCTTGAACAATCAAATAAGGGGGCTGCTTCGTCATGACGCCCCAACGCGGTGCCAAAGGCGAGATAGCGGTTTAATCGCGCGGGCTTCGTCGCTATATGGGCGCGGGTTTGAAAACATCCGGAGACTGGTTATGGCCAATGTGGTGGTTGTCGGCGCGCAATGGGGCGACGAAGGCAAAGGCAAAATCGTAGATTGGCTGAGCGAGCGAGCAGATGTGATCGCCCGCGTTCAGGGCGGTCACAACGCGGGCCATACGCTGGTCGTGGAGGGGGAAACCTACAAGCTGCACGCGTTGCCGTCAGGGGTTGTGCGCGGTGGAAAGCTCAGCGTGATTGGCAACGGTGTTGTGCTGGATCCCTGGCACCTGTTGGATGAAATCGAAACGATCCGGGCGCAAGGCGTTGATATC
>JABSSA010000325.1 GCA_013214665.1 Paracoccaceae bacterium
AGCTCATCTGTGATGACGGTGTTCAACCGGGCCAGTTTGGCGGGCTCTTCGGCAAGGCTGTGCATGTCTTGCACCATGCGGCGGATTTGCGCGGTGTAGAGAAAGGGGATCTTCTCCCACGTGGCCAGATCGTTGAAGATGGCATTGGGGGCCACCAGCGTGCCGGGACCGATGTCTTTGCGCAGGTGGCTGCCCTTGCCCAAGAGCGGCATGACCTCTGCGATATTGATGGCGCGGTCAAAATCGGTGCCGCCGATGCGCACGCCGTGATTGGCCAGAATGCGGACGCCATCGCCGCTTTCAAACAGCGAAAAGTCAGACGTGCCGCCGCCGATATCCACGATCAGCCCAATCTGGGGCCGCGCATCCAGCGCGCCGCTGGCCACGGCGGCGGCTTCGGGTTCGGCCATGAAATCGACAGAGTGGAACCCGGCGGCGAGATAACAAGCGCGCAAATCCTCTTGGGCCTGTGCCTCGCGGGCGTCGCCTGTGCCGTGAAACACCACGGGCCGGCCAGACAGCGCGTGATCAAAGGTCAAACCGCTTGTGGCTTCGGCCCGCGATTTGATGTGGCTGAGAAAGCGCGCAATGATCTCAACAAAGGTGACACGTTCGTTCAGGATCTGACGTTTTTCATGCATCAGGCTGGTGCCCAGCACCCGTTTGAGCGCGCGCATGAACCGCCCGTCCAGCCCATCAATCAGCGCCTGATTGGCCGGTGCGCCCATCAGGGTTTTGCGGCTTTCGAAATCAAAGAAAAACGTCGTGGGCAGGGTTTGTGCCCCCGGCGTGATCTCAACCAGCCGGGGCTGGCCGTCGTGCAGATAGCCTGCTGCGGAGTTGGAGGTGCCAAAATCAATACCAAGGGCATGCGCTTGCGCCATGACCGCCTCCATAATTCAAACCTGAGAAAGGAGGCGGCGTTTAGCCAAAGCTCAAGGACGGGTCAAGCCGGGGCCTTTATTTATTGCGAAACAGGGCCTTTTGCTTCGAACCAGTCCATCATGCGCGGGGCCCAGCCTTTGGGTGCACCATGACCGCCCTTGTGCAGCATCAGCTGGATTTCTCCGGCGGCGCAATCGGTCCAGTGGCGGAACCACAGCTCACCGTCAAAGCTGTTGCGTTCGGGTTGGCGTTTGTCGCAGCCGTTGGTTTCGCGCAGCACTTTGAGCGAGGCCCAGACATCCCCCTGCACCACCGCGCCGCCACCAAAGGAGCGCCCTTCCAGCGGCACGGTCCGGTCGTTCCAGCCGTGGGTGTGAAAAAGGCGCACTGGTGCGGCGCAATGTGTGGGCAGATCATCCCAGAACGCCCCGGCCAGCGGGGCATAGGCGGTGGCAAAATCCGGTTGGTCGCAGGCCATATTCCACACAAAAGACCCGCCCCGTGAAAACCCGGCCAACAGGAGCGGTCCGCCGGCCAGACCGGTTTGCGCGCGCGCATCTGCCACCACATCGTTGAGGAATTGCCGGTCATCCCGGTCATAGGCCATGTTGCGCCCTTTGACGGACCAGTCTTTCTTGAACCGCCGGGTCGGGTGATCACCGTTGGGCGCCACAAAGACATAGCCCCGCGCCAGTGCCTCTTTGGCGAGGCCGGATTTCAACAGGCCTTTGCCGCGCCCGCCGCCGCCATGGAGATGCACCACCATGCCTTTGGGCGCTGTATCGGGCTGTGCCAGATAATAGCGGCCGTTTTCGATATCACAGGGTGCATCCGCCCCGCCGCAGGATTGTGCGTAAGCTACAGGCGCCGCAACGACGGGTGCCAGCACCCAAACGAGAAGTCTTGTGAAAAATCGCATGATCGTGGCCTCCTGCTGTTGCGCGCAGTATGGCGGGTGCGGCGCAGGGATCAAATCACAAGCGCGCGGGCTAAAGGCTAAGCAAAAGAACGTCGCATCGTTATGTTAGGGTGTTGCAGTAGGTTCGCGACCGGCTTGAGGGTCGCGAACCTGTCGCTATGCTGTGACCAGCCTAACGAAAGATCGGCACGTGGGGCGCCTTGCTGTCATCGAAGATGCCCAGAACGCGTGGATCATCGGCAATCTCGATTTGCTGGCGCACGGGCACAAACCCGCTGCGTTTGTAGAATGACAGCGCCTGCGGGCTGTCGAGCGTACAGGTGTGGATATAAAGCTGCCGGATTGGATGGGCCCACGCAGTTTCCAGTGCGAAATTCATCATGTAGCGCCCGGCGCCCTTGCCGATCAACGCAGAGGTCAGGCCAAAGAACGCCAGCTCACAGCGGCCCTCTTCGCGAAAATCCAGCTCGACAATCCCGCCATCTACATCGCCTTGGCGCAAAGAATAAACCTCAACTGCCGGGTGCTGCAGAATGGCTGTCAGCTCGGCTTTGGGCATCTGCAGCCGCGAAAACCACAGCCAGTCTGACCCCACATCGCGATAGAGCGCGCGGTACCAATCCGCCTCCGGGTTCGGCACCGCCTGCATCGTCCAGCCTTGGGGCGGGGAAACAGATTTGGCGGGCACCGGTGCGTCCATCTCAAGATGGGTGACAACGGTGGCCACCTTGCCCAAAGGCACGTCGTGGAATCCGTTTTCCAGCGTCACTCCAACAAACCTTCGGCCTGGAACATCGCGGAAATGTCCGCCTGTGGGCGGGGGCCGATGTGGCGGATCACTTCGCCTGCGCAGATATGGCCCATGCGTCCGCATGTTTCCAGATCGCGGCCCGTGGCCAGCCCATAAAGGAACCCGGCCGCGAATTGATCGCCTGCGCCGGTGGCATCAACCGGGGTGATCGCGTCAACCGGCACATCCACCCATTCATCGCCGCGCACCAACGTGACCCCGGCACCCGAACGCGTGCAGACCACGATGGGGCATTTGTCAGCGGTCTGGCGCAGCGCGGCATTGGTGTCATCGGTTTCAAAGAGCGATTGAATTTCGGCCTCGTTTCCGATCACGTAATCCAGCTCTTCCCCGATCATCTGCAGGAAATCCGCGCGGTGGCGGTCAACGCAGAAGGGATCAGAGATGGCTATGCCGGATTTACCTCCAGCAGCGCGGGTCGAACGGGAGGCCTGGCGGAACGCCTCTTTGCCCTGATCTTTGTCAAAGAGATAGCCTTCGAGAAACATGATCTTGGCATTGGCGGTCACGTTTTGCGGCACATCTGCCGGGCCAAGATCAGTGGAGATGCCCAGATAGGTGTTCATGGAGCGCTCGCCATCGGGTGAGACAAAGATCATCGAGCGCGAGGTGGGCAGATCTTCGCCCTTCACCGTGTCATTCACAAAATCGGTGCCCGCGTCTTCCATGCTTTGCGCATAAAAACGGCCCAAGGCATCATCAGCCACGCGCCCGATGAACGCGGTGGGCAGGCCCAGTGCGCCGATGCCGGCGATCGTGTTGGCCACAGAGCCACCGGGCGTTTGGGTGCGGTCCGACATCGCGCCATAAAGCACTTCGGCGCGGGCGCGCTCCACCAGTTGCATGATGCCTTTTTCGATGCCCATATTGTCAAGAAACAGGTCATCTGCTGCGGCAATCACATCGACAACGGCATTGCCGATGCCCACAACTTCGTAGGTTTTCATTGGGTCTTTTCCTCAAATGGGCAGAGATCGTTGATGATACAGGTCGGGCACATCGGTTTGCGGGCTTTGCAGTGATAGCGCCCGTGCAGGATCATCCAGTGATGGGCATGATGCTGAAACTCAACCGGGATGTGATCTTCGATGGCTCGTTCGACATGATCGACGGTTTTGCCAGGCGCCACGCCTGTGCGGTTGCCAAAGCGAAAGATATGCGTGTCGACCGCCTGTGCGGGATGGGCAAACCACATGTTCAGCACAACATTCGCCGTTTTGCGCCCCACGCCAGGCAACGCCTGTAGCGCGGCACGCGATGAGGGCACTTCGCCACCATATTCCTCAACCAGAATGCGGCTGAGCTTGATCACGTTTTTGGCTTTTTGGCGGAACAGGCCGATGGTTTTGATGTGTTCGATCAGCCCCTCTTCGCCAAGGTCGAGCATTTTCTGCGGCGTGTCCGCGATTTTGAACAGCTCTTTGGTGGCCTTGTTCACGCCTGCATCGGTGGCTTGCGCCGAAAGGGCTACGGCCACGACAAGCGTATAGACATTCACGTGGTCCAGCTCGCCTTTCGGCTCCGCTTCGGCATCGCGAAAGCGGCTAAAAATCTGGTGGATCGTATGATAGTCGAGTTGCTTGGCCATGACACGGATATGCGCCAATGGCGGGCGGGCGGCAAGACAAACTGTGAGAGTGGCCTGTGCGGGCGCCGGATCATGGGCAAATGCGCATCTTTCGGGTCGCGGCGGTGGATCAGATTGCCTAACTTACTGGCATGACACAGCATGCTCCCCTTTCCAACGAAAACGCCTATCATTATCACGTTATGCGCCGCGCCATTGACGTGATTGATCAGGCCCAAGAGCCGCTTTCGCTTGAGGCGCTGGCCGCGCAGATGCAAATGAGCCCTTCGCATTTTCAGCGCCTCTTTTCGGCTTGGGCCGGCGTGTCGCCCAAGCGGTTTCAGCAATATCTGACATTGGGCCATGCCAAGGCGCTGTTGAGCGAACGGTTCACTACGCTCGACACTGCGATAGGCGCGGGGTTGAGCGGGACCGGGCGGTTGCATGATCTGTTCCTGCGGTGGGAAGCGATGAGCCCCGGTGACTTCGCGCAAGGTGGCGCGGGGTTGACGATCTATTGGGGCTGGTTTGACAGCCCCTTTGGCGCGGCCCTCGTTATGGGCACGGACAGGGGCATTTGCGGGCTCGGCTTTGCCTCTGAGATGGGGGCCGAAGCGACGATGGCGGATCTGGTGTCGCGCTGGCCCAAAGCGGATTTCGTGGAAGATCCGATGCGGCTGCGGCCTTGGGCGCTGACCGCGTTCGGGGCAGAAAGCGCGGCGTTGGAGCCTGCGCCGATGTATCTGATTGGCGCGCCGTTTCAGATCAAAGTGTGGGAGGCGTTGCTGCGTATCCCGTCGGGCTATGTCACCACCTATTCGGAAATCGCGCAAAGCATCGGCAAACCCCGCGCCGTGCGCGCCGTGGGTACGGCGGTGGGGCGCAACCCTATTTCTTGGCTCATTCCGTGCCACCGGGCTTTGCGCAAATCTGGCGGGCTTGGCGGCTATCATTGGGGCTTACCTGTCAAACGGGCGCTTTTGGCGTTTGAATCCGCGCAAGAAGACATGCGCGTCTGACCGGCAAATTGCCGCCGAGCAACGTATTGCCCAAGGTGGGGAGTGTTTTTTGCCAGCACTTTCCCCATATTAAAGCCCATCAAGAGAGCCACCGCACAAAGGGGTGGCACAGGCGAAGGCAGTACGAACTATGAATTCAAGATCATTCCTGGCGCTGGGTTTTGCGTCGGCCATGGCTTTGGGGGCCTGTACAGATCCGGGCACTTTGGGCGGCAACCCGGACAATCCCAACCAAAACCGCAACCAAGGCGCTTTGATCGGCGCAGGCGCAGGCGCGCTCCTTGGTGCGTTGCTCAGCGGTGACGGAGATCGCGGCGATGGCGCGGTCATCGGGGCCGTAGTGGGCGGCGCTGTTGGTGCGGGCATCGGATACAATCTGGATCAGCAAGAGGCTGATCTGCGCAACCAGATTGGCGATGATCGTGTGGTGATTACCAACACGGGCGACCGTCTGATTGTGACGATGCCGCAGGATATCCTCTTTGCAACGGACAGCGCTGTGTTGCAGCCCGCGTTGCAAAATGATCTGCGCGCACTGGCCGCAAATTTGCAGGCCTATCCAGGGTCAACCGTGCAGGTTGTCGGCCACACCGACAGCGATGGCGATGCGGCCTATAACCAGGGCCTCAGCGAGCGGCGCGCGCAATCGGTGACGAACATCCTGATTTCTTCGGGCGTAGAGCCGGGCCGCCTGGCCGCCATCGGGCGAGGTGAATCGCAGCCGGTGGCCAGCAACCTGACCCCGGCGGGCAAAGCGCAAAACCGGCGTGTGGATATCGTGATCTTGCCAAACGCCTGATCACGCGCCCGGCCCATGCGATATGTGTGAGCCGGACCCTTGCAGGGGCGCTTGCCAATGTGCATCTCCTGTTCGACATTGAGATGACGCAACACGGGAGACGCGCGCATGGCACAACCAACACTTCTGGGCATCAGCGGGTCACTGCGCGCCGATGCAAGCAACCGCAAATTGCTGCGCGAGGCCGCGCGCCTCTTTGGCCCTTGCACCTATATTGAGGCCGATCTGAACTTGCCGCTCTATGATGGCGATGACGAAGCCGCCAACGGCATCCCCGAAAGCGTCGCCGCGCTGTCACAGGTGATTCTGGAAGCAGACGCCATTCTTGTATCTACCCCTGAATACAACAAAGGCCCGTCAGGCGCTTTGAAGAACGCGCTGGATTGGGTCAGCCGCACGCCAGACCGGCCCTGGACCAACAAGCCCGTCGCCGTCATGTCCGCCGCTGCAGGGCGCGCAGGCGGTGAGCGGGCACAGTTGATCCTGCGCACGTTCCTGTTGCCATTCCGTCCTCGTATTCTGGCAGGGCCTGAAATTCATCTGGCGTCCAGCACTGAACAATTCGACGAAGCAGGTCAGCTTACGAATGAGTGGACGGTCAAAGACCTGACAACGCTGATGGAAGGCCTCAAGGCTGAGATGGAACGCTGATCTCGATCAGGTTCGCATCAGGATCACGGACATAGAGTGACAAGATTGGCCCCGTGGCCCCGGTGCGGGCAACGGGGCCTTCTTCTATGCTGACGCCCAGTGCAGTCAGATGTGTGGCCCATTGGCTCAACGGGGTATCAGTGAGGAAACACAGATCCGCTGAGCCTGGGGTCGGATACTGTGATTTCGGGTCAAACTCGGCGCCCGCCTGATGCAGATTGATCTTTTGCGCCCCGAATTTCAGCGCCTTACGGGTGGACCCATCAGCAGGGTGGAACGTCTCAACACTCATCCCCAGCACATCCACGTAAAAGGCGCAGGTGGCTGCGATGTCCTGCACCGTCAGAACGAGGTGGTCGAGCGATGTGACATGTGGGGTCATGGCCGGGCCTTTCCGGGTGATCAAAGCGATGCGGTGACTGCGAAATCATCGGGGAATGTTGTGCGTCCGTCCAGCACCAGATCGGCCGTAACCTCCCCGATCTTTGGGGCCATGCCAAAGCCAATCTTGAACCCGCCGTTGGCGATGAATTGGCCGGGGCGGTCGGGCCAGGGGCCCAGCATCGGTGCGCGTGACCGCGCGCGCGGGCGCACCCCGGCCCAGCGCGCGATCACCGGCGCATCGGCCAGCGCAGGCACAAGGCCGCGCGCTTTGCTGATAAGGGTTTCGAGCTGGGCATCGGTGCTGGTGGGATCGTCAAAGCTGTTTTCCGAGGTGGAGCCGATAGCCACGGTGCCATCCGCATGGGGCACGATATGCAGCGCATCGGCAAAAAGCTGTGGCTGGCCCGCGCGATCCAGCCCAAACAAGGCCGCCTGCCCTTTGACGCCCGCGCCGGGCGGGCGGGCGCGCCCCGCGTTCAACTCTTTCAACCCGGCCCAGCCGGCGGCCCAGATCACCGGGCCATTGTCTGCGCCGTCCGCCGCCACTGTCACTCCCTTGCGCGCAAGCGCTGCGGCCAGAGCATGGCAGGCCTGCCGCGGGTGCAGATGGGCGGAGAGCGTATCGTAGACCCAATGGCCCGAGGCGCTGGGCGGGCACCAATGGGAATCGGGTGGTCGATCCGTCACCTCCCATCGCGCGGCATCACCCCAAAGCGCGCGCGCGCGCTCGCAGCGGGTTTGGGCCAGCGCCACCGCGTGATCATCGGCCAACGGCTGCAAGCGCCCGGTGCTGAGATAGCCGGAGGGCGCGCTCCCCACCTCTTCGACATCCGCCCAGAAGCGGCGCGCCATCAACAGGCTTTCCAGCTGGAATTGCTTTTTAGGGTTCCAGTTTTCCGGCACATGCGGGGCCAGCGCGCCGACGATGCCGCCGCTGCTGCCGGCCGCCACGCCGTGCGGGTCAATCACCTGCACCGATGCGCCGCGCGCCACGCAGGCCCAGGCGATGGAGAGGCCCAGAATGCCCGCGCCTTTTATCGTCACATCGGTCATTGCCAATCGTTCGCCTCTTCGCCAGTGTCGCGCCGTTCCAGCGCATGTAGAGGGTCAGGCGATGCAAAGCCAGCAGGCAGAGGTCACGTGGAAAGACGGTGTGCCAGTCTCGGACCGCTTTGATGACCCGTATTACAGCCTGAATGACGGGCTGGCCGAAACACGGCATGTGTTCTTGCAGGGCAATGACCTGCCCGCGCGATTCCGCGATGGGTTTCAGGTGGCCGAACTTGGCTTTGGTACCGGGTTGAATCTGTTGGCCACCGTGGCGGCGTGGCGTGGCGCAAAGGTGCCGGGGCGGCTGCGCTATGCGAGTTTTGAGATGTTTCCGATGGCGGCCCCCGATGTGGCGCAGGAGTTGCAGCATTTCCCGGATATGGCCGATCTGTCAGCAGAGCTGTGTGCGGCTTTGGCGCAAAGCCTGCCGCAGTTCACGCTGGCGGGTGGGATCGAAGTGGATTTGATCATCGGGGATGCGCGCGATTGTCTGCCGGGTTGGGCGGGTCAGGCGGATGCCTGGTATCTGGATGGTTTCAGCCCCGCCAAGAACCCCGAACTTTGGGCGCCTGATCTGATGCAGGCGGTCTTTGACCACACGGTGCCCGGCGGCACGGCGGCCACCTATTCGGCGGCAGGCCTTGTAAAAGGCGGGTTGCGGGAGGCGGGATTTGATGTGATCCGCACCCCCGGATTTGGCCGCAAACGCCATATGACCACCGCAAGGAGACCGGGATGAGCCAGGGGAACAACACGCGCCTCGGCATTGGGATCATGATCGCCGTCACTCTGCTTTTTGCTCTGCAAGACGGGCTCTCCCGGCATCTGGCGGGTGAATACAACGTGCTGATGGTGGTCATGCTGCGCTATTGGTTCTTTGCCCTTTTTGTGATCGCAATTGCCATGCGCAGCGCAGGCGGCATCCGCGCGGCGGCGGCGACCAAACAACCGCTGTTGCAGATCGGGCGCGGCGTTTTGCTGGTGCTGGAAATTTGCGTGATGGTCTATGCCTTTACGCTCTTGGGCTTGGTGGAAAGCCACGCGGTTTTCACCTGCTACCCGCTGCTTGTGGCGGCGCTCAGCGGCCCGATCTTGGGCGAACATGTCGGCTGGCGACGGTGGAGCGCGATTGGTGTTGGCTTTGTCGGCGTTCTGATCATTTTGCAGCCCGGTATGGGCGTCTTTGACCCGGCCGCGCTGGTGCCGTTGACCTCAGCCATGATGTTTGCGCTTTACGGTCTGTTGACCCGCCATGCGGCCAAGCTTGACAGCGCGGCCACCTCGTTCTTTTGGACAGGGATTGCCGGGGCTGTCACCATCACGGCCATCGGCATCTGGTCATGGGAGCCGATGAGCCAGACGGATTGGTTCTGGATGGGGTGCCTGTGCCTGACCGGGGTCAGCGGGCATTGGCTGTTGATCAAATGCTATGAGGTGGCCGAGGCCAGCGCGGTGCAGCCCTTCGCCTATTTCCAGCTGGTGTTTGCCGCCGGGATCGGCCTGGTGCTGTTCCGCGAAGAGCTGGCGGCGAATATCGTGATCGGCGCGGCCATCATCGTAGCGGCGGGGCTATTCACCTTTTGGCGTGAACGTGTTCAGCGTTGAGCCTGTCAGCTCCTGCGAAAAGGGGATGGGCAGGGGATCAAGCCCCAGTCTGGCGCGGTACACCGGCAGGCTTTCCGTGACCCGCATGACGTAATTGCGGGTTTCGCGAAATGGGATCAGTTCGATCCAGTCAATCATATCGACACGTCGCCTGCGCGGATCGCCAAACCGCTCCATCCAGCCTGTCGGGCGCGACGGTCCGGCGTTGTAGCCCGCCGCCATCATCACCGGGTTGCCGTTGAAGGTCTGCGCCAATGTGGCGAGGTATTCCGCGCCCAACTTTGCGTTATACTCCGGTTCTGTGATCATCCGGTCGGTGGTGTGATCGGCACTGATCCCGAGGCTGCGCGCCACCTCTTGACCGGTCTTTGGCATGATCTGCATCAACCCGCGCGCGCCCACACCGCTTTGCACCACTGGGTCAAATTCGCTTTCCCGCCGCGCGATGGCCAACAGCATTTCCGGCGCCATGTTCAGCCCGGCCTCTGCCACCGGATGCAGCGCGTAATAGGGCGCGGCCAGCGTCACCCCTTGGGTGGCAGCGCGTTTGCCGATCATGACGGCGAGGTGGGGCTGATCCATATCAATCGCGGCCTGGCCCAACAGGGCGGCCTCTTGGGGCGACAGGCTTTCAGCCAGATGGGTCCAGAACCGTTCGGCCAAGCTGCGATAGCCCGAGGCTTGCAACAGAACGCCCGCTTGAAACAGATCGTTTTGCGCCAGTGCCGCGCTGCGCCAATCCTGCACCGGGGGCGGGCCAGCCAAACGGGTGTCAAATGGTAAACCGCCCGCCTCAGCGGCCAGGAGGCCATAGAAAGAGGTTTGGAATTCTGCGCCAAAGGCAAAGGCTTGTTGGGCTGCATCCGTATTGCCCAAAGCCTGATGCGCCCGGCCGATCCAATAGCCCGCGCGCCCGCTGGAGATGGGCGACCGGGTCGCATCGCGGTGGTGTTGGAAATGGACCAGCGCCAGCTCCGGGTCATCCAGAAACCGCAGCGCGATGAACCCGGCCAGCCATTCCAGATCGGCGTAATGGCTGCCCTCGACCAGAAAATGCTGTGATGCAAGCTGATAGGCGCGCAGCGGGTCTCCATCGCGCATCTCGTCCCGCGCCAGCGCGCGGCGGCGGTTGGCCCATGCGGCGGGCTCCCCCAAAGACGCCGCTGAAACCGAGCGCTCCAACAACAGCTCTTTCGCACTGCCCCAGAACCCTTTGCGGATGCGCCATTCAAAGCGGTCATGAGCCAGACCCGCGTCATCGCTCAGGGCCTCTGGCACCTCGGCTATCCGCGCATCCACATCCCCGCGCCGGTTTTGCAGCGACAGACGCGCTCGGGCCAGCGCGACTTGGCCTGCAGGCACAAGATCAAACATGCGGTTGGCTGAGTTTTCCGCGCCCTGCCACAACATCGCGGTTAAGCGTGCCTCGTGGTAGGGTTTCAGCAGGGTGTCAAAGGATCGATAAAACGTTTTCTGTGCGTCCTCGGTCATGGGTTTTGTCAACCACGCCTCAACCAGCATCGCATCTGCCAGCCCGTCATCACCTGCGGCGCGCACCGCACGGGCATGGGCGAAAATTCCTTCGGGTGTCTGGGCGGGAAAGCGTTCGAAAAAGGCGGCGACCCGGCGAGGGCGCTGGGCCAGAACCTCCACCTCCGCGCGGCGGCGCAGCAGGGGTTCGCCCGGCCAATTCGGGCGGCGGTCCAGAAAGGTGATCAGCTCGCGATAGCTGCCCCGCCCGGCGCGCAATTTGTGCCACAGGATGATATCGCTGGCGATGGGGCCATCCCGCGCGGCCAGCCGTTCGGCGATATCCCAATTGCCGCGCCCCATCGCATCCAGCGCCCAGCCCAGCGGGCGCGGACGCTCTGCCAGTGCCATCGTGCTGCACGACACAATCACAAAGATCATGCACAGAAATCGGCTCATGACTTGCATTTCCTACGATCGCGGGGCTAAGGCCTGTGCCACGGTCTCATGGTCGCGCGCAATTGAAAAGTCGCGTCTGTGTGATCTGCGAAAAACCACCTGCCCGGCACGGGCGTTACACTGCAAGCCCAGCAAGGGCATCACAATGAAGGAGCGTGCTTATGTTCACAGGGTCTTTACCTGCCCTCGTCACCCCGTTTCGCGACGGCGCTTTGGATTTGGATGCGCTCAAAAAACTTGTGGAATGGCATGTGGATCAAGGCAGCCACGGTCTTGTCCCCGTTGGGACAACGGGCGAAAGCCCAACGCTGAGCCATGACGAACATGAAACCGTGATTGCAACGGTGGTCGAGGCGGTGGCGGGCCGCATCCCGGTGATTGCCGGGGCCGGATCGAACAACACCACCGAAGCCATGCGCTTTGTGCAGTTCGCCGAGAAAGTCGGCGCGCAGGCGGCTTTGGTCGTGACGCCCTATTACAATAAGCCCACCCAAGGCGGGCTGATCGCGCATTTCAAAGCGCTGCATGATTGCGCGGATATTCCGATCATCATCTACAATATTCCGGGCCGTTCAGTGATCGACATGTCGGTTGAGACGATGGCCGAGCTGTCCAAACTGCCGCGCATCATCGGCGTGAAAGACGCGACCGGTGATTTGGCGCGGGTGAGCTGGCAGCGCATGGCCTGCGGGCCTGATTTTGTGCAGCTCTCTGGCGAAGATGCGACAGCGCATGGGTTCAACGCGCATGGCGGTCAGGGCTGTATCACGGTCACGGCCAACATTGCGGCTGGGTTGAGCGCGCAATTGCAAGAGGCCTGCCTTGCCGGTGATTACGCCAAGGCGCTTGAGATCCAGGACAAATTGATGCCGCTGCACAAGGCGGTGTTCACAGAGCCGGGTCTTGTCGGTGCGAAATACGGCATGTCCAAGCTGGGCCTGTGCAGCGATGAGGTGCGCCTGCCGTTGGTGCCGCTGAGCGATGCGACCAAGGCGATGATTGACGATGCTATGGTGCACGCCGGCCTGATCTAAGCTGTAAGGCGGGGTTAACCCCGCCCTACCACGAAGGATCATGCGCAGCCCGGAATGAGGCCAAAAGCCGCCGGGCGAGCGCTCTCTAATGTTATGGCGCAGGCACCCCGCCCGACAACACGTTGATGAACTTGTCGGTGTCGATGTTGCCGCCGCATAAGATCACTCCGACACGCTTGCCCTGCATCTGGTCTTTTTCCTGCAACAACCCCGCCAGCGGAGCCGCGCCGGCGCCTTCGGCGACGTTGTGGGTGTCGTGATAATAGGCGCGGATCGCATCTGCGATTTCCTGATCTGACAGGGTGACAAAGCGCGCGGCTTTAGCCCCGTAAATGTCGAGCGCATCCTGCATCGGCACGCGGACAGCCATACCATCGGCAAAGGTGACGGCGGAGTTGGTTTCCACCAGTGCGCCCGCTTCGGCCGATAGCTTGGCGGTTTGCGCGTGTTCAGACACAACGGCGACGATTTCGGTGTCCAATCCCAAGGCATCCCGCGCGGCGATTGTGCCGCAGATGCCAGAGCCGCAACCGATAGGCACATAGATCGTATCAAGATCCGGCACCGCCTGCATCAACTCCAACCCATAAGTCGCCACACCGCGCACCAGCTCCGTGTGGAATGGCGGCACGATGAACAAATCTTCCAACGCGGCGACGCGATAGGCCTCTTCGCGGGCTTCGTCAAAATCAGCACCAAATTCGATCAGGTCCGCGCCGTAGGCGCGCATGGCGGCGTTCTTTTCGACCGAATTGCCATGCGGTGCATAGACTTTGGCAATCAACCCGGCTGCGGTGGCCGCGCGGGCTTGGCTTTGACCGTGGTTGCCGCGTGTCGCTGTGCAAATGCCGCGCATCTCGGGATGGGTGCGCTTGAGCCAATCGATCATAGTGACCCCACCGCGCACTTTGAACGCGCCTGTGGGATTATGGTTTTCGTGTTTGACAAACACAGTCGCCCCGGTGCGCTGGTCCAGCAGAGGCCAGTTGATCTGTGGCGACGGCGGCACCTGAGTGTGGACCAGATCCGCCGCCGCTTGCAATTCGCTGAGCGAGAACATCAGACGCTCATGCAGACGTATTTGAGTTCGAGATAGTCGTCGATGCCGTGGTGGCTGCCTTCGCGGCCCAGACCGGATTGCTTCACGCCGCCAAAGGGTGCGACCTCGGTCGAGATGATGCCGGTGTTCACGCCCACGATCCCGTATTCCAGCGCCTCGGCCACTTTGTAGACCCGCGACAGATCCTTGGCATAGAAGTATGACGCCAGACCAAAGATCGTGTCATTGGCCATTTCGATCACGTCATCCACATCCTCAAATTTGAAGAGCGGGGCCAGTGGGCCAAATGTTTCGTCTTTGGACACCATCATGTCTTGCGTCACACCGGTG
>JABSSA010000326.1 GCA_013214665.1 Paracoccaceae bacterium
ACAGGGGACGTGTGCAAGATCGTGGCAACGCGAATATCTGGGGTCAAATGCGGTTTGTAATCTTCGGCCGTGACGGTCCCCGTGGCATCGTTGTGCGCCACCTGAACATAAGGCTTGCCTGCCACTTTGGCCCAGCGGGTACAGGCGCTACGCGTGGCTGGGTGTTCCAACGTCGAACCCAGAACCACACCGCCGTCCTCAGCGCCGAGAATGGCGTTCATGATCAGACGGAACAAAAGTTCGGTTCCGCTTTCGCCGACAAAGATATCACCCTTAGGCGCGTTGAAAAACACGCGCATATCGTCTTTGGCCCTGTTGATTGTGTCGACCAGATCGTGCGCCATTTCATTATCGCGTCCCTGATTGTCTGGGATCGCCGCATAATACGTCGACGTCTCAACAGCGGATTTCAGCGTCAACGCGCCTCCGGCATTTTCAAAGAAAACACGAGGCCCAGCTTTGGGGCAGCTTTCCACATGGGCAAAGCGGCCACGGATTTCGCTAAGGAGGCTGTCAGTAATCATGGATGTCACTTTCTGTCAGGGCAGCGCCTTGCGGGTGATGGCTTGGGCCATTTCCGTCAGCGCGATATGTGTTGTGTCCTTGATGCCATCGACGTGGCTGTCGATGAGGCCGTCGGCAGAGTTGATCAGCCCATTGGTCGTCATGACTTCGAGCAAGCGGGCTTCCATCTCGGGGGTATGGATGAGACGTTTGTCGCCTGTGCGCAAGGCCATCGCCGCGCAAATTGCGGTGCAGCCCCAATTCGAC
Organism: Paracoccaceae bacterium; assembly: GCA_013214665.1. Lineage (GTDB taxonomy): Bacteria > Pseudomonadota > Alphaproteobacteria > Rhodobacterales > Rhodobacteraceae. Next base: position 772 of record JABSSA010000326.1, read on the forward strand.
ACTGCCGCGGTCATCAGGATATCCGCGCCAGATACCGCACCGATCCCGCCGCCGCATGCGCAATCGCCGGGTGCTGCAAATGGCACAGAGGTTTTGACAACCTCAGACACCAACCCCATACCGATTTCGTTACCGCCGTCGCCGACAGCCAAGGTGGGCACGCCCTGCGCCATCGCAGCATCGAACAACATATCGATCCGGGCTCGGCCCATGCCGTAATCCCGCCCGCGCATGTTGTAGTAGATCCCGTTTTCATTGCGCCCTACGCGTTCTGTCGACATCATGATATCGGGTTTGTAATGGGCCAGCATGTCATGCGCGGCGGCACGCCCTTCGGCATCAGTGACCGGGTAAGCCACTAGCGTCGCACAGGCCATTGTTCCGTCTGCGCTGGCCTTTCGCGTTGTTTCAAGGTCAGTCACGGCAACACCACAGGCTTGCAGTGTTGCAGTCATCGGAGGAATAAGCGTTTCTTCGATCACCAGAATGCAAGTTGCCTGCCGCGCAAGCCAAAGTGCACGGATTAGGGCAGCGGCACCCGAGGGCCCATCGTTCTCACCCAATTCAGGCGACAGCCATGCGCGGCTGACTGATCCCGTTGTCACGATTGCAGTGCCGCCATGGGGAATGGCAAACAGCATATCCGCCGCCGCACCGCACAAGGCCTGTCCGGCCAATTCGCGGGAGGCTTCATACAGCGGTTCGATCCCGCGGTTCCCTAAATCAAGATTGACCAATCGATCCAATCGATCATCGTATTTTGCAAATTCACTCATGCAGGCTCTCCGAAGAGGGTGGCATTGAACCAAGCGTCATCTTCCAGCCGCCGCGCAACCTCACTGACCGCGTCGTCTAAGGCAGAGATCAACGCCCCCGTTCCTCCCACAGCGGCGAGCGCGCCAGCGGTTGGTTTCAACCGCAAAGACACGCGGCCTCCCGGCGCGCCATGTGTGTTCACCGTTAGCACTCCGTGATCCCGAAGAAGGATCATGCCGATGGCGGCTGTGACTTCAGCCGGTACAGTTTTCGTCCCGATGCAATTGGATTGTTTTAGCACGCGCGCCATCACGTCTTGCTCGTCCAACATCGGCCCCAGATCAGACCGATGAACGGCCTCCGCACCCCATGCTTCGCTCAACGCATCCGCAATCGAGCTGCCATCGCGCGCCTCAGTGCGCAAGTCTTCGGGGTCGAACGCCTGAAGGCTACGCATTGCCCCGGCGGCAATCGGTGCACGCGCTTCCTGGCCCAGCTCTGACGCTTTTGCCAGCGTCGCCAGAACAGGATCTGTCGCTCCGCACAGAATGCCCGCGCGGGGCCCTGATAAGCCGGCTTTGTCAGCGTTGGTAATTGCGAAATCTGCGCCCATAGTTAGGCTTTGTGCCCCGT
>JABSSA010000327.1 GCA_013214665.1 Paracoccaceae bacterium
ACGGGTCAGGCTTTACCGGTGAACGACACCGAACTGGATGAACTTTTCGAGCTGATCCATGGCCGCCCTGTGTGGCTTTCCGTCAATCTGGACCGCTCGGAATTGCGCGCCGTGCTGAACGCGCATCGGCAAGCATCTCGGCTGTCACACCGGTTGCTTTTGATTGCCCATTGCGCGGACACAGAGACCGCCAACAAACTCAAAGATATTTGCCGACACGATGGCTTGCGCTGCGCCGATTGGGCCGCGGGCGATATTCCGGACGACAACACTCAAGTGTTGATCGACGATGTGCCTGAGTCGCTGGGCCTGTGGTATCGCGTGTCGCCAGTGGCGTTTCTGGGGCAAAGCTTTTTGCCAGACGGCAAAGGCACTGACCCATACGCCGCCGCCTCGCTTGGAACGGCAGTTTTGTATGGCCCGCATGTTTCGGATTATCTGACCGCCTATTCCCGGCTGGCAAATTCCGGCGCCGCACGTATCGTGCGGGATGGCGAAACCCTGGGCGGCGCTGTCGCCCGTTTGATCGCGCCAGATTTGGCGGCCAGCATGGCCATGGCGGGTTGGGACACAATCACCGAAGGGGCTGCTGTAGTGGATCGCGTGACCGAATTGGTCAACGATGCGCTGGACGAACGCTTTGCGGTGTCATCATGATGCGCGCCCCTCGTTTTTGGCTGCGTCCCCCTGATCGGCCGGGTTTGCGCGCCCGCCTGCTGAGCCCGCTGGGGCGCATCTATGCTGCGGCAACGGCAAAGCGGCTGCGGTCCGGTGCGCTCCGCAAGCTAGACGTGCCGGTTGTCTGTGTGGGCAACATCAACGCGGGTGGCGTTGGGAAAACGCCAACGGTGATCGCAGTTTCGCAAGAGTTGCAAAACCGGTTTCACACACCACACATCATCAGCCGTGGTTATGGCGGCAGCGCGGTTGGGCCTGTGCATGTGGACCCAACCAAGCATTCTGCCGCGTTCGTGGGGGACGAACCGTTGTTATTGGCGGCGTTTTCCGAAGTGTGGGTGGCCAAGGACCGCGTCGCAGGCGCGCAAGCCGCTTTGGACGCGGGTGCAACAGCTCTGGTTCTGGACGATGGATTTCAACATGCCGCACTCAGCTATGATCTTTCCATCGTCGTCGTGGATGCAGCCCAAGGATTTGGGAACGGGCGCTGCTTGCCCGCCGGGCCTTTGCGCGAACCGATAGACGTGGGCCTTGCCCGGGCTGATGTCTTGATCACAATCGGCGACACAGACGCGCAAGACCAGTTCACGCAAAGATACCCGCATCTGGCAAACATACCCCGCGCCAGAGCTGAGCTGGTGCCGCTGCAAACTGGAATGCCTTGGGAAGGCCTACGGGCGTTTGCTTTTGCTGGTATCGGGCAGCCCAAGAAATTCTTTGCCACGCTAAAAAAGCTGGGCGCCGAAATCGTCCATGCCGAAGCCTTGGGGGATCATGCAAAACTCTCCCCCGCTTTTTTGCGCCGGCTGGAACAGGACGCAGCAGCGGCAAACGCACAGCTTGTCACAACGGAAAAAGATGCGGCGCGCTTGCCGCCATCTTTCCGAACCCGTGTGATCACCCTGCCGGTGCGGCTTCAGTTTTCCGAAGACGCCGCTTTGACCGAGGCTCTGAACAAGCTGCCGAAGCCGGACTAGCGCCGGTATTAGCCGTCTTCGCCGAGCTTGGGAGCAGGGCGATGCAAAGCCAATTGTGCATCGCTGAAAATGATCGGGGTGCGAATACCCGGCACACCATCAAGATCAATTTGCATACCGCGCGCCACAACCTGCGGATCGGCCATAACCTCAGCCAAATCATTGATCGGCCCGGCAGGCACGCCTTCGGCCTCGCACATGGCCAGCAAATCCGCCTTTGAATGGCGCAAGGTCGCTTCGGTCAGCACGCGGGTCAGCTCATCACGGTTGGCGATCCGATCTTGATTGCGCAGGTATTCGGGCGCGGTTGCCAGATGTTCGAGATCCAGCAGCTTGCACAGGCGCTGATACTGCCCATCGTTGCCTGTTGCGATGATGATGTAGCCATCGGCACAATCAAACACCTGATACGGTGTGAGGTTCATATGCGCGTTGCCCATCCGGCCCGGGGCAACACCACTGGTCAGATAGTTCATCGCCTGATTGGCTGTGACCGCCACCGCCACATCCAGCAACGCCATATCAATATGCTGACCGCGCCCGGTGTCGTGACGCTGGTGTAGCGCCGACAAAATAGCCGTGGTCGCGTAAAGGCCGGTAAAGATATCCGTGATGGCAACGCCCGTTTTCTGCGGTTGGCCGACGGTGTCACCGGTCACCGACATCAAACCAGACATGCCTTGGATGATGAAATCATATCCCGCACGGCTGGAATAAGGGCCGGTTTGCCCAAAGCCGGTGATGGAGCAATAGATGAGATGCGGGAATTCTTCTTTCAGGCTGTCGTAGTCGAGCCCGTACTTGGCCAGCCCACCCACTTTGAAGTTTTCAATCAGCACATCTGCATCACGCAGCAACGCCTTTAGCTCGGCCTGCCCATCAGCGGTCTGGAAATCGATAACGACCGACGCTTTGCCCCGGTTCGTCGAATGAAAATACGAGGCCGAAACATCTTCGTCCCGCGTGACAAAAGGCGGGCCCCATTGGCGCGTGTCGTCGCCACGGGGTGCTTCGACCTTGGTGACACTTGCCCCAAGGTCCGACAAAGTCTGACCGGCCCAAGGGCCGGCCAGAACGCGCGCCAATTCAACGACGCGTATACCTTCGAGTGGTGCTGGCATTAGCTGCCCGCGGCCTCGTCAATAATCTCGCTCATCCGATCATAGCTCATGTTGGCATACTTTTTGCCATTGATGACGAAGGTTGGCGTTGAATCAACGTTGTCTTGCTCTGCATTGTGCTGGAACCATGCCACAAGCGTGCGCAGCTTGGTTTCATCCTGCAAACAAGCTTCCAGCTCGTCCTTACCCAAACCAGCGACACGGCCAATCTTGCGAATTTCGTTCACAATCGCCGTTGGATCGCCGCCACCGGCGCGGGTCCATTCACTTTGGTTTTCATACAAAAGATCCGTGATACCGAAAAACCCGACTGGACCGGCACAACGGGCCACAGCGCTGGCCCACAGGCCAAACCGGTCAAAATACACTTCGCGATACACAAAGTTGATTTTGCCTGTGTCGATGTAATCCGCCTTCAACTGTTTGTACGGTCCGGTGTGGAACCGCCCACAGTGGGGGCAGGTGTAGCTCGCGTATTCGATAACCGTGACAGGCGCATCGGGGTTGCCGATCTGCATATCTTCGATCTGGGAAATATCCGGCGTTTCCTGAGCGTTTGCAGCGCCAATCGGATTCAGCGGCAATTGCGGCCGGTCCATGACAAAAAACGCACCTACAGCCAGGCCAATTACGCCTACAGCAATTGTGATCCAACGGGTCATTTCTGCGGTCCTTTTTTCTCTTTTTCTATGATGTTTGTTCCAAGCCGCGCCAGGGCCGCGCGCAGATCATCGTTGCCGACATCTGCGGTCGCGCGTTGCGCGGAACGAATGGTTTCGGGTTGCGGTTCTGCGGCAGGCTGTGCTTTGGGCTTCAACGCAAAGTCAATTTTGCCTTCTGAAAATCCGTGTGACGCCGTTTGTGTCACGCGCACTTTGGAAATCGCGGGATACCCGTAAACAGCATTCACCCGTTCGCGGATCTTTTCTTTTTCCATCTGCAATACGGGGGCATTGGCGCCGGTCGTCAGCAAAACCAAGGTCGCCCCCAATCCGCCACGGCCGTAAGAAATTTCTGTGGGTCGGCACATGGCCGCCGTGTCTGGGCCAACTATGTCTTCCCAATGTGTCAGGATTTTCGATTTCTCAAAGCCACGGCTCTGGCTCACGGCCCGCAATTGACCGGCCAGCAGCTTTCCCGTCCGGGAAAAACCGTTGCGTGTGGCGCGGCCCTTTGTCATTCATCGGCTCCCGTGATCCTGAGCTAAAGATATACCATCCAGACGCAACAGCCATACGCCAACATCACCTGGACATAAACTTTGAGTGAGATTTCGAAACATCTTTTAGACTGGTACGACCAAAACGCTCGCAAAATGCCGTGGCGTGTTGGGCCTGCGGACAAAAAACAAGGCATCGCCCCGGATCCGTACCGGGTATGGCTGAGTGAAATCATGCTGCAACAGACAACTGTTGCCGCCGTTAAAGACTATTTCATCAAATTTGTAACCCGCTGGCCCACAGTAAGCGATCTGGCAAACGCCGAAGATGCGGAGGTAATGGCCGCATGGGCGGGTCTTGGATACTACGCACGGGCCCGCAACCTTTTGAAATGCGCCCGCGTCGTGACTCAAGACCACGACGGTATATTCCCCAAAGACGAAGAGGCGTTACGCGCTCTGCCTGGCATCGGGCCGTATACAACAGCGGCGATTGGCTCGATCGCCTTTGATCTGCCGCTGACGGTTGTTGATGGCAACGTCGAACGGGTCATGGCGCGCCTTTATGATGAGCATACGCCTTTGCCAGCCGCCAAACCGGTGCTGACGGCATATGCAGATGAACATACCCCTCAAACGCGGCCCGGTGATTATGCGCAGGCTGTCATGGATCTGGGCGCAACGATTTGCACACCGCGCAACCCAGTCTGCGGTCTTTGCCCGGTTCGGCCACAGTGTCGCGCCCATGCCGCTGGCACAGCGACAGAGCTGCCCAAGAAAACGCCGAAAAAGCCAAAGCCCACGCGGCACGGCATTGCGTACGTTACGCGTCGTGATGATGGCGCTTGGCTATTGGAAACGCGCCCGGAAAAAGGCCTGTTGGGGGGGATGCTGGGCTGGCCCGGTGGCGATTGGATCGAAAACACCACACCTTTGCCCATGCCAAACCCACCCTGCCCTGCGGAATGGGCCGTGGTTCCGGGCACTGTGCGGCATACGTTCACCCATTTTCATCTTGAGCTAACGCTGTATGCCGCGCGGGTGCCCAACAGCACACAATCAGATGCCGGTAAATTCATGACCCAAAGTGCGTTCAAGCCCGCCGACCTGCCCACCGTTATGCGCAAGGCGTTCGATCTTGCCAAATCCACTTTGAACGAAACGTAATCGTACGAAAACTATTCTTAGAGACGAAAAGCTGGGCTAAAGTACGCCAAACAATACGGTGCGCGCAGTATGTCTCAGTATATCTCCACCGGGCGTGTGGCCCAGTTTCAGGCGTCTTTGCCCTTTTGGGTGTCCTTTCTTCTGGTCCCGTTGGCCTGGATAAGTGCCGTAAACGGCGGCTGGTACATTCTGCTCTTGCCGGTGTTTACCTGGTATACATTTGCCTTCGTCGATTTGGCTGTTGGGCTGAACCTAGACAATGCCGACCCGGACACATCCGACGACGATCTGTTTTGGTATCGTCTGCTGACGCTCCTGTGGGCGCCAATCCAATTTGTGACCCTTTTCGGGATCATCGCCTATGTCGCGCCATCCGACCATCTGTCGAGCCTCGAAAAAGTTGGGGTATTTGTCGGGGTTGGTGTCATGACTGGCTCTATCGGCATCAACTATTCGCATGAATTGATGCACCAAAAAGACAAGGCGGAGCGTTGGTGTGCGGATGTCTTGTTGGCCATGGTGCTCTATTCGCATTTCCGCTCAGAACACCTGTTGGTGCATCATCGCTATGTCGGCACACCCAAAGATCCGGTGACCGCGCGTATGGGCGAAAGTTTTTTCCGCTTTTATCCTCGCGTACTAAAGGAATGCCTTTTGTCAGCCTTTGCCGCTGAAAAAGGGATGCTCGAACGCAAAGGATTGCGGTGGACGGATGCCTCTAACCCGTTCTGGCGCTACTGGGCGTTGCAAGGGGGAATGCTGGTTCTGGCGTTTTTGCTTGGCGGCTGGTCTGGCGTGGCGCTGTTTTGTGTGCAGGCGGGGATCGCCATTTGGCAGCTGGAGCTTGTCAATTACATCGAACACTACGGTCTGACGCGCAAACATCTGGGTGACGGAAAATACGAACACGTGCAGCCCCGCCATTCGTGGAACGCCGCGCATCGTGCTTCGAATTGGTTGTTGATCAACCTGCAACGGCATTCGGACCACCATTTCAAACCAAGCCGCCGATTTCCGGTTTTACAGAACCATTCCAAGGCGGACGCGCCCCAATTGCCCTATGGGTATCCCGTGATGACCATCGCGGCGATGATGCCTTTCCTGTGGAAGCGCATCATGAACCCGCGGGTGACGAAATGGCGCGAGATGTATTACCCGGAAATTACGGATTGGCAGGCCTACAACAAAGCAGCCAACCCACTGCCAAGGTAATCAATCCATCGACCAAACGGTTACCTTGCCGTCGATCCCGCGAATGGCCTGATCCGCGACGGGCGCGAAACCTTGCAGATCCGCCCCTTGGCGCTGTGCTTCAGCAAAAGCTTCGTCGCTGATCACCAATCGACTGCCGATGGTGCGCGTCAGCCCCTCCATCCGGCTGGCCACGTTGACCGTGTTGCCGATCACCGCGAACTCCAACCGGTTTGACCCGATATCACCCACAACCACGTCGCCAAAATGGATACCGACGCTCGCACGCAGCTCTTTCTCGCCGGCGGCGCGTCGTTGAGCATTCAGACCCTGAACCGCTTCTAACATATCTCGTGCACAAGCTACTGCGCGGGCAGCATCGTTTTCACCGGGGAACGGCGTGCCAAACGTCGCCATCAATCCGTCACCCAAATACTTGTCGAGCGTGCCGCCATTCTCAAAGACGCAAGCCTCCATCCGGCCATGAAACGCCCGAAGAGTTTGAATGACATCACGCCCGGGCTTTTCGGCCGCGTAGCCAGTAAAGCCCACCAGATCGACAAACAGAACCGCCGCGTTCTGTTCCCGCACATCGCCAAGCCCATCATCGCGCTGCGACAGCTCATCGACCACATTGGGCGAAAAGTAGCGCGACAAGTTTGAGCGCTCGCGTTCAAGCTCAGCGTTGCCAAGAAGCAGCCGGTTGAACCGCCGGATCGACAGCCCCAGCGTGGCCGAGACGATCAGGAACACCACGATCTCTTGAATACGCACGTCAAACCGGATCGCATTCGGGTCGAGGATCTCAAACATATCCTCATTATCGCCCATTGCATCCATCATGATTTGCGTCACGGCGGTGTCATTTTGGCCCCAATACCAAACGCCCAACGCAGCGGACATCCACAGAGCCGCCGTCCAATTCCCGACAGCGAAAATCGTGCGCCAGGAATACATCAAGGTCGCCCCCCCGAGGATGATGTAAAAATAAATGAAGTTGTTGAACCGAAAGACCATCGCGTGCGGCCAATCCTGCCATGCAAATGGATTGGGCAAGCCAACGGCGATTGTCACAATCAGAAGATCGACAAACAGCAATAGCAATTCCCAGCGGTTCTGTCCGATCGTTCCTACGCGCAATTGCAGGTAGCCGTTGATTAACAACAGCAGCAGCAGAAATTCGTGCCACAGCACCTCGATTTGCGGGTTCAGAAACGGCAACATGATCGCCACAACCACCAGCGCTATGAACCGGGCACGGAAGGCCAGTTTCAGACCTTCTTTCTTGTGATTGACCAGCGCAGCTTCGGTAAAGCGGTTGGCGGCGATGTCTGCCTCGCTCAGATGATCAGGCAAATCCGCATCGGAAAAGTTAGGCAGTTGGATCGTTCTGGCCATGACCACAGCTCCGTCTGTTTCAGACTTAAAGTTAATACAATTAACAAAAGAAAAAAGCCCCACCTGCGATCAGGTGGGGCAAAGGTATGTGCCCTCGGCATAGTCTTGGGCTTAAAGCCGCAGGCACAGGCGGTATTAGAAAACTAGCTCTTCATCTCAGAGCGGATTTGCTGGCGCAGCACGTCGATGGGCACGGTTTTGCCCTCACGGCGGAAATGCCAGTACGTCCAACCATTACAGCTTGGCGCCCCTTCCAAAGCGGCGCCGACCTGGTGGATTGATCCTTTGACGTCATCCCCGATCAACGTGCCATCCGCACGCACTTTGGCGGTTTTGCCACGTGGCGAATATAGCGCTTCGCCCGGGCGCAACATGCCCCGTTCGACCAGCTGACCGAAAGGTACACGTGGCTCTGCGCGTTTAGAGGCGCTGACCTCAAGCGCGGATTTGTCAAATTTGCGGACAGACGCGATGCGTTTTTCTGCGACCTCACGATAGGCGGCTTCGCGTTCGATGCCGATGTATTCGCGGCCCAGCATCTTGGCGACAGCACCGGTTGTGCCAGTGCCAAAGAATGGATCCAAAACCACATCGCCCGGGTTGGTCGTACCGACCATCACGCGGTGCAACAGCGCTTCGGGTTTTTGCGTCGGATGCGCTTTGTCGCCGTTAGAATCTTTGAGACGTTCGTGCCCTGTGCAGATCGGCAAAACCCAATCCGAGCGCATTTGAATGCCTTCGTTCAACGCTTTGAGCGCTTCGTAGTTGAACGTGTACTTTGCGCCTTCGTCACGGCTGGCCCAAATCATCGTCTCATGCGCATTGGTGAACCGTTTGCCACGGAAATTCGGCATCGGGTTCGATTTGCGCCAGACAACATCATTCAACAACCAGAAACCGGTGTTTTGCAGCGACGCGCCGACCCGGAAAATGTTGTGATATGAGCCAATCACCCAGATCGCGCCATGCGGCTTCAACAAGCGTCGCGCTTCTTTCAGCCATGCGTTGGTGAAATCGTCATAGGCCTTGAAGCTGGAAAACTGGTCCCATTCATCATCAACCGCATCGACAAGCGAGTTGTCGGGCCGATGCAAGTTGCCTTTTAGCTGCAAGTTATAAGGCGGATCCGCAAAGATCAGATCCACAGATTCAGACGGCAATGATTGCATCACTTCGATACAATCGCCCGCAATAATTGTGTTCACAGGCAGCGCTTGCGCCGCCTCTTTTGCTTTTTTCATCTCTGCCTCTATCCCCGGTGCATTCGCACTCGTTGGTTAAGGGCAACATGAGTCAAAGCTGATTCGGCGTCAAATTCTTTTTGAATCAGCTAGTTAGCTATTTTTCTTGATACAAGATGTTGTGTACCGGCTTGAAAGATCGCCTATGATGTGGGGTTACACCCAAATCTTGCAAAGCTGCTTTGTGGCTTTTTGAAGGATATCCCATATTCGTCTCCCAGCCGTAGCCGGGATGCTGTTGCGCCAAATCCACCATCAGTGCGTCGCGCCTTGTTTTCGCCACAATTGAAGCCGCTGCAATCGACAAAGATCGCGTGTCGCCCTTGATCACCGGCGTTGCAGCGATGTTGAGACCACGGGGCAAAAAGTTTCCATCAACAAGTACGTGATCAGGCCGTTGCGACAGGCTGGCCACCGCGCGGCACATGGCGAGATGGGAGGCCCGCAGAATATTGATCTCGTCAATTTCCGCGACACTTGCGGAGCCGACACCAAAAATGGCCCGCGCTTCGATTTCGATGGCCAAAGCCGCACGGGCCTTATGGCTCAATTGTTTGCTGTCGTTCAGACCTTCGGGAATGTCGTCCGGGTTCAAAATGACTGCGGCCGCCATCACCGGCCCGGCCAGCGGTCCACGGCCCACCTCGTCTACGCCCGCGATGCAGCCACCAATCTGGGTTTCAAGGTCGAATGTTGGAACGCTTTTCATAAAGCCGCATATGCCGGAACTTGCCCATATGCATCAAGGGCGCGGTTGGTTCCGCGCCCTTGGAAACATGCCTGTATCAGGCGGTACTGGTTACTCTGCTCGATCAGCTATTGGCGAATTGGTAACCGTGGCGGCTGAGACAGCGGACGGCAAACCCATGACGCGTGCCATTCTGTGTCCGCGCCCGGCGGTAGCAGCGATCCGGCAAAACTGCTGTGTCGCCATAGTTGCGCTGCAGGCACCGCTGGGAAAACACACGCATCCGCCCGTCATGGGTGCGCCAACTGCGCATACAATGGCCAGGCAACACGTGGCTGCTGTGGCGGGGGCGGTGGTTATATGTGTTCTGATGCCGGTTGTTGTGCCCGTGCTTATGCGCGTTGTGCTTTTGCTTATGCGACGTGTGCCCGTGCTTGTTGTGGTACTTTGGCTTGTGATGATTTGTATGCGTCTGATGGCGTGAAACATGATCATCATCTTTGTTTTTGTTGTGAATGACCGCCCCAACGATGGCCAGACCAAGCAAAGCGGCCAAGGCGTTAGCGGCATCGTTGTCATTCGCACGGGCCGGAGCGGCGGCGATCCCAATCCCAGTGATGACGATGGATGTTGCCGCAAGAAGGCGGATGAATGCGCGGTGCATGATGTGTCTCCTTAGTAAATCTGATCAAAGGCACACGCAGCATCGTGCGCCATTGACCAGACCGTGGGAGAGACCGCTCCAGCAAGGCAATAACAGGGGTCTGTTATCGGATATCAGCCCCACACCAGCGCTATGGTTATTGAATATCTTCCGCCCAAATCGCAGTGTAGCCGCATGACACGTATCGCATCTTGCATAATCGTCTTGCTCATCAGCACCTCCGCCGCATCGGCGCAGTGCTATGCGGATTATAAGGCCAAACAGGATAACCCTCTGCGACTGCACTATGGGGTGTCGCAGATTTCCGGGGCCTGCAATCAAAACACAGCCCGAGCCGAGCTTTCGGATCGACTGGCGCGCAATGGTTGGACATTGCTGCAGGTGATGTCGGTATTTGGCCCGGAAGGTTTGAACCAAAGGAAAGACAGTGCAGGGCCCTTCTACCTCCGCTTCTGATGCAAGGCGCACAGGCAGCAGATTGGTTGTTGCCGGTGTGGTCGCCATCGTTGCCTTGCTGTGCGCCGTGGCGCTGTTTCTGTTTCTGACGCTGCCAGATAGCGGCACCTTTGATGCGCGCGTCGAGCGCATGTTCATCGAAAACGCGGATCTGACCGGACAGGCAGAAATCAAACTGCTCGAAATTCTGGCGCAATCGGGAAACGCTTTTTCCGATACGCTGGCCAGCTATCGCATCATCATCTTCATTCTGATGGTCTTTGCCACGGCCATGATGATCGCGGCTTTGGTTTTATTGATTATGATCGTCACACTGAACCGTCGCTTTGCGCAGATTGAGCGCGCCGGCATTCAGGTGAACTCTTTGCTCATCAGCCGCGATGAAAAGACTGTGTACCTGAACAACATCGGCTTCAAACTGACCGATGCCGCGATGGAAACGCTCTCCATCCTGGCCGAGGCGCGGATGGATGATGACGTGCTCACCGGCGTGGAAATCGAAGCGATCATATCGGGTCGTAGCGCTGCGGATTGCGAAGAGGCCGCTGGGGCGACTCGGATTAAACGTCTGCGCGATGGGCTCGGCAATCAGATCGTGAGCGAGCTTTTGGTCAAGAACATTGCACGCCGCGGGTATATGCTGGCGGTGGAAAAGGACGTGATCAAGGTGCTTTGATCGCCTTGCACATGGCGCGGGTTTCAGGCCAATTGAGGCAACTCGAAAGGAACCCCAAGATGCCAGCGCCTCACAACACTTTCAAAGCCGCCCTGAAAGAGGGCAAGACGATCCTTGGTGCGTGGATGTCGCTTGGCAACATGCTCACCTCTGAAATCATGGGAACCACCGGCTTTGATTGGCTGCTGATAGATGGCGAACACACGCCTTATGACATCACCAGAATTCGGGAATGTCTGACAGCGCTGGAAACCAGCCCCAGCAGCGCTGCGGTGCGGGTGCCATTTGGCGAAACCTGGATCATCAAGCAGGTGCTGGACGTGGGCGCACAAACCATCCTGGTGCCCATGGTGGAAAGCAAAGAACAGGCCGAACAACTTGTGCGCGATGTGCGGTATCCGCCGCGCGGTGATCGTGGCGTGGGGTATTCCACAACCCGGTCCGCTCACTTTGGCGAAATTACGGACTATGGCACAACGGCGGACGAAGAAATCTGTCTGTTGGTGCAGGTCGAAAACCGCAAGGGCGTCGCTGCTCTGGATGATATCCTTGCCGTCGACGGGATCGACGGTGTATTTATCGGACCCGCAGATCTGGCAGCGGACCACGGATATCTTGGCGACATGGCCAACCCCGAAATGATGGAGCTGATCCAAAGCCTGCTGACCCGCATCGCCGCGTCGGATAAGGCTGCTGGCATCTTGTCCACGCGCGATGATCTGACTGAGATGAGCCTCGCGGCTGGCGCGCAATTCGTTGCGGTCGGTTTGGATATTTTGATGCTGCGCAATGCGGCATTGGCCACAAGCGCCAAGTGGCGCGAAAAAATCGGCTAAGACTTACTCTTCATCATGGTTGCCGCTTGGGTATAGCCTCCACCGGCCCCATCAATGAAATGCACATGCGTGTCTTCCATGATGAAGGGCACAATACACGTCATCATCGCCTCATCCTGCGCGTGCCAGCCGTAGCTCAGCACGCCGTTCTTTTGTCCGGCATCCAAAACACTGCGCAACGCGGCGATGGTATTGTCATCGCAATCGAGCGTCATTTTGAGCCCGTCATCAAACTTGCGGAAATCAGCATTTTCGCCCACCACGCGGCGATACCGGCG
>JABSSA010000328.1 GCA_013214665.1 Paracoccaceae bacterium
TTGTCGAACAACCATGCATGCGGGATACGTGCGCCTGGCCAAGTGGTTGGCTGATAATGCAGGTCTGCATCCAAAGCGAAATCCGGCTCAATTTGACCATCAGTCACCGCAGCGTCGGATTTGTACCGTTGGTTCATCTCAACACCGTGTGCGTCGAATTCGTACTTTTTGAACGCAATTGCAGCATTCAAAGCATCGCGCTGCGCCTCGGCTTCCGGTGTGCTGTCACATCGCCCGTCCATGTTCGCTTTGATCTTTTCGATATCGGTGCCACCAGTCATGCCCAAGGCCTCAAAAATGGGTCCGAATTCGCCAATGGATTGGTTGGCACGGGTAACGATCTGTTTGGCAATCGGTGCGCGCTCTTCTGAGTAGCTGTCGAGCAGCTTTTCACCCGCCTGCCCTTTGACCACGGCAGCGAGTTTCCAAGCCAGGTTGTAGGCATCCTGGATCGACGTATTCGACCCAAGTCCGTTTGATGGCGGGTGGCGGTGTGCGGCGTCGCCCATGATGAACACACGGCCCCTGGACATCTGCACAGCGTAGGCGTCATTGACGGTCCAGGTGTTGGCGCTGATCAAGTCGATCTCCAACTCGGGATCACCGACCAACTGGCGCGCCACATCTGTAGCCATTTTCTGATCTACGTCAGGTGCGGGCTCATTGATGTCGTAGCCCCAGACGATCAGCCATTCATTCCAGGGGCGAATGCAGCGCACAAGTCCCATGCCGATGCCACCCACGTCGGCACCTGGTTGCATGACCCAGTAAAGAACCGATGGTCGATGCGCGACGTATTTGGACAGGTCCGCCCGGAAGTAGATGTTCATCGAACCGCCGACGCCCATCTTGCCTTCCATCGGCAGATTCTCGTTCTCGGCGACTAAGGAATTGCCACCGTCTGCCCCGATCAGATATTTTGAGCGGATCGTGAATTCCTTGCCCGTCATGCGGTCAAGGCAGGTCGTTGTCACCCCGTCCGCATCTTGCACGTGGCTTTTGTATTCCGTGCTCATCCGGGCGCGGGTGCCGCGTTTGCAAGCTGTCTTGAAGAGGATCGGCTCCATGAACGTTTGTGGTAGATCGTTCATGAAAGACGGCGAGGACAACAAGTGTTCGGCCTTGGACAATGGGTGCGTGCCCCATGATTTCATGCGCCCAATCTCTTCCCCGGCGAGGCTTTCGCAAAAGACGTTTTCGCCCATCAGGCTTTGATCCATCGCGTTTAGGTAAACCTCATCCTCGACCTCTTTGCCCAAATCACGCAGCACCTCCATCGTACGCTGGTTGGTGATGTGGGCACGGGGCGTATTGGCAAGCCAGTGATAGCGATTGATCACAATGTTATCGACGCCATAGGTCGACAAGAGTGCGGCACTGGTTGACCCAGCAGGGCCGGTTCCGATGACCAGGACCTCTGTTGTGATGTCAGCCATGTTTATTCCTCCGAAGTTGTAAGTTTTCCACCTGACAGGCGGCGGCGAATTGGGAATAGGTGTAGGCCTGTACGCTCAGACAGGAGGCCCCATAGGCCACGCGGCGCGACAAGCATAATCACGATGGCCAGCACGCCGAGGGTCATCAAATACCAGCTGCCAAAATCCGCCAGCAGCGACTGCAGCGCAAAGAAGACAAGCACGCCAATGATAGGACCTTCGACTGTGCCGATGCCTCCGATCACCACGATAAAGATCACATACGCTGTCCAGTCGGTGACACTGAACGCTGCATCGGGGCTGATCCGCGCTTTTTGCATGTAGATGAGACCGCCGGCGAGACCCGTTCCGAAAGCGGATGACAGAAACACAATCCACTTCATCCGACCTGCGTCCACACCGACAGATTTCGCAGCTTCGGTGTTGTCACGCACAGCAGCCAAAGCCAGACCGCGACGTGTCCGCAGAAGCCAGTAAATTCCGCCGATGGTGGCGAGTGCCAAAATCAAGGCCAGCCAATATGCCAGGATGTCACGGGCCGCAGCAGAGCGGACGCCTAGTGTGTTTTCGATGGTTTCGACAAACCACATGTCACGGGTCGCATCACGCGGCAACGAGGTGCCCGTGCCGCCCCCCAGCGTTTTCCATTGCGCCACAAGCAGCCTGACGACTTCGGCTATGACCCAAGTCCCGATAGCGAAATAGGCCCCGTTTAGGCGGAATGCGAAAAAAGCTGTTGGCACGGCGATGACCAAAGCAGCGACGCCTGCAAACAGGATCGATGGCACCGGGTCGAAGCCCCAAAGGATTACTGTACCGAAAAGCGCATAGGCTCCCATTCCAACGAACGCTTGCTGCCCAATACTGACCAACCCGCCATAACCTGCGAGCAAGTTCCACAGCTGGGCGAGGACCAGCATCGTCAGGATAAAGAACATATCCTGAATGGTGCCGCGTCCGGCGAAGAAAGGAAGTGCGAGCAGAACAACAATCAAGATCACACCAAGGATCGCTGTAATGCGTGAAGCTGGGGTTTGGGTCGTAACAGAATATGCCATCAGTCATTCGCCCTCGGAAAGAGACCACGTGGCCGAACCAACAGGACGATCAGGAAAGCCAGATGTCCGGCGAGGATTTGCCACTCAGGGTTAATTGCTGCACCGACTGTCTGGGCCACGCCGATGATGATCCCGCCAAACAGAGTTCCCCAAAGAGAGCCGAGGCCGCCGATGATGACGGCTTCGAAGGCGTATATCAGGCGTGCAGGGCCGATGTTGGGATCGAAATTAGCACGTAACCCGAGGTATAACGCTGCAATTGTCACGATCACCAGCGCGATGCCCGTTGCGGTCGCAAAGATGTTGGCCGGTTTGATGCCCATCAAGCTTGCCGTCGTTGCATCGTCTGATGTTGCGCGAAAGGCTCTGCCGATCTCCGTGCGGTAAAAAAGCTGGTTTAGTCCGACGATAACAAGGACCGCCGACGCAAACGTCAGCAAAGGCATCACGCCGAGGGTGATCGACCCAATTTCAACGGATGCTGTGGTCAGAGCGTTTGTGGGCAGGCGCTGGCTATCTGCTGAGAACCCTTCGAGAAGAGCGTTCTGCAAAGCAATGGACAGCCCAAACGTCACAAGCAGCGGCGGAAGAATATCATCCCCAAGAGTTCGGTTCAGCAAAAAGCGCTGTAACGCCCAGCCAAGGCCAAACATCAGCGGCATTGCGACGAACACCGCGACAAACGGGGAAAGACCTAGCAACGTGACCAGCACAAGGATCAGATAAGCCCCCATCACAATCAGGTCTCCGTGGGCGAGGTTCACCAGCCGCATGACCCCAAAGACGAGGCTGAGCCCAGCTGCAAAAAGCGCGTAAAGGCCACCCAGCAGGATGCCTTGAATAATTGTGTCGACCCAGATCAATGGCTTGCTCCGAAATAGGCGTTGTGGATGTCCTCACGCGACAGGCTGTCTGGGGTACCGGACAGGGTCACGCGGCCCTCCATCATGCAATAGACGCGATCCGCCACGGCCAACGCTTGTGCGATGTCCTGCTCGACCACGATCATTGAGGCGCCCGCTGCTTTTATCTGCGGAATGGCCTTGTAGATGTCCTTGATCACAACTGGCGCGAGACCAAGGCTGATCTCATCACAAAGAAGTACACGCGGATTGCTCATCAATGCGCGCCCAATGGCCACCATTTGTTGCTGCCCGCCAGACAAGGCCGTACCAGGATTGTTGCGCCGCTCAGCAAGGATCGGAAAGAGGTCATAGACGGTTTTCAGGTTCCAATGGCCTGTGGTTTTGCGTCCATAAGTGCCAATAAGCAGATTTTCCTCGACCGTAAGCGACGGGAATAGCTTCCGCCCCTCGGGTACCATGGCGACACCCAGGCTCATAATCTCATCCGCCGATTGGCCACCAATTGGCCTGTTGTCAAAGGCGACAGAGGCGGCATCATTCCGCAACACGCCAGAGATTGAGCGCATGAGGGTCGATTTGCCCGCGCCGTTTGCGCCAATAATAGCGACGGTTTCCGCCTCATTCAGCTCGATATCGACGCCAAAAAGCGCTTGAAAATCACCGTAGTGAGCAACCAAGTCTTTTGTTTGCAAGAGAGACATCAGACTTCGATCCCCAGATAGATTTCCTGAACCTCTTTGCTGGCCATGATCTCATCAGGTTCGCCGATGCCGATGACCTTTCCAAAATCCAGTACCAACAAGCGCTCAGCCACGGAGGTCAGCGCGTGCAGCACATGTTCAATCCAAATGATGGTGACACCCTGTGCATGGATTTCTTTGATCGTGCGGATGAGCGCCTGACATTCGCCTTCGGTCAGACCGCCAGCGATCTCATCAAGCAAGAGTAGCTTTGGCTGCGTCGCCATTGCGCGTGACAATTCCAACCGTTTGCGTTCCAGCAAGGACAGCTGGCCGGCTGGGGTGTTGGCGCGCTTGATTAACTCGGTGCGTTCCAACACATCTGCGCAATCGTCGCGCACGTCACTTTCTGACAAGTTGCGCCCATGGGTCGCGGCAACAAGGAGGTTTTCGTAAACGGTTAACTTTTCAAAAGGCTGGGGGATCTGGAAGGATCGTCCAATGCCCGTCAGGCACCGCTCCATCGCGGACACTTTGGTAACATTGCGGTCTTCGAAATGGATACTACCGTGATCAGACCGGATGTTGCCCGTGATCAAGTTAAAGAGCGTTGATTTGCCCGCCCCATTCGGGCCGATAATGCCAAGCGCCTGCCCCTTAGGCACGTCGAAGCTGACGTTATCGGTCACTGTCAACGCGCCGAAGCTTTTGGAAACATTATTAAGGGCCAGCATGGTCATCAAAAGTCACCCGCCCCGGAGTTGATCCGAGACCTCATGGGAAAAGGGAAAGGTGCCCTGGCCCAAGGCCAGGACGCTCTTGTTTGGTTTAATCAGGAAGCGATTTCTTCCATGGTGCCGCCGGTGGGGATATTTGGATGGTCGGAGTTATCCACGATCACCAAATCGTAACCACCGCCGTCTTTCAGGCGCCATTGTCCGCCAACAAGAGGTGTTTTGGCGACGTTTTGAACGGCAAATGGCGGCAATCCGGCGCCATCAAATGCGATCCGTCCCACGATCGAAGACAGCTCCGTAGCGGCAATTGCCGCGGCAACTTCATCCGGGTCGCGGCTGTCTTCAACACGGCCCATCACATTGGCAGCCATTTCAAAGAGCGCATGAACGAACCCAATCGGTTGGGTCCACTGTTTGCCCGTTGCAGCCTCGTAGCCGTTGGCGAGATCGCCTGCGGACTGTCCCGTAAGAGACGAAGCAAATGGGTGCGACGGTGACCACCAGACTTCGGAGCTGAGATTGTGGCCTTGGTCACCAAGGGCTTCGACAGCTTGTGGGAACAGGATCGCTTTACCAACGCTCGCGGCCTTGGGGTTAAAGCCCTGCTGTTTGGCTTGTGTCCAGAAGGTGGTGAAATCGGGCGGGATCGGCACGCCTGTGATAATCTCGCAGTTGGCCGCTTTGAACGCGTTGATCTGTGCGCTGAAATCATCGGTCAGGTTCTGATAACGGCCGGTATCGGTCAGGGTGTAACCCTGCGCATCCAGCACTGGCGGGAAGCCTACGTTTGGATCGCCCCACGCGTTGCCGTCGCCGTCATTGGGGAAGATCGCGCCAACGGATTTGTTTGTCTCAAGCTGGTTCCACATTGCCGTAAAAACCGAAATCACATCTTCAAGGCCCCAGAAGAAATGAAAGCTAAAGTCAAACGGCCGCCAGCTTCCTGGGTCGCCGGGATTTCCTTGCTGGCCGATGAAGTAGGGCTGCCATGGCGCGACGGTCGAGATGACGGGGATTTCCTCCGCCTCACAGGTCGTTGCCACCGGGTTGGTCGTCTCGGGTGTGGAAGCCACGAGCATCATATCGATTTCGTCATCGATGATCAGTTCTTTGGCGACTTCAGCGGCCCGGTTCGGGTTGGATTGGCTATCTTTCACGATAACCTCAAAGTTTGCTCCTGCGTCAGAGCCCAAAAAGCCATCAATGATAAATTGATCGGCTTCGGAAAACGCGGCCAAAGGGCCTGATTGCGGGCTGACGTAGCCCAACCGGATTTTCGCGCCTTGCGCCAAGGCCGGCGCAGCGAGACCGCCCGCAGCCACCGTCAGGCCACTTGCAGCGGTTGATTTCAGCAGTTTACGGCGTGTGATCATGATGTCCTCCCAAACGTCGTCGTGATTATTGAATTGGTGTGTCCCCTGCCCACGCCGCCTGCAAAAGCGCGCGAATATCTTCACGCGTCACCGGGTGTGGGTTCGGGTAGGGTTTTGTCGTCGCTAGTTCGGCGGCCCGATCAAGGTCTGCCTCAGCAAGCCCCAAGTCGCGCAGCGCTGTCGGCGCGTTCATGGATTTGGCAAAATCATGCAATGCGGCCCCGGCATTGTTACCTCCCAACAGATCGCAAATCGGTTGCAATTCGGATGAAACGGCACGGGCATTGTAAGCAATTGCATGAGGTAAAATGATCGCATGGGTTTCGGCATGGGGCAGATCAAAAGAACCGCCCAGCGTGTGACAGAGCTTATGATGCAGCGCCATGCCGACTTGGCCCAGAACTGTACCACAAGCCCAAGCACCTCTTTGTGTGGCCTCGCGCGCATTGAGGTCGGACGGGTCAACAAGAACCTTCGGCAAGCCGACTACAAATGCGTTCAAACCTTCAACGGCCATTGCCGTCGTCTCGGGCGTGCGATCTGTGGCATAGAGGGCCTCTGCGGCATGCGCCATTGCGTTGAGCGCAGATGTGACGGTCATTGGGACTGGCAGAGTTTTTACCAGCTCGGCATCGTAGATGATGACTTCCGGCAGAACCTTGGGGTCATTGAGCGTCGTTTTAATACCGTTTTCTGTCTGCCCCAGAATTGGAGTGCATTCGCTTCCCGCATACGTCGTCGGAATAACGATCTGAGGCAGGTCGGTCCGATATGCGATGGCCTTTCCCAAACCCGTCGTGGAGCCGCCACCAATGGCCACCAGACAATCGGCCTGTGTCTCACGAACATGTATCATGGCCTCGTCTGTCACATCGACTGGCGTGTGCATCGTGGCTTTGCAAAATACACCGGCAGCCAAAGGTCCGAGTTGTTCGGCGGTCTCAAGGGCCGCGTCACGCTGCTGTGGTGTTGCCAGAACCAAGGCCTTGGAGCAGTTCAGTTGCCGCATTTCAGATGCAATCGCCCGACGGGTATTTGCTCCGAAA
>JABSSA010000329.1 GCA_013214665.1 Paracoccaceae bacterium
CCCATCGGGTCCACATGTGGCTCTAACCCGGCGCTTTTGATCTGATCCACCAACCACGCCCGCGCCGCCACATCCGCTTCAGAGAACGCACGCCGCACCACACCTTTGCCAACACCCGCCGCGCCAAAGCTGCGCAGGTGGTGAAGGTCAGATAGAAACCGGTCGGGATTGAGGGGAAGAGTCATGCAGCTGCTCCGAAAATGTTCTCTCGGTGGTAGGTGAGAAAAGATTGGTGAGGGTAATCTCGCTGACTCGCTGGCAAATGCAATGTCCCAGTCGGCGATATGAGCCGACACCTTACATCCGACGGTACTTTGTTTTCAGAAACCAATATTTCGTAGTTTTGACCTATCGAAAAAAGACCCCTATCAAACATCCAATGTAGTGTACCGGATAATGCTAACCCGTTTTGCACAATGTCTGGACCTTGTTGATGTACTGGCCGAATGTGCGCAGCTTGCACTTCTGAACGGCCGTTTCCGTTCCTTAAATCGATGCCAGAAATTGCACACCGACCATTGTAAGCGGACTTGACCAATCTTGCGAAAGACTGATCACGGGCCAGGCGCGAAGCGAGTACCTTGCTTCTGATATCAACCGTGTCATTCAGAGCAAAATCCGCTTGGTTCTCCGCAAACCCTGCTTGCGGTCTTGTCGCGGCATCCCGAGGGATTGCAAATGGCCCCGATAACGGGCGTAAACCAGCGGACACAATGGCCGAAAATTCATCAAGAGAAATAGACCGCACCGCTGAAACCGCATTCCCTCCACTGGTCGCTCGACCATCAGCTCCCCTCAAATTATACTCATACGCCACATTTTCATCGGAGTTTCGAGGAACCACCTGTTCAAATTGCCAGAGAGTGCCTCGATCCAGCAACGCAAAAAAATGATCATCTCTTTCTGGGTCTGGAACAATAGAAAGAACTTTCTGGACAGCCGTATAGCCAAACGCACCACGTCTCCCCTCATAAAACACCACCCAGTCGCCAATGCACTTTTCTAAACGACTAAGATAGATTTTGGGGAAGTGATATCGGATACCCGGCTGATCCTTATAGACTGAGTCTGGGTTTTGAATAAGTACAGCGTTGCCCATGGCTTATGCAATCACGCGGAATTAACCTGCGCAACCCAAGATTGCGGCCGAATGCTGAGTAGCATTGATTCTCCAACAATTTGCAGTCATGCCTACCCTAAAACGCAAAACGCCCCAGCCGTTGGCCGGGGCGCTACAATTTCTGAAGCTGCCGCGACTATTCCGCCGCCACAGCTCGTTCCGCCGCTTCAACACGCACGGCGGAGAATTTGAACTCCGGGATCTTGCCATAAGGGTCAATCGCCGGGTTGGTCAGAATATTCGCCGCCGCCTCCACATAGGCAAAGGGCAGAAACACCATGTCCGGCGCAACCGCGCGGTCTTCGCGTGCCATGATCGTGATCTGCCCCCGCTTCGTGGTCAGCGTCACGTGATCGCCCGGCTGAATGCCCAACTTGCGGATCGTGGACGGATGCAACGAACAATTCGCCTCCGGCTCAACCGCATCCAGTACCGTTGCGCGGCGGGTCATGGAGCCCGTGTGCCAATGCTCCAACTGACGGCCCGTGGTCAGGATCATCGGATATTCCGCATCCGGCACATCATCGGGCGCAATCACTGCCGCCGGCGTAAACCGGGCGCGACCATCCGCACGTGGGAAGCCATCGCCAAACACAACCGCCTGCCCCGGATCCTCCGGGCTGAGCGATGGGTAGGTCACCGCCGTCGTTGTCAAACGTTCCCAAGTGATGTTGTCGAGCGACTTCATGTTCAGCTTCATCTCGGCAAAGACGTCGCTTGGATGCGTATACGTCCATGGCAATCCACAACGCTTCGCCAGCTCAACCTCGATCCACCAATCCTCGCGCGCCTCACCCGGAGGCGCCACAGCCGGGCGCACCATCTGCACCTGGCGGTTGGTGTTCGACACAGTGCCGGACTTTTCATACAGCGCCGACGCCGGCAGGATCACATCGGCATAATTCGCCGTTTCGGTGATAAAGATATCCTGCACCACCAGATGATCCAGCTTGGCCAATGCGTCCCGTGCGTGCTCCACATCCGGGTCCGACATCGCCGGGTTTTCACCCAGCACATACATCGCCTTGATCTTGTCCTCATGGACCGCATCCATGATCTCGGTCACGGTCAGGCCCTTTTCATTGGAAAAGTCACCCGAGGCCCAAACATCGGTAAAGGCCGAGCGCACGCCATCATCCGTCACAGATTGATAATCCGGCAGGAACATCGGGATCAGACCCGCATCAGAGGCACCTTGCACGTTGTTCTGGCCCCGCAGCGGGTGCAGACCTGTGCCCGGGCGGCCCACCTGCCCACACATCAGCGCCAGCGAAATCAGGCAGCGCGAATTGTCGGTGCCGTGGATATGCTGAGACACGCCCATGCCCCAGAAGATCATGCCGGATTTCGCCCCCGCAAAGGTGCGCGCCACATCGCGCAGCACATCCGGCTCAATGCCACAGATCTCGCTCATCTTCTCGGGCGTGAAATCCGTCAGATGCGCTTTTTCGGCCTCCCAGTTTTCGGTGTAGGCCTCAATATATTGCTGGTCGTACAGCCCCTCTTCCACGATCACATGCATAATCGCGTTCAGCATCGACACATCCGCACCGGGGCGGAATTGCAGCATATGGCTGGCAAAACGCTTGAGCGCCTGCCCGCGCGGATCCATCACAATGAGTTTGCCACCGCGCTTGGTGAATTGCTTGAAATAGGTCGCCGCAACGGGGTGGTTTTCGATCGGGTTCGCCCCGATCACAATCGCCACATCCGCGTTCTCGATCTCGTTAAACGTTGCCGTCACAGCGCCAGAGCCCACGTTTTCGATCAGCGCCGAAACAGAGGAGGCGTGGCAAAGCCGCGTGCAATGGTCCACGTTGTTGTGGCCAAAGCCCTGACGGATGAACTTCTGGAAGAGATAAGCCTCTTCGTTGGTGCATTTGGCAGAGCCAAAGCCCGCCACTTCGCGGCCCCGGCCCTTCAGACCACCCGCCGCAAAATCCAGCGCCTCATCCCAAGACGCTTCGCGGAAAAATTCCTGCCAATTGTCGGGGTTCACGTTCAGCCCCTTCTCAGGCGCATCTTCCCGGCGGATCAGCGGCTTGGTCAGGCGGTGCTGGTGCGCGATGTAGTCAAAGCCAAAGCGGCCCTTCACACACAAACGCCCTTCATTGGCCGGGCCATTGATGCCCTCAACGTATTTGACCTTGCCGTCTTTGACCTTCAGCGAAATCTGACAGCCCACACCACAGAAGGCACAGACACTTTCCACCTCAGAATCATAATCCGAACGATCCCCCACCTGATTTTCATCCACCACGGTCGATGGCATCAGCGCCCCGGTTGGGCAGGCCTGCACACATTCACCGCAGGCCACACAGGTGCTGTCGCCCATCGGGTCGGCAAAATCGAACGTCGGATAGGAATCATGCCCGCGGCCTGACATCCCGATCACGTCATTCACCTGCACCTCACGGCAGGCGCGCACGCACAGACCGCATTGAATACAGGCGTCCAGGTTCACGCTCATCGCCACGTGGCTGTCATCCAGCAGCGGAATGCGATCCTGCTCCAGCTTGGGCAAACGGCTTTCCGTCACGCCGTTGGCATCCGCCATGTCCCAGAAATGCGCGGACTTGTCGTGCGATGCATCGCGTTCGGGCGCGTCGGCGACCAGCATCTCAACAACCATCTTCCGCGCTGTCTGCGCACGGGTCGAATCCGTTGTGACAACCATGCCGTCTGACGGTTCGCGAATACACGAGGCAACCAACGTGCGTTCGCCTTCGACCTCGACCATGCAGGCCCGGCAATTTCCGTCCGGGCGATATCCCGGCGCGGGCTTGTGGCACAGATGGGGGATCACCAAACCTCGACCATTGGCGACTTCCCAAATGGTCATGCCCTTTTCGGCGGTTACTTCTTCCCCGTCGAGGGTGAATGTCACAGATTCTGACATGGCTACGCTCCTTGGCTGCGCCCCTCGTAGCAGCGACCCTCCAAGTTTCGAAACGCCAATCGCGACACAGAAGCCCAAGAATCCGCCAAGGCCGCCGTAAATCGTCTCAAATCGGCGTGTACGGTGTGCCGCAAATCAGCTCTACAAACCCAACCGAGACTGCGCTTAGGCGTTCCAGGTTTCTTGCATCACGACCGCGCCAAGATCCATGATATCGGCCCATCCTCGTGCGGCCAGTTCAGGCTTTTCAAACAGCGCATCGACATAGCCAACGCACAGATAAGCCACGATTTCCACATGCTCAGGCACATTCAAAATCTGCCGCAGATCCGCGTCGTGATAGATGCTCACCCAGCCAATTCCGATGCCTTCTGCACGAGCCGCCAACCACATGTTTTGCACCGAACAAACCGTTGAATACAGATCCAGATCCCGATTATGCGCGCGCCCCAGCACCACCTCGCCCCCACGCGTTCGGTCACAGGTCACGCAAATGTTGAGCGGTGCTTTTTCAATCCCCTCCAGCTTGAGGGCCGCATAGGCCGACCGCTTTTCCTCGGCAAACATCGCGCAGGCTTCGTCATTGGCCCGCGCAAACGCCTCTTTCACCTGCCCCCGCACCGCCTGATCCCGGATCAGGATGTAATTCCAGGGTTGCGACAGCCCGACAGAGGGCGCCGCATGGGCCGCGTTCAGCACCCGCATCAATGCGGCCTCGTCTATCGGGTCTGGCTTGAATTCGTTGCGCACATCGCGGCGTGCGTAAATGACATCATAGAGCGCTTGTTTTTCGCTGCCGGAAAAGGTGCGCGCTGGCTGCGGCGCACAGGTGG
Organism: Paracoccaceae bacterium; assembly: GCA_013214665.1. GTDB lineage: Bacteria > Pseudomonadota > Alphaproteobacteria > Rhodobacterales > Rhodobacteraceae. Next base: position 4,853 of record JABSSA010000329.1, read on the forward strand.
ACTGTTCGGGCACTGGGGCCTCCCTGGTAGCTTTCATTGCCGCGTTGCCGTCCATACAACGCCAGCGATGATGCCAGGCCGGTCTTCTGACTTGAGATCATCCGCGATCTGGCCCCTTCCCGGATTGCTCCAGTGGTTCTTACCAGCGCGTCCCTCTTACAGCGGCGGGCCCGTGTCGGCTCTGCCCCGACTTCCCGATTATCCCCTCAACGAGAGGCACCTGACGTGGACAGATATGACAAAACGGACGGCGTCTGACAATGCCGGTTCGGGCTGGCCGTATGCCAAAAATGTCATACAGCCTGTGCATACACTGTGCACAGCTTGTGTATCGCGAAATCCGGCCCCATTCAGGCTTCCCCCCGGGTGTCGCGCGGTCTACACAGACCTCTGTTGCAAGCCGGGAAGTCTCATGTCGCACATCACCCTGATCCGCCACGGACAAGCCAATTCGCAAGCCACCAACGAGGCCGACTATGACCGCCTCAGCGCGCTTGGCCATCAACAGGCGGCTTGGCTGGGCGATCATCTGAAAACCACCGGCCAGCATCACGTGCGGCTTTATACCGGCACACTACGACGCCACATCGAAACGGCGGCGTCTATGGACACTGGGCTCGAAGCGGTGCGCGACGCACGTCTGAACGAACTGGAATATTACACGCTGGCTCAGGCCATGCTGGACGAACACGGGCTCGCCATCCCTCTCGAACAGACCAGTTTTACCGCGCATATGCCCAAGACATTCAAAGCCTGGAGCGAAGGCCGCATCGAAGGCGCACCAGAAACCTTTGAGGCGTTCGAAGCCCGCGTCACGGGCGCGATCAAGGATATTTCAGCGCAGGATGGCGCCGCTTTGGTCGTGACGTCCGGCGGTGTTATCTCGATGATTATGCGTAGTTTTATGCAGCTTGATATAGAAAACATGGCGCATACCGCCCTCGCGATTTTCAACACGTCGGCCCATCGTCTCTTCCCCATTGGCGGCCGGTGGACCCCGGTGATGTTCAACGCCATCCCGCATCTGGAACACCCCGATCGGCACCACGCCCAAACCCACGTTTAAAGGAGGTCTCCATGCGCCTGTTTTACACCCCCGGCACCGTCTCCATCGCTGCGGCCATCGCACTCGAGGAGGCGGGTCTGACGTATGAGCCTGAGCTGGTCAACTTTGCCAAAGCGGAACAAACCCAGCCACCTTACCTCGCCATCAACCCCAAAGGCCGGGTGCCAGCGTTGGCGGTGGGCGACACCATCCTAACAGAAACAGGCGCAATCCTCGACTATATCGCCGCGATCGCCCCCGAAGCGCGTCTTGTGCCGGATGACCCAATCGCCGCGGCGCATATGCGCAGCGTGATGTACTATCTGGCGTCCACAATGCACGTCAATCACGCCCATAAAATGCGCGGCCACCGCTGGGCTGACAGCCCAGACAGCCACGCCGACATGACCGCCAAAGTCACCGAAACCATGACCGCCAGCGCGCAGTTCCTTGAAGACACAGCACTGCTGGGCGACTACGTTTGTGGCGATGCACTAAGCATCGGTGACGCTTACCTTTTCATCGTCTGCACATGGTTGCCGGGCGATGGTGTCGCGCTGTCGGATTTCCCGATAATCAATGCGTTCATGGACCGGATGAATGCTCGCGCCTCTGTGCAGGAAGCGCGCGCCAAAGGCATGTTGCGATAGCGCCGCTTTAGGAAAAGATGCGGTAATAAAGCCAGTCCGGCAGGAATTGCGCGCCCCGAAACACCCAAGAAAACATCGTTGGGTAAGAGCGCTTGAACCGGCGACTGTTCATATGGCCAAACATCTCATGCGCCGCCTGTTCGGGGGTCATGAGAAACGGCATGGCAAAGTCATTCTTGTCGGTCAACTGGGTCTTGATGAACCCCGGATTTGCGACCTGAACCCGAACCCCGGTTTTGCGCAAATCCGCATACATGCATTCCGCCAAAGACATCGTCCCCGCCTTTGAGGCTGTGTAGCCGATAGATCCCGGCAATCCGCGAAAGCCCGACAGGGATCCTGTGATCACGATATGTCCCTGATCTCGCGCCACAAATTGCGGCACAACCTGCCCTAGAACGCGGACAAATCCGGTAAAGTTGATATCCGCCATTTGCGTGGCCTGCGCGGCATTCCAGTCCCGCGCCGAAAATGGCCAATAAACACCGGCCAATAAGACAACTCCGTCTATCTCGCCCACCTTCTGCGCGGCGGCGGCTACGCTGTCATCATCGCTGATGTCCATCGCAACGCACTGGCTGGAGCCCGGCAACACAGCGGCCAAAGCCTCTAGCTTGTCCTGCGATCTGGCCGAAAGGATCAGTTCGGCCCCCGCCGCGCTCATCACATGGGCCAAGGTGGCTCCCAACCCATCACTGGCACCAACAAGCCAATATCGTTTGCCATGCCAGGTTTGCATGATCACGCGGCGTCTTTCATCTCTTGCGCATTCGCAGGCCGGATCACCGCAACCAGCTCGGCCACTTTCACGCCAAACTTGCGAAACTGCGAACGGTTGATCACCGTGCCATTGGGCGCAAGATACATCCAATCTACCGTGTCCAGCACATGCCCGCCCGACGCTTCTGGCAGCCGAAATTTGTACTTCAGCTGCACCGCGTCACCTGTTTGCACACCGGCGCCCACGCCTACGACATCTTCTGCACGTGCCTCAAACCGGGTGTCATCTTGCAGCGATAACCGCCACGCGCGGTTTTGGGTGCTGCCATCATCATACCGGAAATGTTCCTGCATGACCCCGTCCTTACCGCTCCACGAGACGTCAAAATCCGCCGCAAACCGCGAGGTGACGCGCCCGGTTGGGCCATAGATGACACCTTCGCAAATCATTGGGCCATTCAGTACCGTTTGAATGTCAAACGCGCCCGATTGCTGGTGGGCATAGTCGTTCGGGGCCTGCGCCAGAAAGTCGGCATACCGCGTACGCGCCCAACCCAAAGCGAGCGCAAGGGCCACGCCCAATATCAACAATATCGTTCCGTCCATACGTCACGTCTCCTTCAGATCAGTGGACGCCAGTAAAGCGATGGCAATCAGTTTGAGGGCACAGGGCACAGCCGCGTAAAAGATGCTCAACAACATGAGTGCATTGGCTGGGTTTTCGGGGGCGGCTGCGTCAAAGCCCGCCCACTCCAGCATCGGCAGCAAAGTGACCGCTGCAAAAGCCAAGGTGAATTTCGAAACAAAAGCCCAAAGGCCAAAGCCTTCGGCGGCAGAAGGGGACACCTTTGCCATGCGTGTGGCAAAGATCGCAGGCAACAAGGTGAGATCCGCGCCCATCGCAAAACCGGACAAAAGGCAGATCACAGCAAACTGTGGCCAATCCCCCGGCCCCAGAAAGGCGGCATAGCCAAAGGCCAGGATGGCCAAAACCATCGCCCCCAAAAGCACAGGCTTGGGGCCATACCTTTCGGCCAGAAAGCCCCAGATTGGGGCCGCAGCCGCAGCGGCTAAAAAGAAGAGCAGCAAAAGCGGGCCTTGCGCCTCAGGCGCCTGCAATCGGTTGTCGACAAAAAACAAAAAGAGCGTCGAGCTGACGGCAACGGGCGCGGCATTCACCAACGCCAGAAGGAGAAGCCGACGCGCCAGCCGGTCGCGCAGAATTTCACGCAGGCCCACGCCTTCGGCTACGCCTTTGGTTGACCATTCGGGCCGCATCGCCGTGACCGAAAAGAGTGCGAGCACGGCAAACCCTGCGGCGAACCCCGCAAAGGGGCGGTCCAGGATGCCCCCCAATGCAACGGGCGCGATCGCTGCGGCACACACGCCAATCAACGCACCTGTTTCACGCCAGCGGGCAAGGCGCAGATGACCCTGTCCGGGCAGGCCAGCCGCTTTGATCACGCCCTGCGCGTAAAACGAAATCGTCAGAAACGAAAAGCCCGAGAACACGCCAGTCAGCGTGATGGCAAACCACCACACCGGCGCGATGGGGGGATCGACGGCGAACAAACCCACCATAGAAATCGCCATCACCCCGGCACCAACCACAACAGTGGCCGCGCGGTGCCCCCGCAACGTTTCGCTGATGCGCCCGAACAGCGGGTCTTGCACCACATCAACAAGGCGAAGAGCAAAAAGCACAGCCCCCAGCGCGGCCAGCGACACGCCATATTCATCCACGTAATACTTTGGCGCGTGGATATAGACGGGCAAACCCGCCGCAGCGAGCAAACCCGCAAACAGCGCGTAAGCTGGCAGCCGTTGATGTGTCGCGCTTTGGCTCACTTGGACACCTCCTGCACGGGTGGTGTAGGGCGCACGCGATATTTCACGCGCTTCAAGAACAGTTTGAGCGCCTGCCAATGGATCAATGTCAGCACACGGCGCGACCCGAACGGGCGGCGCAACATGGTGCGCAGGATACTGCGGTTGCTCAATGGTTTGCGGGTGCCCGTGAGGGTCGCGATCAGACCGCCGTGGCTTTGATTGTAGTCAATCCAGATGCCCACGCGTTCCTCGGTGATGTCGAACCGGAATTCATAGCTGCCCTCGATGGGTTGGAACGGAGACACGTAAAAGATCTTTTGCGCGGTCAGCCGGTCCGATCGTCCAATCGGACGCAGGTCCGAATGATGGGTCAAATAGGAATGTCGTTCGCCGAAGGTGTTTGTCACTTCAGAGATCACAGCAATCAAAGCGCCATCCGCCCGGCGGCAGAGCCAAAAGCTGACCGGATTGAAGACATGGCCCAGCACTTTGGGCTGTGCCAGCAGCTCGATCTTGTCGATACCGGTGATCTGATGCTGCGCCAAAACCTCGCGCGCCCATACCGCGCCACGCCCGTTCTTTGGGTCGCCGCCGTGGTCTTTGTCGTCCAACGTAAACGGCGCACGCCCGTTGCGACGAAACAGGAACGGACCACGCACGTGCGCTTCGGCGTCCACCAGCACATAATCGACCGAATACCGAAAGGCGTTGTTTACATCTCCCTTTCGGCCATGAAATGTCTGACCCGCGATATGATCTATTGCGGTGCTCATTCCGCAGCCATCCGGGCGACTTGCAGATGCGCCATCTCGCGCACCACGTCCACCGCACTGGAAAGCCCGTCTTCGTGGAAGCCATGCTTCATCCACGCTCCGCAATACCATGTGTTGTTCAGACCGTTCAGATCTTTCATCCGGGCCTGCGCATCAAGTGCCGCAAGATCATAAACCGGATGGCGCAAAGTGACCTGATCGTAAATCAGATCTTCGCGGATTTGGCGCTTGGTGTTGAGCGTGACAAACATCGGATCGTCATGCGGGATCGGCTGCAGCGAGTTCATCCAATACGTCAGATCGATCCGATCCGATTGCGTGCTGGCATCCTCAGTATACACCCAGCTTGACCAAACGTTGCGGCGTTTGGGCATGATCGAGGTATCCGCGTGCAACACAATGTCATTTGGCTGGTAGGCAATCGCGCCAAGGGTTGCGGTCTCGTCCTGCGTGGGATCCGCGAGCAGCGACAACGTGTCGTCAGAATGGGTCGCAAAGACGACTTCGTCATACATCTCCCAATCGGCACCCCAAGCCTTTACGGCTGCACCGCCCGCTGAGCGGCGCACGCTCTGAATAGGTGTGCTCACTCGAATGGTGGCACCGCGAGAGAGCATCGATGCTTCGAGCCGGTCCACATAGCTGCGCGAGCCACCGGTCACGGTGTACCACTGATGTTGGCCAGTATAGTTCAGCAGCGCGTGGTTCTCGAAAAACTGCATCATGGCGTAAGCAGGAAAATCCATGATCTTTTCGGTTGGGGTGGACCAGATCGCGCCCGACAGCGGCAAAAGGTAATAATCCCGAAACCAATCACCCAGCTTCATTTGAGAAATGAATGCCCCGATGGTCAAAGGCGGGTTCGCCTTGGCGTATTTCAAACCATCGCGGTTAAAACGCATGACATCGCGCAACATCCGCAAAAACTTCGGATTGGCCAAATTTTTGCGCTGCGCAAAGATCGCATCCAAATTGGCCAGACCATATTCCAGCGCCCCGCCTTTCAACGAAGCCCCAAAGCTCATTCGGGATTTGACGACCGGTACATCAAGCTCTTCGAACATACTGACGAGATGTGGGTAATTGGCATAGTTGAACACGATAAAACCGGTATCGACAGGCTGATCACCTTTCTTGCCGGCAATCACTGTGCGCGCATGCCCACCGATCTTCGGCTCGGCTTCGTACAAGGTGACCCGGTGATCGCGGCTCAGCATCCAAGCTGCCCCCATCCCCGAAATTCCTGCTCCGATCACTGCAATGCGTTTGCCGCTGTTGCGCGCCCTATCAAATGGCATTCAATTCGTCCTGTGTTCGATATTTCTGAAACAGATACGGGTCGGAACGCCGCATGGATGTGCATTCCATAAATATTTTTGTTTTTTTGATCCACGGGAGCCTAGGGCGCGTAAAGAAGACATGAGTGCGGCCATGGACATATCCCTGCAACCCAGCGACGGTGTGAAAACACCGGTGCCCAACAAAGGGGTACAGATCAGCGACAGGGACACCAGACGCGCACCCATGACAGATGAGACCGGAAAGCGAATGCAATGGGTGACGCACCTACAGCGCATTCGCGACGAACAGGACCAAAAGGCATTTGCGGAGCTGTTTTCGCATTTCGCACCTCGGGTGAAAGGATTTCTGATCCGATCCGGGGCTGATGCCACACTGGCCGAAGAATGCGCCCAAGAGGTGATGGCCACCTGTTGGCACAAAGCGCATCTGTTTGACCCGGCCCGTGCATCGGTGGCGACGTGGATCTTCACCATTGCGCGGAACAGAAAGATAGACGTGCTTCGGCGGGAACGCCGCCCCGAACCCGAAGATCTGGGATGGGGTCCCGAAGAAGACCCGGCGCAGGCGGATGTTCTCGCGCTGCAACAGGAAAGTGAACTATTGGGCAAGGCCATCGCGGACCTGCCTGCCGCACAGCGGGATTTGATACAAAAAGCCTATTTCGGAGACCTGACACACTCCGAAATCGCGGCTGAAACCGGTCTGCCCCTGGGCACGATCAAATCGAGGATTAGATTGGCGTTGGACCGCCTGCGCCATGCGATGAAATGAAGAGCGATTGAAGAGATGGATCAAAAGATCAAACACCATCTGAGCGATGAGATATTGATGGCTTATGCAGCCGGGACGCTGCCGGAAGCCTTCAATCTCATGGTGGCTGCACATGTATCGCTATGCGACACTTGCCGCGCTCAGCTGGAGACATTCGAAGCGCTTGGTGGTGCTGTGCTGGAAGATGCGCCTGGCAACGACATGGCGCTGTCAGACAGCGCATTTGCCGCCACGATGGCTCTTATTGCTGGTGGACCGGTGGATACGCCTAAATCACCGCGTGTGGTCAGCGACGATGTTTTGCCGTCGCCGCTTTGCGAATATGTTGGCGGCGGTTTGGCATCGGTTAAGTGGAAATCCATCGGGATGGGGGTCAAGCAAGCGATTTTGCCAACCTCGAAATCCGCGACCGCCCGTTTGCTAAGCATCCCGGCTGGGGCAGCGATGCCGGACCACGGCCATCACGGCACAGAGATGACGATGGTCCTTCAAGGGGCGTTCATTGATGATGACGAGTATTTCGCACGTGGTGATGTGGAGGTTGCTGATAGCGATCTGCACCATACGCCTGTGGCAGATATTCACGAAGACTGTATCTGTCTTGCGGTCACTGATGCGCCGCTGCAATTCGAAGGCTTGCTGCCGAAAATTGCACAGCGGTTCGCACGTATCTGATCCAGATGGCGGGCCACAGGCCCGCCGCTTGCGGAAATTTTACCGCGAATTCTCAATTGCGACCTGCACGTCGTCGAATTTACGACAGAATGCACCAAAGGCTTAAGGCCAACTCCACGAATTACACTCGTGGAGCACTGCTATGCTGGACACCTTGAACGTTGCGGACACTGGCCTGAGCCAAAGCCAAATCGACCAATATTGGCGAGACGGATTCCTGTTTCCGTTGCCCGCCATCAGCCCGCAAGAGGCCTTGGCGGCACGTGCCGAATTCGAGGCATTGGAAGCCAATTGGAAAGCCGCAGATCTTCCGCATCCGCTGAACACTTACAAACGAGTGAACGCGCATGTGGTTATGCCTATGGCAGCGCGCATTGCGCGAGATCCCCGTATCCTGAACATTGTAAGCGGGCTACTCGGGCCTGACGTTCTGGTTTATTCCGTTGAGTTCTTTATCAAAGAACCGAACACGACCCAAATCGTCAGCATGCACCAGGATCTGACCTATTGGGGGCTTGGGGCAGTGGATGGTCTTTTGACTGCTTGGATCGCCCTGTCGCCGGCAACGCCTGCGTCGGGATGCATGGATTTTGTCGCTGGCAGCCATAAAAACGCGATTTTGCCGCACGAAGATACGTTTGATGACAACAATCTGCTGTCCCGTGGCCAAGAGGTCAAAGTCGATGTGGCACCAGAAGACAAAAC
>JABSSA010000033.1 GCA_013214665.1 Paracoccaceae bacterium
CGCATGTACTGGTCCGCCATCCAGGCCATCTCACGCTCACCCGTGCCCATGTCAGGCGCAGGCACGTTCTGGGCTGGGTTGATCAAATCGCGTTTGACGAGCTCATATGCAAAACGGCGGGTGATCGCCTCAAGCTCGTGCTCATCGTACTCCCGTGGATCAATGCACAAGCCGCCTTTGGACCCACCAAAGGGAGTTTCCACCAAAGCGCATTTATACGTCATCAGGGCCGCCAGCGCTTCGACCTCATCCTGGTTAACCCCGGTTGCGTACCGAATGCCACCCTTCACAGGTTCCATGTGTTCGGAATGGACCGAGCGATACCCTGTGAAGGTCTTGATCTCACCGCGCAAACGCACCCCAAACCGGACCGTATAGGTCGCGTTGCACACGCGGATTTTTTCTTCCATTCCGGGCGGCAAATCGACCAATGCGACCGCCCGATTGAACATCAAGTCCACACTCTCGCGGAAACTGGGTTCTTTTTTGTTTTGCATGCTACGCACCCTCAGAATTGAAACTGCAGCCAGAATTTATGGGCCGGACAATACGCCGACGTAGGCTGCTTTTGTTTGGCACAGCAGATTTGGACAGAGAAATTTGGAGCTTATCGCAGAACAATGCCGTGGATAGGAGCACTTTAGCGTCCACTTCTGCACAATGGCCTGAACCTGACCGGATCGCGCCCAATTTGAGCCACATTTCCCGATCATCGCACCTCATGTGTATGTGGAAGTGCGTACGTTTGGCAACAGTTGAGACTGTGCGCGCAACGATGAAACGGTGTGACCACAATAACGCGGGTCACAGCAACGTGAGCAGAATACCGCTCGGTTTCTAAGTTGCGCCCTAATCAGGCCGCATTCCGATGTGATGAGTGCGCTGCCCGGCAATGGGGTTGCCGAGCGGAGGGAAGAAATGGGTGTACGACGATGACCAAGTTGGGTGAACCTGTACGCGTTGGGGCGCGGAATGGTGAAAACACACGCCACTCTGGCGTGCTTTCTGCGTTTTTCTCGCGCGAAGACGGCACAATGACCATCTTCAGCATCTACATGTTTCTAATCATGATCATCATGGGCGGCCTGGGGGTCGACCTGATCCAGAATGAAATGGAACGTACCCAGCTGCAGCATACCGTGGACCGCGCCGTTCTGGCCGCAGCCGACCTTGACCAGGAATTGGACCCAACCGCTGTTGTAAACGACTATTTCGACAAGTCTGGCATGGCCAGCTATCTGACCTCTGTCACGGTCAGCGAGGGCCTGAACTATCGGACAGTGACCGCCGCTGCCGAAACTGAGACCGAGACCCGTTTTATGCGTCTGGTCGGGGTCGACGAATTGATCGTGCCCGCGATTGGCACGGCCGAAGAACGTATTTCAAATGTCGAGATTTCGATGATCCTCGACATCTCTGGCTCCATGGGCTGGAACAACAAAATGTCGCGCTTGCAGACAGCCGCGCGTGAATTCGTAGACACGGTTATTAAAGATCCAAGCGAAAACAAAATCTCCGTCTCGCTGATCCCTTACACCGCGCAAGTTAACGCCGGGCCGGACCTCTTTTACCGCTTTAATACGACCCAGGATCACGACTTCTCACATTGTGTGGATTTCGAAATTTCCGATTTCGATCTGACCGCATTGAGCTTTTCGAAGCAATACGAACAGATGCAACATTTCGAAACTGGCTGGAGCTATTCTAACCCAATTTCGAACCCAGGCTGCCCTCAGCAGACCTACGAACGCATCGTGCCTTTCAGCCAAGATACGACCGCGCTGAAGGCCACGATTAACCAATATCGCGCCCGCGCGAACACGGCGATCCATCTCGGGATGAAATGGGGCGTTGCAATGCTGGATCCGGCATTCCGCCCAGTGAACCAGTGGCTGGCGACAAACGGCAAAATCAACAACGCATTCTCTGTGCGTCCTGCCGACTATGATGACGACGACACGCTCAAAACCATCGTGCTCATGACGGACGGTCAGAACGTGGATACGATCCGAATTCAGCCTTGGTACTACAACTCAGACTCTGAGCGCTATCACTGGAGCCGTTACCCGCTCTACTGGTATCTCAACAACTATGTCTGGGGCAGCTGGAACAACTGGCGCTACACCAAATACTCGTCTTTGCAGGCCGACAACATGCTCGACAAGATCTGCACCGCAGCCAAGAATAAAGGCATGGTGGTCTGGTCCGTGGGCTTCGAAGTGACCGATTATTCGGCCGGCGTCATGGAAAACTGCGCCTCGACACCAAGCCACTTCTTCCGCGTGGAAGGTATTGAAATTTCGGATGCGTTCGACGCCATCGCAAAGCAAATCAACCAGCTGCGACTGACACAATGACCTTTCGACCCCTCAGTTTCCTGCGTCGTTTCCGCAAAGACGACACAGGCAACGCGACCATTGAATTCGCGTTGGCTGTGCCGCTGGTGTTTTTCTTCTTTTTCTCGTCTGTCGAGCTTGGGATGCGCCAGATCTATCAGATGTGGCTGGACCGCGGTCTGGACATGACAGTGCGCTTGGTGCGCCTGAACACCGGCGCCAACTACACGCATGAAGATCTCAAAGGTATGATCTGTGAGTTTTCAGGCAACCTGGCGGATTGTAATGAAACGCTGCGCCTTGAAATGAAGCCGCTCGCGCAACGCAGCTTTGGCCCCCTGCCAACTGAAGCTGATTGCGTTGATGTCTCTCAGCCAGTGACGCCATTGCGCCAATTTGTGCACGGTGCCAGCCACCAGCTCATGCTTTTGCGCACATGCTACAAATACAAGCCCGTCTTCCCAACTGCAGGCCTCGGCGCGGACTTTGACAAAGACGGATCCGGCCGTGTGATCATGATCTCAGAAACCGTATTTGTTCAGGAACCGAACTGATGCGGGGCCTATTGCATAATATCACCAGTTTTCTGCGCGGCTTCAGCCGTCGGGAAGAGGGCAGCATCACCATCGAAACGGTGTTGATGATCCCGCTTTATGTCACGGCATTTGTCACAATGTTTGCGACCTTCGAAGTGTACCGGATGCATGCCGTACAACAGAAAGTCGCATTCACCATTGGCGACATCATTTCCAGAGAAACAATCCCGCTCGATAATTCCTACATGGTCGGGATGCGCGATCTGATGAAATACCTCAGCGAAACCAATGTGAATAGTGACGTGTCATTGCGGATCACCGTTGTACGCTGGGATGACGACGACAACCGCCATTACTTGGATTGGTCCGAAGAACGCGGCTTTCGTTCGGCTCTGAACAACGGCGACGTTTTGGACCTTGGCGATCGCCTGCCTGTCATGTCTGACAACGAAAGGGTCATTCTGGTCGAAACTGCGCTGAAATATGATCCGCCCGTCGATATTGGCCTTGGCGAATTCACCATCGAAAACCGGGTCTTCACCCGTCCCCGCTATGCCCCCCAGGTGCTCTACGACACCGGCGCCTAAACGTGTGGTGTCAGTCTAGCTGCCCGTCGCGTTGCGCCAGTTTGACCGCAATAATCTCTGACATGGCTTTCGCCTGAGACGCCGGGGTCATACCGCCCACCCCCACGGTTTTTCCAACACGCCACCATACACCCGGGCGCCATGTCCGTTGGCCGCGTTCGCTTAGCTTTAGCAAAAACCCATTCGACGGTTTGAACGCAAACATGCCACGATCCATCGAAACAATATCCTCGATCTGCGCAATCACCACACCGGTGCTGTCACGCAGTTCCGTTTCCGTCAAATCTATGGAAATCGCTGTCGAGCGGCGCATGGCTTCGCCCACGGCCAATGCCCCTGCCCCCAACGCGATCAGAAAAATCTGCCACCCCAAGGCTGGTGGTGTGCGCAGCGCGACAGCAATGACAATCAGCGCCAAAATCCACATGGAACCGATCCCCAGGATACGCCGTCCCTGAGACGTTTGGATGCTCGCCAAAACCGGTTCTGTCATCTCTGCTTTCCCAATGTCGCAACAGCGTCTCGTATGAGCGGCTGACAACGCAAAGGTCAACCCCAGACGCGCAGCGCCCTAGTCTCAGAGAGCCACCCCTGCTTCTTTTGGATAAAAATACTCACCTCCGCCGCGCGACATAGGGCGCGCCGCCTCTCGGCCGGGCGCCCCAACCCAATGTCAGCGCAATTTCGGGTTCAGCGCATCGCGCAACCAATCCCCCAAGAGGTTCACACTCAGAGCAAGCGCCAAAAGCGTCATCGCCGGGAAAAACAGGATCCACCATTCCCCGGAAAACAAAAACCCTTGCCCGATCCGAATGAGCGTGCCCAGTGACGGCTGGGTTGGCGGCGCGCCCACGCCCAGAAAGCTCAAAGTGGCCTCCGCAATAATCGCAAGAGCCAGCGAAATGGTTGCGATCACCAGAACCGGCGAAAGCACATTTGGCAGGATATGCCGCAGCATGATTGCCCCCGGCCCCCGCCCGATAAGACGCGCGGCCTGTACATAGTCTTTGCGCTTTTCCACCAACGTCGCCCCACGCACCACGCGCGCGAACTGCACCCAGTCGCTGAGCCCGATCGCCAGGATCAATACCCAGATCGCCATCTGATCCCGATACTCAACCGGTGTGACCCCTTTTGCGACACCAAAGATCAGCATTGCCACCAGGATCGACGGAAACGTCAGCTGAATGTCAGCCACACGCATGATGATCGTTTCGGTCCACCCGCCGGCATACCCCGCAATCAGCCCAAGCAAAATGCCCAGAACCATCGCGAACAGCACCGCCGAGACCCCAACAAACAAGGAAATCCGCATCCCAAACAGGATCGTCGAAAACACGTCGCGCCCTTGGTCATCGGTTCCTAAGAGGAACGTATCACCGGTAAAGGCATTGGGCTTCATCGGCGCAGAGAACCCGTTCATCAGGTTCAAAGACGCCGGGTCAAACGGGTTCGTCGGCGCAATCAACGGCGCAAAAACCGCAGACAAGATCAACAGAAGCACGACCGACGCAGACACAACAGCCACCGGAGAGCGCTTGAACGCGTAAAAGAAATCACTGTCGAGCCACCGCGCAAGCCGCGAGGGTGGTTTGGATGTCAAAGGTGCATCACTCATCCTGTGGCCTCCTGTCCGCCGCCACGCAGGCGCGGGTCAATTGCGAAATAAAGCAGATCCACGATCAGGTTGATGCCCACAAACATCACCGAAATCAGCATGAGATACGCCGCCATCACAGGGATATCCACAAACTGGATCGCGTTGATAAACAACAACCCCACCCCCGGCCACTGAAACACCGTTTCAGTGATGATCGCAAAGGCGATGATAGACCCCAATTGCAACCCGATCACCGTAATCACCGGCACCATAGTGTTCTTGAGCGCGTGCCGGAAATGCACCGTCCGATCGCGCAAGCCCCGCGCGCGGGCAAAGCGGATATAATCTTGTCGCAGCACTTCCAGCATTTCAGATCGCACCAACCGCATGATCAACGTCATCTGGTAAAGCCCCAAAGTGATCGACGGCAAAACAAGGGCCTTCAGCCCCGTCTCGGTCAGCAACCCGGTCGACCACCCCCCGATTTTGACCACTTCGCCGCGCCCGAAACTGGGCAACCACCCCAACTCAACCGAGAACAGATAGATCAACAATATCCCAATCAAAAAGGTCGGCAGTGAGACCCCAATGAGCGAGATTGACATGATCAAATTGGCCGTCACACCGTTCCGCCGGATCGCCGTGAACACCCCAAGCGCGATACCAAGCAGGATCGCAAAGATGCCCGAGACTGCCGCCAGCTCCAATGTCGCAGGCGCGCGTTCCAGGATGATCTCCGCCACGGGCCGGCCTTGCCGATAACTCACCCCGAAATTGCCCTGCACAGCCCCTTCGAGAAACTTGTAATATTGCACGGGAAACGGCTGATCGAGCCCAAGCTGCGTCCGAAGCCGCTCAACATCTTCAATCGTGCGCTCCTGCCCCAGCATATTGTCGACCGGGTCGCCCACGAACCGGAACATCGAAAACGCCACCAATCCGACGATAAGCAAGACAAGCACCGATTGTGCGACACGTTTGACCACAAATGACAGCATGTTTTCCAATCCCTTTGGAACTCAAACAATGTCAGCGGCAGTCTGGAGCGTCAACTCGTATAGAGACAGCCCCTGGCCAACTCAAACACGATCGAACACCAATTGACCGCGAAATCCTTCCACCGCGCCCAAAATCAGCACCGGATCGGCGTTCCATTTGACATCGGTGGTCGGCTTCTCGATCCCACAACACGGGCAACACATCCCACCACAGGCCCGCAAATAGCACATCGCGAATGGACGCATTTTGCGCGCAAAAACGCGCCACAGGTTTGGGTATCAATCGCGGGATAATCCACAAAATCCCCCCCTCAGGCATCAAGCCCAAAACGAGCCTCATATTTCCCGCCTGTTTCCAAGCCAGCACAGAAGCCCATTTTCTTTTGGATCAAAATACTCCGGGGGGTCCGGGGGGCTGGCCCCCCGGTGCACTGAGGGTGTCAAAGGGCCAAACGGCCCTTCAACGCCATCACGTTGGTTTAGTTCACAGTAACCCAGCGCAGGATAAAGAAGTTATCCGGGCGTTGCGGCAGCGCGATATTGCTGCGTGTGCCCCAGACAAGCGGCTGCACATACATGGGCACATAGGCGGCTTCGTCCTGCAAAATCTGCGTGACCTCATCCAACATCGCCTGCCGCTTGGTATCGTCGATCTCCGATTGGATCATAGGCAACAAGGTGTCGACGCGCGCATTGGAAAACCCGCCGAAATTCCAGCTGCCAAGCTTCTTTTCGGCATTGGGAGTGGACGCAAGGAAGCGGATTGGGTGCTCTGCGTCAAACGTGCCCGGTGACCAGCCCAACAGATACATATCGTAATTGTCTGCACGCAATTCTGGCCAATAGTTTTGCACCGGCATTGCATCCAGCGTGGCCGTTACCCCAACCTGTGCCAACATGCCTGTCACCGCCTGGCACACAGCCTCATCGTTCAGATACCGGTTGTTGGGGCATTTGAGGCCAAACGAAAATCCATCCGCATATCCGGCCTCCGCCAACAACGCTTTTGCTTTCTCGGGATCAAACGCCGGACGGGCGGCCAGCGCATCCGAATACCCCCGCATCGCAGGAGAGACGAGCTGGCTCACCTCTTCGGCATTGCCGCGCATGATGGTTTGCAAGATCGCAGGCACGTTGATCGCATGGGCCACCGCCTGCCTGACGCGCACATCTGCAAATGGGTTCTTGTCAGATGTTTCCGCAGAATACTTCAGCGTCTCCGCCTCATGTGGAAAGCCCAACATGATCACCCGCGCCTCGATCCCTTGGATCACGGTCACATCCGAGTTTCCCTGTAGACGCGCAACATCCTGGATCGGCACTGGATTGATGAAATCCACGTCCCCAGACAAAAGCGCTGCCAATGCCGTGGCCGGGTTCTGAATTGGCGTGATCTCGGCGCGCGTGATGTTGTGCTCAACCTCGCCCCACCAGCCACCAAACGGTTCCAGCACAGTGCGCAAACCGGGCTCACGAGCAGTGACCTGAAACGCGCCAGTGCCGTTGGCATTCAACGTTGCGAAATTGCCATTTTCCTTGTCAGGCAGTTGCGCCTGGTTCGCGGCCATCCAACCGTCGTCCATGATCATCCAGTTTGCAATCGAAGACGGAAACAGCGGGTTGGGTGACGAGGTCATGAAATCGACCGTGTAGTCATCCACCTTCACCACATCAGAGATTGGCGCGAACCAGCTGCGCGTGTCAGACGCCTCACTGGAGGCACGCGCATAAGATGCCATCACGTCATCTGCGTTGAATGCAGCGCCATCTTGAAACGTCACGCCTTGGCGCAATGTGAAACGCCATCCTTCGCCTTCTCCGATCGGCGCCCAGGATGTTGCCAGGGCAGGTTCAATCGCCATGTCCTTGCCGCGCCGAACCAGACCTTCGTACACATTGTTGAGGAACCCAAGCACTGGCGCCGAGTTTACGGCGTGCGGGTCCATGGTTTGCGGGTCGGTGGTCACCGCCCATTTAAATTCCTTCGCTGCCAGCGGGCTAACCGCCGTTGCCAATGCAATAGGAAGTGCGAGAGAAAGCTGTTTCATGATTAAATCCTTCATTCCGAGCCACACTTCAGGGTGGGGCGCGCAAAGCCTCACGTCACATCACAAAACCGTGATCGCATTTCAGTTACAAGATTTGGCGCCTTTCCAATGTACCTTTGCGCCCCGGCCAGCGGTCGCAAAAACCCGCGCTCAATCATCATTTGCCGCGTGCTTCAATTCAGCGATAAGGTAGCAAGGCACATATCGCAGCGCGGGGCGCACCGCGCGGTCAGGGTACATTATGATTAAGATAAAAAGCGGCCCCGTATTTTGGGGGGCAAACCACTTTAGCCCTGCCCCGATTGTCACGCTGAGCGGAGAAGTCGGACACATAACACCGCGCCCGCTGGGCCAAGAGGCTGTTGAAGACCTGCTGAGCAACCGGCACACGGTGCCTCTGCCGCCCACAGCCTGGCCCACGGACGTCGAGTTGCACGATGACGCGGCATCGGGACTTTTTCGTTTGGCTGCCGCCTGGGCGCACGTGATCCTTAACGAAGTCAGAGGCAGCATTACCGAACATGGCGCGCAACAGCATGACAACAGATTGTGGGCGTGGGTCGGGTTTCATGATCCCGAATTGAGCCTCGCCGTTCTGGGGTTTGCTCTGAAAACCGTATTCGGGGCATATGCTGGCGCGCTCAACCGTGACCAGATGGAAAAAGAGCTGCAGCATTATTTCAAACTGTGCCGCGCACGCCATCCTGACTATCAGGCCTGCATTGTCATGAAAGCCGCCCGTGCGCGGGGCATTCCTTATGGACCCGCATGGGGTATGCCCCGGCATTGGCGCTTTGGCGAAGGCGAACACAGCCGCGTCTTGTTTGAAAGCAGCACGATCGAAGATGGTGCCTTGGGGGTAAAAGTTACCCGCTCAAAAGCGGTCATCAAGAACACGCTTCTTATGCTTGGTCTGCCGGCACCTCGTGGAGCGTTGATCCATAAAACCGAAGATATCGACCCCGCCATCAAAAAGGTTGGCCTTCCTTGCGTGACCAAGCCTCTCGACCTTGGCGGTGGCAAAGGTGTTACTGCCGGATTGTACAAGACCGACGAGGTACACCGCGGGATCGCCACAGCTCGTGCAAGCAGCAAGGGGCCGGTCCTTGTTGAGCAATTCGTCGAAGGCGACGATCACCGCTTGATTGTGATCAACGGGACTTTCGCCGGCGCAATTCGCCGGGATCCCGCCGCAGTCATCGGCGACGGTCACAGCACCATCCGCGCACTGGTCGACCAGGTCAACAAAGAGCGGTTCAGTCACAGCCTTATTCGCAGCAATTACCACAGGCAAATCAAGCTGGACGAAAGCGCCCTGCTGCATCTGTCTACAAGAGGTCTCACGCCTGAAACAGTTCTGCCGAAAGGCCAGCGCATGAATGTGCGCAGCAACGCCAATCTGTCGACTGGCGGCACCTGTACCGACGTCACCGATCTCGTTCACCCGGTCATTCGTCAGATGAGCGAGAGCATTGCCAAAGCTTTGAACATCGAAGTTCTGGGCGCGGATTACGTTACAAATGACATCAGCAAGCCCTCCGACGAGACCGGCGGCAGTTTTATTGAAATCAACGCCACCCCAGGGTTGGACGCGATGGTAGCAGCCGGTTGGACAGAAGAGAGAGCAGGCGATCTTTGCCTGCCCCCGGATGTTGGCCGCGTACCCAAGAGCCTCATCATCGTCAAAGATGACGATCTAGACCCGCTCTTGGATGTCGCCGAAGACGCAAGCTGGCCGCAAGACATGGGATGGGCTTGTGCGACATGGGCGGGCTTGGGGAAGATACCTTTGTCACCCCCATCCAAGGCACCAAACAACGCAATTGAGATGCTGTTGCAACACCGGGTGCTGGCCAGAGCCGTGCTGATCTTTGGCGAAAGCGAAATCTCAAACCACGGTATTCCTGTTGATCATGTCGAACAGGCGTATCTCGCGAATGGCCTCTCACCCTCCGTCGAAACACTGGCTTCCAGCCTCTCAAGCCACACAGCGCACATTCCCGACACAGCCTCCCCGCAACAGATATTGGATATGGCCCGACAGCCGTTAGACTAAGCTTAGCCGTCGGTCATAAGAGCGGCTTCGGAAAGCTGCTTTATCATCGCCTGGTAGGAGTTTTGCGACCATCCGCTGTCGCGCACCAACCTTTCCCAGTTTTCAACCGATAACAAAGTCCACAACAAATCCGTGGCCTGCGTTTCGGTCAATCCTTCCTTCAACCGCCCATCGCGCGCAAGAGCTACAACGGCGGCCGCACATCCGTGCCGGACGGCGGTCATGCGATCGGTCCAGGCATCTGCCGCGTCCTGATCGCTGTCGGGCATGGCGCGCAACGCCACCGATACACCGTGGATTTCCGGGATATAGCCACCCCATGCGTCAATGAACGCGTGCAAGCGTGCGACACCGGTCTGCGCAGACCGGCTGCGCGCCAACCGGGCGTCCACATCCTTGACGGAATCAATGTGGCGCGTTGTGGCCACCAAAAGCTCTGCACGGCTTGGAAAATGCAGATAGAGCGCCTGCCGACTAATGCCGACGGCCTTCGCGATATCCGACATACGAACGGATTTATCTCCGGATTCCAAAAGGTTCCAGGTGACATCCAGAATGCGGGTCTTTGTAGAAATTTGATCACTTGACATGATGTCAAGTTACCGCATATTTACACCATGTCAACTTGACACGATGTCAAGTTATCCACTCACAGCACACGAAAGGAACACACCATGAAAGTCATCGTCTTCGGAGCGACCGGCAGCGTCGGAAAACTGGCCGTCAAAGAAATGTTGAACGCCGGCCACAGCGTCACAGCTTTTGCTCGCAAACCTCAGAAACTCGGCCTGTTTGACGCGAACCTGACCCTTCACGCCGGTGACGCGCTGAACCCAGTTGATGTGCAAGTTGCAATCCAGGATCACGATGCAGTCGTCGTCACGCTGGGTTCGGGCATGTCGCGCAAAAGCCTGATCCGCTCGCAAGGTACGCTCAACGTGATCAAAGCGATGCAAGCGCAAGGCATCAAACGGCTGATCTGTCAGTCAACGCTGGGCGCACATGAAAGCTGGTCCAACCTGAACTTTTGGTGGAAGCGCGTGATGTTCGGTGCCCTGTTGGCCCCCGTGTTCCGTGATCACGAATTGCAGGAACGCCTGGTCGAAGCCAGCGGCCTCGACTGGACGATCGTGCGCCCCTCGGCTTTCACTGACAACGCCACAAAACGGCCTTTGATCGTGGATGTCCCGCCAACAGCGCGCAACCTGGATCTCAAGATCACGCGCAGCGACCTGGCCCGTTTTCTGACCAAACAGGTTGCCGAAAAGGCGTTTATGGGACGCGCCGTTGGCCTGTCGACATAAAGCCCAACCAAAACCGTGCCTGCGTGAGGCCAGTGGCATGCGCAGGTACAGTTCGGGATTGCCAACCGAAACAAGCGGCCACTCAAACTGACTGACATGGCCCGTCTGCATCCCAGCACTGCATTGCTGCATCCTCAATTTTCACTGAAAAAAGTCTCCGCTTTTTGGCGCAGTGACACCAAACGGCTGCGACACAGGCCTGAAGCAATCCGCGCTTCGGCGGGGCGTGCCTTAGGCCGGGATGGTCTGCAATCCGATTCCTGGATCGGAACTGGATTTATCTTTCAAGAAAGACTTGTCAGCCCTCAGTCAAAGAAATACCTTTCATGAAAGATAGATTCGTTTGATGAGATCCCGATGTTCAAGTCACTCACAGTCACCGCCAGCGCGCTGGTTATATGTGCCACCACCGCTTTTGCAGATGCCACCGCAAACAAAGAAATCGTGCAAAACATGGTCGACGACGTCTTCGTCAGCCGCAACATCGATGCCGTCGATACCTATTTTACTGAGACCTACATCCAACGAAATCCGATGCTGCCGTCAGGCTCCGCAGTCATCAAAAAATTCCTCAGCAGGCAAAGCGGCACGGAACCGGAAGATGCGCGTCCCAACGAAGTGCATCGCATGATTGCGGAAGGTGATCTGGTTGCAACGCATTCTACCTACTACAACTTTGGTGAGACACCTTTGGTGGCGTTCGACATCTTCCGCATCGAAGACGGTCGCATTGCGGAGCATTGGGACAACCTACAACCCCTGCGCGCCGCGCCGAACCCCGCTGGCCGCACACAAACCGACGGCTGGACGGATGTGACCGATCTCGACAAAACCGCGGAAAACAAGGCCCTTGTGATCGAACTGCTTGAAAAGATGTTCATCGGTGGTGCGCGTTTGGATGTCTCCCAGTACATCAATCGAGCAAAGTACCTGCAACATAACCCCGACGCCGGTGATGGGTTGAAAGGCCTGCAAGAGCTGATGGCCGCGAACGCCGCCAAAGGCCTCAAGATCAGCTATGATGAAATCGGTATCGCAGTGGCCGAGGGCAATTTTGTGCTGACTGGCGTGGCTGGCAAGCAGGGCGACACGCCGACCGCGTTTTATGACCTTTGGCGGCTCGAAGACGGGTTGATCGTCGAACATTGGGACGTGATCGCTCCGATCCAGACTGAGAACCTGCCTGATGGCTATCCCGGAAAATTCTGAAGCGAAGGCGACAGCCATGACCGATCAACCCGTCCCGATTTGGATCACCTATTACCTTTGGTTCGTCAGCATCCTGTCGGCCGTCTTCGCAATCGTGATTTATTTGAACCCCGCCGCCATGTGGTCACACTGGGAAGCGGCAAGCGCGTCTGGCGCCTTTAGCCTCACAGGTCCCACGGGTCTCTTTTGTGCCCGCAATCTTGGCACCGCTGCGCTGGGAATTTATGCCTTAACGAACAAATCCCGCCCGATGATCGAAGCCTTTCTGGTGTTCCGCGTCGTCGTCGATTTCCTTGACGGCACGCACGCCCTCATCGGGGGCAACCCCCCGATCATTTACATTGGCTTTGGGACGGCGGCGTTGCATTTGGTGATGCTCATTACCATCAAGCGTCAAGCGAGATCAGGGTGAGCATAGGCCTCCGGGTAAGGCATAGGAAGCAGCGGCCCCGACGGTACGACGCCGTTCCAAGTGCGCCCGAAGTACCCCTGCCGGCAGTGGATCAATGACCCGGCCTTGGCAACGCCAGGCAGGGCATAAACCCGGCACAGCCAGCGCCACAAATGCGGATAGTCAAGGATACGCGCGCCGTTCAGCTTCATACGGACATAATAGACCGGATCATGGCGGTAAACAGTTGGAAACAATCGCAGATCAGCCTCTGTAAAAGCGCTACCTGTAAGATACGGACGCCCATCGGACAGAAGTTGGTTGAGAGCACTTAAGGTCGCAAAATACGCGTCAAATGCCTGCGCATAGACCGCCTGATCCGACGAAAACCCCGCCTTGTATGCCCCGTTGTTGATCGTGACATAGATACGCTCGTTCAATTCATCTACTCGCGCCTTTTGTTCAGGATCCGCAGGCACCAGCCGGGGGCGATCCGACATCGTGCTGCCAAGATGTTCTGCGTTTGCATCCAACATCCGAATAATTTCGGCGCTTTCGTTGTTCACAATCCGCCCGGCGATTTTGTCATAAAGGATCGGGACGGATTGTTCATCGGACCCTTCGCGCTGATAAATTTCTTTGGCCAGCCTCAAGCCCAAGCCTGTTCCGGTCTCAGTCGTGCATTCGGGCAACGTGCTGCTTGTCAAAGTTGCAACGCGATCAGGCGCAAATTCCCACAGGCTCGGGCCAACAGGGTCGGCATCGCCTGTACGATTTGGAAAGGCCACATCCATGGAGATACTGTCTTCAAGACCCAGCACCGCCCGCGCCAGGGTCACACGGTGGCACCAAGGGCAATTAAGCGCCACAAACAAATGGTATCGCCCCGGTTCGGCGGGAAATTCCGCATCCCCAATTGCGTGGCGAAAGCCGCTGACGCCGCGCACGAATTCCCCTCGCGCGCGGCGGCCTTTTGCGTCTGCCTGGTCTTCCTCGGTGGACGTGTTCTTTGACATGTTATCCTCTCAGCCTGTGGTGCAGGATGATTGGCACCGCCAGCTCTTCCTCATCGCTCAAATGGCGCTTGAGGAAAGCCTCGATCGCTTCCGCGGCGGGTAAGACCGCGTTTGCCTCGTCCATTGCTTGCACCTCATCCAACGTTGCCAGCTTGATGACACGATTTGCTTTGCGCGTCATGTCATCCAAGACACGATCTAGATCAGCGTGGTCCTGCTCCAACAATTCCAACCCTGCATCAAAGCGCGGATCCGCGGCGGACAGCTCCGGGAAGTATGAATGATCCTCCCAGCCGTGATGGCCATGCAAATTCGCCACCAAGTTGCCACCAAAGTATGAGAGCCGCCCAACATAGTCACCAAAGGCGATATCCTTGTTTAATATCGCCTCGGTATCGAGGCGCACACGCTCTGCCACTCGGCGAAACATCTGGTGTGCACCAAGCCAATGCCGGGTCTTTTCCTTAAAACCGGGATGTGCTTCCCAATCGTCACGCGGATAGGTTTCCAGAAGAAACCGCATCTCTTCCGGCATGTCCGTTTGGCGCATTGTGTAAGTATCGAGCATCGGTTTTCTCCTTTCAGGATCAATGTGGTGACGGGCCTGCCCGCGCACCACACCTCCCGAGGCAAGGCAGCTATGCTACCCCTGCAAACCGAATGCCGCTCAAATCCGCAATTTCGCGTTTCCAGCTGGTAATATCCCGCGGCCTGAAACCCGAGAGGCCGTCATGACCACAGGCGCGTGCCAGCACTTGCATCAATTCCACTGAAGCCCCGAAATACCGAGCAAGCTGATCCGCGCCGCGCTGTACATCGAGCAGTTTGCGCAGTTCTGGCTTTTGCGTGGCCACGCCAACAGGACAATTGTTGGAATTGCACATGCGCGCCGCGATACAGCCGACGGCCTGCATCGCTGAGTTGCTGACGGCGATAGCGTCCGCCCCAAGAGCCATAGCTTTGGCAAAGTCTTCTGCAACGCGCAGCCCCCCTGTAATGACAAGTGTCACTTCGCGGCCTGTCTTTGCGTCCAGATGTTTGCGCGCCCGAGCCAAGGCCGGGATCGTAGGCACCGAAATATGGTCACGGAAGATCAACGGAGCCGCCCCGGTGCCACCACCGCGTCCATCCAGAATGATATAGTCCGCTGAGGCCTCTAGCGCGAAATCGATATCATCTTCGATATGGTTTGCTGACAGTTTGAACCCGATGGGAATGCCACCAGAGCGTTCTCGCACCTGGTCAGCGATCCTTTTGAAGTCGGCTGGCGTGTGCAATTCGGGAAAGGTCGAGGGCGAAATAGCGGACTGCCCTGGTTCCAAACCGCGCACTTCGGCAATCTTACCTTGAACTTTGTCGCCAGGCAGATGCCCGCCGGTGCCCGTCTTGGCCCCTTGCCCCCCTTTGAAGTGAAAGGCTTGCACCTTGGCCACATGATCCAGAGACCAGCCAAATTGTGCGGACGCGAGTTCGTAAAAGTAACGACTGTTCTCGGCCTGCTCCTCGGGCAGCATCCCACCCTCACCCGAACAGATACCCGTGCCTGCTATCTCCGCCCCTCGGGCCAGCGCAGTTTTTGCTTCTTCGGACAGCGCACCATAGCTCATATCTGACACGAAGAGCGGTATCGACAGCGTAAGCGGCTTTGCAGCGCGCGGCCCGATAACGACGTCTGTTGCGACCTTTGCTTCATCCAACAGCGGTTTACGGGCCATCTGTGCGGGCAAGATCTGGATGTCATCCCAATGCGGTAAGTCCTTGCGTGGCACACCCATCGCGCCCATTTCGCCGTGATGTCCAAGTTTGGACAGCCCGTCGCGGGCC
Organism: Paracoccaceae bacterium; assembly: GCA_013214665.1. Classification (GTDB taxonomy): domain Bacteria; phylum Pseudomonadota; class Alphaproteobacteria; order Rhodobacterales; family Rhodobacteraceae. Next base: position 15,906 of record JABSSA010000033.1, read on the forward strand.
AAAGCATGGATGCGTGCAACCGTAGGCTCTTCGGGTGTTGGCGTCGCTTGCGGAACGTCTGACTTCGGTTCAGGCGACGGATCGCCCACGTTCAAATCGCCAAGCCTCGTGTGCGAGCCATCGCAAAACGGCGCATTCGCACTGGCCTTGCATTGGCAGAGGGCCGCACCGCCGTCTTTGTCTGCCGTGAATTTCAACGGCTCGATCCCGGTTCCCGCATGTGATCCGTCACAGAAAGGCTGTGATTTCGACCGGCCACAGCGGCACCAAAAATAGTCTTTGCCGGCCTCAAGCTCGACTTTGGTTGGGACCTTGGCTGCAATAATTGGGGCTTGGGTCATCAGGGCTCTCCTAGCTGTATTGGGTTCTGTTATGTGGTTTGGCCAAATCGATCGCCGGCCTCTTCGGTACAATGCGGGTTGGGTTGATGATTTCGTGGCTGCCGGAATACTGCGTCTTGACGTAATCTATATCGACCGTTTCGGCGACACCGGGCACCTAGGTAGAGGCGCGCCCATAGCCGGATAGGTTCGGATATTCCGCAATCCGGTGAAGGTTGCCCTTAAAGTGCTCAACGTAAAACGCACCGAACCGCTAAGGCGTCGTCTAATGCCGCTGATCCGCCTCGGTTTGGTTGTCGCCCCTGCGCGGGTGCAATCAGTTCGTTAAGTCACCGGCCAAACAAGCGTTCGCGCACGTTTAGGCCTTCGCTGGAGCGTCATGGCGCGGCATTGGCTGAGGTGCGCGCAAAGCCGCCAGTTTTGAGCCTCCCCGCTGCGTTGGCTAACTCACCAATCGCCCATCAACAAAAAAAGGCCCCGGAACACCGGGGCCTTTTCACATCGCTATGTCAGCGAATTACTTGAACTTAAAGTACTTAAACTTCGCCGCATCATCCGGGGCGACAATCGTGTCCACGTTCGACTTCATGCCCCAGTTCAGCACCTGGTGGTGGATCGGGATATACAGCGCCTCATCCTGAACAACCTGCCAGATTTCGTTGATCGTCTGATCCCGCTTCGGCAAATCGGTCATCGACGCCAGCGCCACGATCTTGGCGTTCAGCTCTTCATTGTTGAAGCGCGTCCCGTTCCAGGAACCGTATTTGTCGCTGCGGCCATGTACGAGGAAGTTAAAGATGTACTCGGAATCGTAGGTCGGCACACCCCAGCCCAGCATGTAGAAATCTGTCTCGAGGTTCGAGATCAGCGGGAAGTGCTGTGCCTTCGGCTTGGCGTCAAGGTTCACGGTCACACCGATCTGACCCAACATGCCCACGGCCGCCTGACAGATTGCTTCATCGTTGATGTAGCGGTCATTCGGGCAATCCAGCTGGATCGAGAACCCATCTCCATATCCGGCCTCAGCCATCAGCGCCTTGGCGCCTTCCACATCGGTCTTGGACGAGCTATCCATCGCCTCGTTCCAGCCGTTCACAAACGGAGGTGAGATCATGCCAGCCGGAGCCGACTGGCCGCGCATCACAACCTGTTTGATCGCATCACGGTTGATCGCCATGGACATCGCTTTGCGCACACGTACGTCTGCCAGCGGGTTCGCGCCTTCGACACTGTCATTGGCCAGATCCGCATCACCCATGTTGAGGCCAAAGAAGATCACCCGGTTCTGAGGCGCTGTGCGCACATCCAGACCTTCGGCAGATCCCACACGCTGCAAATCCTGCACCGGCACGTCCTGAATGAAATCAACTTCGCCCGACAACAGCGCGGCAACACGGGTCGCGGCGTTTTGGATCGGGGTATAGATGATCTCGGTCACTTCCATCGGGAACTCATCTTTGCCCCAATAGTTTTCGTTGATCGTCAGAACGGTTTTTACATCCGTTTCGCGCGACACCAGCTTGTATGGCCCGGTGCCATTTGTGTTCTTGGCCGAGAACGTGTCTTCCCCGCCTTCCACATCCTGCACCTTGACGGCGTTGTTGGCCTCAGACCACGCCTTGTCCATCATGAAGATGTTGGTGAGGTTGTTGGCCATGATCGGGTTCGGACCGTTGGTTTCGATCTCAATCGTGTAGGGCCCTGTGGCGCGAACGGCTTTCACAGAGGCCAACAGCTCTTTGTAGTCGCTGTCCGGTGACATGGCACGGTTGAAGGAAAAGACCGCATCTTCGGAATCAAATGCGGCACCGTCATGGAAGGTCACGCCTTCGCGCAGTGTAAATTCCCAGACATTCGGATTTGCTTCGGATGGCCCCCATTCGGTGGCCAGTGCAGGCACAATGGCGCCTGTCATGTCGCGCATGATCAGCGGTTCCATCATCTGATGCGCCAACGCCGAAGTTGGACCTTCGTTCTGCGCATGTGGATCCAACGTCAGCGCGTCACCCGCCCGCGCCCAGCGCAGCGTTTCAGCTCCGGCTAACGCCGTGCTCGACAGCAGAACCGCTGTCGACAAGACCAATGTTGTTGTCTTCATCAGGAAACTCCCCTTTTTCTTGAAATTCCCTTCATAGTGTTGAACGCTAACAGAATTGGCAAGGTCTCTTTCTGCGCAAGCTTGGGAAACAGGTGTCGGCCGCTATGGTCTTGTGCACATCGGCCCGGTTTGGCAGGCATAGGGTTCGTGCATTTTCGGCAAAAGGGAGAGGCCACATGAGCCTTTTGGACATCAAGAACCTCACCGTCTCTTTCCCTACCCGCCGAAAGACAATTGTGGCCGTCAATGCGGCCGATCTTGAGGTCAAGCCCGGGCAAATCCACGGTCTTGTCGGCGAGTCAGGTGCTGGAAAATCGACGATCGGGGCTGCGGTTATGGGGCTCTTGGACCCGCCGGGCCACATCACAGGCGGTGACATTGATTTCCACGGCGACGTGATCAGCGGCCTTGACGCCGAAGCGATGCGCCAGCTGCGCGGCAAGAAAATCTCGATGATCTTTCAGGATCCGCTGACCAGCCTGAACCCCCTGCTGACCGTGCGCCAGCAGCTTGTCGAAACCATTCTGGCCCATCTCGACGTGACCCGCAGCGAAGCCAATGACCGCGCCCGCGCTCTGATCGACCGGGTGGGCATCCC
>JABSSA010000330.1 GCA_013214665.1 Paracoccaceae bacterium
CGTCGTAGACTGCAATGCCTTCGCGCCCCAGTCTCACGGCCCAAGTCTTGGACACCATAGCCGCCGCGGCTTTGGACGCCGCGTACTCCGCGCGCGGTTCGGCGACGGCCACTGCATTTGAGGAGGTAATATTCACGATTGAATGAAATAATTCGACCGATCTATTCTGAGACAACCACCTTTTCGCAACGGCTTGAGTGAGAAAGAAGGCGGCCTTGGTGTTGATGGTTAGACAGCGGTCCCAACTTTCTTCGGAAACCTCCAGCGGATCGCCCCGGCTCAGAACCCCAACGCCTGCATTGTTCACCAGCGTTGTAAGAGGGCCCAGGGTTTCTTCGATCCGTGACAGCGCCCTATCGTGCGCTTGCAGATCGGAAACGTCGAAAGGCGCTTTGATGGCGTTGCCACCGGCGTCATGGATTTCTGCAACTGCGCCTTCCAGCTCTTCGTCGTCGAACGGGCCATTCAGCGCGACAGCAAATCCCTCTGCCGCGAGAGCTTTTGCAGCTGCCAATCCGATTCCTCGACTAGAACCCGTAATCAACGCGACGTTCATACTATCGCTCCATTCTTAAGAAGTTCCCGAGCAATGATCATGCGCTGGATCTGGTTTGTGCCTTCGTAAATTTGCGTAATCTTTGCGTCACGATAGAGCCGCTCCACCTCAAAACCACGAATGTAGCCAGAGCCACCAAAGACCTGTACCGCATCCTGTGTGCATTTGACGGCCGCATCACCTGCAAAACACTTGGCCATGGAACAGGCTTTTGTGGCATCTTCACCGCGGTCCAGCTTGCCGGCGGCGGAATGTACCAAAAGGCGGCCAGCTTCGATATCCTTGGCCATATCTGCCAGCATCCACTGCACCCCTTGAAACTCCGCAATTGCCTGGCTGAATTGTTTTCGTTGCTGCGCGTAATCCAAGGCAGCCTCTAGCCCCGCTTGCGCGATGCCAACAGCCAAAGCGGCGATTCCAACGCGCCCCTTGTCGAGCACGGACATCATCATGTGAAACCCACGCCCCTCCGGACCAAGCAGTGCATCTTCAGGCAAGCGGACGTCAGTGAAATTTAAAGCCCCAACTTGGCTGGCACGTTGACCCATCTTGTGCTCTTTCGGGCCGCGCTCGACGCCTTCCGAGTGGAGATCAACTACAAAAATCGACATTCCACGGCGACCCGCCTCTTTGTCCGTCCGTGCGAGAACAAATGCGAGATCGGCCACGGGTGCGTTATGAATCCAGATTTTACCCCCATTCAGAAGCCATCCATCTCCGTCGCGCTTGGCCTCTGTCCGGATGCCGGAAACATCCGTTCCGGCTTCGGGCTCAGTGATGCAATAAGCCACCAATTTCTTGGCACTCAAAACATCGGGTAGCAGAACTGACCGCTGATCTGGTGTGCCGTGCTGGACTAGAAGAGTAGAGATGAGTTCAATCAAACCACATTGGTCAGCAACTGACGCATAACCCCTGCTAAGTTCTTCCATGACCAAAGCATAAGTCAAAGTGTCAAAGCCTGGCCCGCCCAAACTTTCGGGGACACAAATCCCAAACAGGCCGAGTTCGGCCATTTGCAAGTAAAGGTCTCTTGGGAAAGTCTCCTCCCGATCCAACTGTTCGGCAATTGGCCGAATGACGTCAGTCGCAAATTCTCGCGCCATGTCGCGCACTTGGATATGCGTATCCGTCAAATACATATTTTTGCCTTTTGCATTTCATGTTGTAACCGTTTGGTTACTTTAGTGCCCCGTCTTTCAAAAGGTCAAGGCTTTGACGGTCAAAAAATGATCTTGCCTGTTAGGCGCTTTTCGCGCACAAATAACCAATTGGTTACTTGAGAGAGGGCGACATGCAACCGTCGGCAAAAAAGAAGTTTGGTCGTGTAGATCTAGACGTGAGCGCCTTTGGCTTCGGCACCGCTCCAGTCGGCAACATCTTCCGCGAGATTGATGAAGACACTTCGGACGCGATGTATCAGGC
>JABSSA010000331.1 GCA_013214665.1 Paracoccaceae bacterium
GGTCTGCCGATCATGGCCTTGTCTGGTGCGCTCCTTGGCGTCGTTCTCGTTGTGACGCTGGCCGGGCCGCGCGGGTCGTCTCTGACCCTGATCCTGGCGGGTATCGCGATTTCAGCCCTTGCAGCAGCGCTCACCTCGCTGGTGTTGAACCTGTCGCCCAATCCCTTTGCGGCAAATGAGATTGTGTTCTGGATGATGGGGTCTCTTGCGGACCGCTCCATGGTCCATGTCTGGATCGCTTTGCCCTTCATGGCAGTGGGCTGGGTGATGCTGTCAACGCTCGGCCGCGGGCTCGACGCACTGACGCTTGGGGAAGATGCGGCAGGAGCCATGGGCATTGGGCATTCTCGTCTGCGCCTGACGCTGATCCTCGGAACCGCTTCCGTGGTGGGCGCGGCCACGGCGGTTGCCGGTGCCATCGGTTTTGTCGGGCTGGTCGTTCCGCACATCTTACGCCCGTTTGTCGGTGCGCAACCATCGCGGCTTTTGTGGGCCTCTGCCCTTGGTGGGGCGATCATGGTACTGGCCGCAGATATCGCTGTCCGTTTGATCTTGCCGGACCGCGATCTGAAACTCGGCGTCGTCACAGCACTCGTCGGCGCACCCCTGTTCCTGCATCTGATCTACAAAACGCGGAGAGATTTGGCATGACGCTTCTCACTGTGAATGACCTCTCGGTCAAGCTTCGAAATCGAAGTGTATTACAGCGCGTTTCCTTTGAAGCGGGCGAGGGAGAGTGTATCGGGCTGTTGGGCCCGAACGGCGCGGGCAAGACAACCTTGATGCGCGCGATCCTTGGGCTCATTCCCCATGGAGGGCAAAGCAGCATCGCGGATATGGCCCCGGCAGCACGGGCCAGGACAGCTGCCTGGATGCCGCAAGCGCGGGAGATCGCATGGCCCGTTGCCGTGGAGACTCTCGTGATGCTTGGTCGCATTCCGCATATGTCCAGCGGCCAGCAACCCAAGGAAGAGGATCACGCCCAGGTCAACATGGCCCTGACCGAAATGGACCTTGATCGCTTTCGCACCCGCACAGCCACGCGCCTGTCGGGGGGTGAGCAGGCACGGGTTCTCATCGCACGCGCGCTCGCTCAGAACACACCTTTGATCGTGGCCGATGAACCGGTCGCGGGGCTCGACCCGGCGCATCAGATCGCGACGATGAAGACATTTGCCGGTTTGGCGCGGACGGGTCGGAGCGTGATCGTATCCCTACACGACCTTGGCCTTGCCGCGCGGCATTGCACGCGCCTGATCCTACTTTCTGATGGGGAAATTGCCGCTGATGGATCTCCTGCAGATGTCCTGACGCTGGATCGGATGGCCGACGTCTTTGGTATTCGCGCGTTCTATCAGGACACCGAAGACGGCCCGGTCTTTCAGCCGTTGGAGGTGATATCGTGACACCTGCTCATGTCCACCTCGACCGCCCCTGGCTGAGTTTTGGCCTTGGCAGCCCGCATCAAGTTTTGAGTTGGACACTTAACCGACCCGGCTTTGTGATGGCCGACAAGGTGGTTTGGCGGGAGGTTCGGAACGCTGATCTGCCTAAAGACCTCGACGTCCATGATTGGCTCAGCCGGGAGTTGACCGCGCGCGGTGAAGAGAACAGCGTCGCTTTCCTGACCTCCCGTGCCATTGAACGGTTTCACTGCGCTGACGCTCAAGTTGGCGAGACGAAAGCCTTCGCCATCGCAACTGTAGGCCTCTCAAATGCCGAGCGTGTCGGACACCGGCAACCGCCACATCCGCTGAGCTATGGCACGATAAATGTGGCAGCACAGGTGAGCAGTTCTCTGACTGAGGCGGGGCTTCTTGAGGCGATGAGCATCGTGGTGCAAGCACGGACGGCGGCTGTGATGGACGCAAACGTCCCCTTGCGATCCGGCAAGGCCACGGGGACGGGCACCGATTGTGTTGCAGTCGCCACCCCACCTGGCGACACAATGTACGCGGGATTGCATACGGAGATTGGGGAAGCTCTGGGCCGGGTTGTCTATGACGCCGTTCTTGCCGGAGCACAGGAATGGAAAACAGAACAGGAGGTACGGATCAATGCTTGATCTTCTTGAAGTCGCGAAAGGTCGCCTTGATGACCCAGACACAGGTTGGAACATGGGTAGCTTTGGCGCAATTGCAGAGTTTCACCATTTGGTCGGCGACCCACCAGCAGAGGCTACAGGTGACTTGTCACGCGCGACTGCGCGCGGAGGCATCCGGCTTGACACACTCGCGGGCGTGCGCCCCATTGCTTTTGAAACGCTCAGTCCCAAGCCGCATCGTTGGTCCCAAGCAGTAGCGCTTTGCCTGCCCGAACAAGAAGCCATTATGAACCGCCGCGATAAGCTGACGGAACTCGGCCCAGACACAGCTGCTTTACGCCCCGAGGACGACGGCGCAATCCTCTTTGACATGGGGCTCGCCCAGCCACAGGTTGATTTTTGCATTCGGACGTCTGATCTGGAGTTGCTGTCCGTTCTGCGCGCGGCGATAGGAAAATCCTTGTTTGAGCAAGGCAACCCTGCCATGGGCGCGATCCTCAAGGCGCATCCACACCGTGTGGCGCTGACCCGGCTCGGGCGTGTTGAGGTTTATCAGATGATTGGCGGACCGGACACAGGAGGCAAATCCCCAGAGGGGCCGCACACCCATGTCCTGCCTAAGCTTCTGCGCGCAGAGCGCACGCATTCGGCAAATACCCCAATCCCGGACGGCTGGGTCCCATGTGCGTATTTTCACCCTGGCAATCCTGTCTTTGATCGCGTGGGTGCGGACAAGGATTTTGATTTAGAGTACTTTGAAGCCTTCCAGGAATTACTCAAACCTTGGGGGATCGCGGAATACACTTCTGCCAAGGACGCCGTTTGGGCCGCGCTGAGAGCAGGCGAAAGCGCAGAACATCATGCTGAACCTGAGACCCGTTTGGGGCGTGCGGGATTGCGCAACGCCATCCGTCAGTGGCGACGGAAAGAAGGGGACACTTCTGTCGTTCAGACTTGGGCTGAGCGATTTGACCGTGGCACGCTTGAGACAGAAGACGAAAATCCCGGGCACTGACAGCGAGCAACGGAACACAGCTGATGAGGGGGAAGTCAACATGAAGAGCATAGTGTGCGCAGCAGTCTTGATGAGCATCGCGACAGGTGCGAAGGCCGATGAACTGCAAGGCAGCGCACAGATCGCAGTAGAGCTTAACACCGTAAGCCAAGTGGATGCGGGCTGCCAGCTGACATTCCTGACCTCCAGCGGCTACGCGCAAGGTGTCGAGAAGGTCATCTTCGAAACCGTCCTGATCAACACCGATGGCGCGGTAACACTTCTAACGCTTTTCGACTTTGGCGCACTGCCGCCGAAACGTCCTCGGGTCCGTCAGTTTGTCATACCCGGGCAGGAGTGTTCCGCGCTCGGCAGTGTTCTGATCAATGGTGTCACCAAATGCACCGGCCCTGGGCTTGAACCTTCCGCCTGCGAGACAGGTTTGTCGGTTTCCTCCCGCACCGACGTGGAATTGATCGGATGACCGAGATGTTCGAGCTGATGCGTCAGATCGCGGACTTAGGGGGGCCTGTCATACTGATCCTAATCGCCGCGTCTATCTATGTGATCGCTGTTGCCCTCTACAAACTCAGGCAATTTCGTATCGTCGGTGTTGGTCGTCACAAGGCGCTGCATGAGGCCTTGGAGGCTTGGGATGCGGGCGAAAAAGCGGTCGCCACCTCAAAATTGTCACGCTCCAAGAGCTATCTGGTTCCGGTGATAGAGATGGCTTTCCAATCCACGCGCGAGGACAATGACCGGCTGGTGACCGAGGCAGAGCGTCGCTTTGCCAAGCTGGAACGCGGGCTGCGCTCGATTGAGAATGTGGCTCAGCTTGCGCCGCTTCTCGGTCTCTTCGGCACAGTATTGGGGATGATCCAGGCCTTTCAGGCTTTGCAAGAGGCCGGTAGCCAGGTGGACCCGTCGATCCTCGCGGGCGGTATCTGGGTGGCGTTGATGACGACCGCGGCTGGATTGGCCGTCGCCATGCCCGCTTCGCTCATCCATTCCTGGCTGGAAGCGCGGATGGACGAAGAACGCGGCATGGCCGATCACGCCATCCAAACCGTGTTGCGGCCACAAGGCTCGCGGGTTTCAACGGCTCAAGAACCGGCGGGCACGCCGCAGCATGCTTAAGCGAGCGCATAAGAAAAGGCCGATCTCGATGACGTCTCTGGTGGATGTCATTTTCTTATTGCTGCTCTTCTTCATGCTCACCTCAACCTTTTCGAAATTCGCCGAGGTGACTCTGAGTGCAGCCTCGGGCGGCGGTACCTCTACGGGGCAGGCCCCGTTATTCCTGCAACTGTTTGAAGACCGGCTGACGGTAAACGGCCAGACGCAATCCCTCGATGCCTTAGAGCTGGAGCCCGAAGACGGTCAGGTCCTGCTTGTCTCCCTGCAGGCGGGCGTTACGGCGCAGCGTTTGACCGATGTTCTGGTCGCGCTGCGCCGCTACCCTGAACTCACCGTTTCGGTTCTGGGGTCCAACTGATGCGCCGGGTTGCCCGCAGAAAAAAAGGCGAGCCGACGATTGCGTTGATCAACATCGTCTTCCTGATGCTGATCTTCTTTCTGGTGGTGGGAACCTTGGCGCAACCTCTGGACGGGGACCTGCAGCTTATCGAAACTAGCGATCTCGAAGGTCGCGAGCCGCCCGATGCGCTGGTGCTGCACGCGGATGGGCGGCTGAGCTACCGTGGCGAGATACAAGCAGACGTTTTGATGTTCCTGTCGGGCAAAGGTGAGGACGACCTAAGCCAGGTCCGGGTTATCCCGGACCGCAATGCAGAAGCCGATGCGCTTGTTGAAGTTTCCCGCGCTCTACGGGCGGCTGGCGCGCAGGAAGTGGTCATCGTCACAGAGCGAGCGCTGCAATGATCTGGTCATCGCGTGCGGTCAAGCTGGGTGTGGTGCTGGCCTCTGTCGGTGCGCATGGTCTCGCCGCGTTCATGATTTGGGGAAACCCAGAGATACAGATTGAAGGGGGCGCTGAGGCCGCCGTCCAAGCCCGGCTGGGCAACAGCTTTGCCGATATGGCTGCTGGGACACTCGCGCCGGAGACGCCGGACACATTGGAGGAGGTTGAACCAACCGAGGTGGTGGAACCCGTCACGCTCGACACTCAGATCGAACAGACGGACCCTGAGCAGGTAACAGACGCAGCCCAACCGGAAGAGACGCAGCGGGCGGACGTAGAGGCGACCGATCGCGTGACGCCTGAAGAGACGGCGGTTGTTCCCCAAACAGACACCACAATCGAGACTATTGCTTCAGTTCCCACCCAGCAAACCGATCCAGAGCTGACAGTTGCCGAAACCCGGACCGAGCAACTAGTAGCTCCGGCCCTGCCCACTGATGCAACGCCTCCGGCGACCGCTCACGCCCTGTCGCCAGCCGTGACGACCCCGAACCTGGACGACCTTGCTGCGCTAACGCCCGTCCCGCCATTGGAGGCGCTGACGCCCGCACCAACGGTGACCCAGCCTCAGTCGATCGAAGCCGTTCAAGCGCAACAGACTGTAATTGCCGCAGCACAGCCACCCGAGACCTTGCAAACCCTGCCTGAAGACGGCGTTCAGGTCTCGCCGCGTCCACAGCTCCGACCGCCACGGATTGAACGTGAATCCGACCAGCGGCGTGCCCAACAACAGCGACCGCGTCAGCAGCTACCGGTCCGACGTGTGCAGCAGGGCAATTCGCAGCAGAACGCCGTCGCGGGCAGCGAAACCGGCAGCAACCAGGCGGCAGCGACCCGGCAATCAACCAATACGGGCCGTTCAACAGCTGCAGGAAACGCTGCCGTCAGCAACTATCCTGGACGCGTTATGCGCTGCATCTCTCGCGCCGGCCGTCCCCGCGTAAGCTCACGCGGAACAGCTGTCGTTTCCTTTGCCATCGCCGCCAACGGCCGCGTCACGCAAGTGGGCCTGGCCAGAAGCTCCGGCAATGCTCGCCTCGACCGCGCCGCTATCCAGACCATCTCCCGCGCTGGCCCTTGCCCCGCGCCGCCTGCGGGTGCGCGGAGATCGTTTCAAATCTCGATCAAAGGGCGCGGTTAGCACTCAACTTTCTTGCTGGATCGGCTGCCGGTAGAGCGGATTGCATGCTGCAGCCACCGATTCAATGCTCGCCGCCAACTTGGACTTCGTACTAGCTTTACCAAAACGATAGACTGAACATTTCTCTCGGACCTGAGCTGCCCCAAAAAAACATATGCGCGTCGTAGCAATAACGCTCTTCGTCCTCGGCTCGCTCTTTGCCTCACAAAACCTCCCTACGCCCAGTACGAAAGACTGCTTTCTACACTAAATTGCCGCACTCGAGATGGTGCGCAAGCAGGAAAATCTGTGCTGCGTGCGCGCGCAGCGAGAATGTCAAATTCACAGGTTGAGGTTCTCACCCGTTGTTCTTTGCGCGATGTATGAACGGCCGGTCTTGGGCGTACCGCCATCAACTTCGCGGCAAACGTACTCACACATTGCCGGTTAATCACTTCCCGATAAAAAGATTTGGACCGATGACACTCCAATTCAAACGCGCCGCCGTCGGCGCTCAAATTCGGGTATGAAACTACAATTGGGGGTACGCCTGGGGGTACGCGCCAATCAAAATAAATTTTTATTATTTAATTTCATTAAGTTAAACCTCTATTATGAAGACGTGTGGGGCACCATTTCACCTAAAATGTCATTCTGGACGCTATCCTGATCATGCCGTTGCAGCGCTCACGCTCGCAGTGACTGCGGTTCACATTTGAATTTCGTTGATGGTCTGTCGGGGTGTCTGTGCTGCACAAGCTCAACACAGGTGTGTCGTTCTTACATTGATAAATCAGCTGCTTAAGCCGAGGTTGCCCGAGTCGCCTGTGCGATTCGTGTGTATTGATGAACAGTACTTTGGTTTAACTGAGCGAGCTTTTCGAGCATGGACTGTTATCCGCGCCGCTTTTGTCAGCTGCCGCACATGATCTACTTTCCCGCAGATAACTTGTGTGCTGGTTTTTGTGCTGTAACGGCTTTTGCGTTTTGAAAACTATTTGCACTACTCGTGCCCAACACGAAAACCACAACGCCCCGTAGTGTCAGCCCTCAACCCAAAGAACCAGCTTGGTGGCACCAATCGCGGCTTCGGAGTGTTCGGAGGATTTTGGCTCCAGCCCCAAAGCGCGGTGTCGGATTGCAGCAAAGGTTTTGTTCGTGCTGCCTCCGCCTGCGCCAAAGAGCTGGTGCGGTTTCGGCCCGCCCCGTGCTTCGATTTCGCGGTAGCTGAGCGCTTCGATCTGCGCGATCCCTTCGAAAATCCCATGCAGGAACTGCGCATCGCTTTCGGGTCTGGGCGACAGTCTTGGGGCGAGGGCCGGGTCGTTTACGGGAAAGCGTTCTCCGGGTTCCAGCAGGGGATAGTAGTCCAGGCCTGAAGGCGTGTGCGGGTCGATTTCTGCGCTCAGGTGGGCGATCTCATCTGGTGAGAAAAAGTGGGCCAAAACAGCGCCGCCGGTGTTGGATGCGCCGCCGACAAGCCACATGTTGCCCAGCCGGTGGGAATAGAGCCCGATGCGGGGATCGTCGATGCGGGTTTCGCTTAGAATTTTGATCGCGAGGGTGGACCCAAGAGACGTGACCGCCGTGCCCCTTTCCATCGGGGCACAGGCGAGAAAGGCCGCAATGCTGTCGGTCGTGCCGGCATGAACGCGAACGGAGTTGTCGAAACCAAACTTTTGGGACACCGCGCCGCACATTGTGCCGAGGTTGGCCCCAACCGGCATAACTTTGGGCAAAAGATGCGGGTCGAATACGGCGCTTGTCCAGTCGGGCCACTGTTCTGTTTCGGGATCAAAGCCGGTTTTCAGCGCGTTGTTATGGTCGGAATACCCGCCGTAGCCCAGCAGTTTGGCGGTGATGTAATCCGCTTGGTGCAAAAGATGATGCGCAGGACCGCGGGTTTCGGAGGTCAGATGCATTGCGCGTGCCAGCGCTGAATTGCTGCCTTGTGTGATGTGCGTTTTGGGGGCGACTTTGGCGATGCGCGCAGCCTCAGTGTCGAAGCCTTTTGAATTGTACATCAGCGCGCGGGTCACAGGACGCAGATTGGCGTCGGTCAAGACCATGCTGCCCGATGTGCCATCGACGGCGAGCCCGGCAATGTCAGCCGGGTTCTGGCCAGCTTCGCGCAACGCCTCGATTTGGCGGGTCAAACATGTTTCGACCGCTGTCCACCACAGCGTTGCATCGATGTTTGCTGGATCCTGTGCGAGATGGCTGGCGCGGGCCATCGCGATAATTCGACCATCGGGGTCAATCACCGCGCTTCGGACGCCGCTTGTCCCGATGTCGATGCCAAGCGCGAGGCTCATGATTTCGCCGCGAGCGCTTGGCGGTATTTCTCGGCGTCCCAGTTGAGCAATTCGGCTTCTGCGTCCGGTCCGATGGCTTCAACCGACCAGTCGTGCGGCAGGCGTGACAGAACGTCAGACAAACATTGCACCATCGCCTTTTGCGACGATGTGGCGTCATCGCGAACAAGAACACCTTGGCCTTTGATCAAAATCGCGGGCGGGGTTCTGTCACTGTCTTGAGTTGGCAAAGCGGGGCCAAGAAAGACAACGTGATCGGGGTAATATGAGCCACCCCGCGCCAGATCGAACCCGTCATGCGCCAGCCAGCCATGGGGGGACCAGGTGAACCCGGCTGTTTCCAAGGGGTGATTGGACGTGCCGCTCACCTCGCGCGCCGGCATGGCCAATCGGCGTTCGACCTCTGCAATGGTTGCCTGCACCTCGGCAACGCTGTCACCGCAACAGATCAAACCGTGGTTTTGCAGAGCGATCACGCGGGTATCGCCAGAGGCACGGGCGAGGATTTCGCGGGTCAGCGGCAAGCCCGGTTTGGCATAGGGGACCATGACAAAGGGCAACCCGTCGAGTTTGTCGACCAAAGCGGCACGTCCCTCTGGGCTGATGGCATGAACCAGCGTGGCGACGGAATGTGTCTGGGCCACCACCGCATGATCCAGCGCGGCGTGAAACGTTGTTTCAATGGACGGGCGCAGCGTAACCGCCGGGTCCAGCACGGTACTTTTGCAACTGCCATCGCCGTCTCCTGCGGCTTCGGCTTTGGCGGCGTTTCGGTCAACCGCAACGAAAATGGGTTTGCGTTCGGCATCGGCCAGCTCTGTCCCCGATGCTTTGATCCACATGACACCGTCGCCCTTGACCGATGTGTTGCCGCCGGGGCCTTGCACCTGCAGAGGATCCTGACCCAGCCGGGCCGAGAGCGCGCGGAATTCAGCCGTTAGCAATTCAGGTTTCAATGTCATCTCAGATCCTCGATCACATAGGTCGGGTTGGGCGCGCGTTTTTCCTTGACCAGACGGGACAGCACGGCCTCCGCGCTGTCTTGGGCAAAGTCTTTGGCGTAAAGCCCGCCCTTGATCAGCGCCGTGTCCCATCCTGCCGCATGGCCACCGGCGATGTCATGCTCGAGGCTGTCGCCCACCATCAACAGCCGTGTGACGCCAAGCGCAGATTGGAGCGCATCAAAGATTGGCCGGTGTGGTTTGCCGTAAAGCGATACCTCACCGCCGGCATCCAGGTGATGAAAGGCCAAAGCGCCGGGCGAAACAACGGTTTTACCGCCCGCGCGGGGGCTGGCGCGATCCGGGTTTGAGCAATAGACGGGCAAACCTAGCTTTCTTGCGCTCTCCATGATCCTGGACCAATGCGACAGCTCTGATCCGTCTGGCAATCCCATCAACAGGATCGCATCCGCGGCCTCGGGGTGATCGACCAACGCCAGATCAAGCCCTTTGGCCCAGTCTGACGCGTCGCCGGGGGCACGTTCGATTGGTAGAATCGATTTGGCCTCAATCCGGCCTTGCGCAACATCGCGCCACAGCGCCTCTCCGCTGGTCATGACGGTGTGAAACCAGACATCCGGAAAGCCAAGTGCGGCGATACGTGCGGCATTTGGCGACGCGCGTTTGCCGGAGTTTGACAGAACGGCTAGCACGTTACCTTGATCGTGCAAATGCTGGACTGCTTGTACCGCACGCGGATAGGGCGTGGCACCATCGTGCAGCACGCCCCATTGGTCAAAGACGATTGCGTCATAGTCTGACGCAATCTCAGCGAGGGAGGTCAGGACCCGCATTGCGCCTTAGTATTCAGCCATGTCCTTGGGGTGTTTGAGACCGGCAAAATACGCTTCGGCCTCTTCCTTGGTCATGGCGGGGGCCGCCTTGTCGGCACAGCCTGCTGGCATATCGCCAAAGTAAAACGGCAGTCCCGGAATAGGCTGGCGGCGTTTGCGGATGGGCATGCCTTCATATGGGAATACGTCGGACCGCGCGTTGGCGACTTCGTCGTGACAGGGCAAGACGTAATCGGCGCGCTTGTCGATCTCTTCGACCGACTTCCACCCTTCGTAGGAGTTTACAAAGCGTGCGGGCACCCAGTGGCGCCACTTTTCGTCTGGGTTTGGTTCCAGATTGCGCTCCACAAAGATTGCGTCTCCCGCGACAACAATGTCACCTGCTGAGGTTTCGACGGTGACACACATATGCCCGACCGAATGTCCCGGCGAGTGGAACATCGTGATGCCGGGGAGAACTTCGCATTCATCTTCGACCGCTTCGAAGACGCAGCCTTGATAGGCCTGTTCGATGCCCAGAATGCCGCATTCATAGGTGCGGTAGTATAAGGGCAGCGGGTTATAGGCCATTTCGATTTCGGCCTTTGGGGCAATGTAACGGGCGTTCTTGAACTTTTTCATGTTCTGCACGTGATCCCAGTGCAGATGTGTAAAGACGATCGCGTCGATCTCATCAGGATGCACACCCAGTTTTTGTTCGAGATGCTCATGCACCTCAAGGCAGCCGCGTTTTTCGCATTTGTGGTGATATTTGGTGGCGCGCTCTTCGTCGGGCAGGCCTGTGTCGATGAGGATCTTGTGCTCACCCGTGTCGACGTAGTGGCAATAGACCGGGTTCCAGTATTTCTTGCCCGCAGGCCCCTTCCAGAAGATGTAGGTGCCAAGGTCAGCCTCCAACCAGCCGGTGTTGATTGGGTAGATTTTCGTTTCAGCGACACCCATTCTGTGCCCTCCGTGTGCATCGATTCACTTTTGTATACAGAAATTACAAACGGGATACGAAGGCAAGTGCAAATTGCGAGGTGCCTGATTTAGTTTGCCTTCAAGGCCTGCATAAAGCTTGCCGTCATATGGCTTCGCATTCCCTTGGATGCAGTCGCGGAGTCTTCTGAGAAAATATCCCTGATCAGCGCCTGATGGCTTTCGGCTGACGCGATTAGATCTTTGCGCGATCCAAATTTTTTGGCACGGAACGGGCCGGTGCGGCGGTGGAACTCCGAGGCGATTTCGGCCATGTAAGGATTGCCTGTGGCGCGATATATCGCAGAATGAAACGCTTCGTTAGCGCGTAGATATCCGACGTGATCGCCCGCTTCTGCGGCAGCCACACAATCGGCTTGTGCGGCTTCAATTTCAGAACGCGACAGTAAATTAAGACGTTGCGCGGCGATCCTTGCGCAGCAGGCTTCGATTTCGTGCATGGCTTCAAAGATTTGGCTAAGCTCTTTGCGTGAATATTCGGCTACAAACACGCCGCGGCGCTCCCCTTGTACCAAAACGCCTTGTGCCGTCAGCCTGGATAATGCCTCGCGGACCGGGGTGCGAGACGCGCCAAAGCGGGTCGCAAGGCTCACCTCGTCGAGGCGCTGGCCTGGGGAAACCTCGCCTGCGCTGATCTCTTCGATCAGAGCTTGCTCAATACGTTGAGCCGTGGATTGGCGCGGTTCCGTCTTTTCGGCTTTCATGGCGCAGGTCCTTCACGAGGTTGATGGTTCCCGCTATGCTATAATCAAAATGAGCACTTGGCAATTTTGTATATTTACTTTCTAAACTGTATACAAAATACTTTCTTGTGAGTGGGAAGGGGAATCGATGCCCGAAATACGTCTGGAGAAGCTGGTCAAGCGGTATGGTGCTGTCGAGGTTTTGCATGGCATCGACCTCACGTTGAACGACAATGAGTTCACCGTGCTGGTGGGCCCATCGGGCTGCGGCAAGTCAACGACGCTGCGTATGATCGCAGGATTGGAGAGCGTGTCGGAAGGCGAAATCTATGTCGACGGCGCACCGATCAGCCATCTTGATCCCAAAGACCGTGGCCTTGCGATGGTGTTTCAGGACTATGCGCTTTACCCACATATGGATGTGGCACGGAACATTTCCTTTGCCCTGCGTTTGCAAAAGCGGCCCAAGGCCGAGATTGACGCCAAAGTGCGCGAAGTGGCGGAAACGGTTGGCTTGACCGATTTCCTGCATCGCAAGCCCGGCGCTCTGTCGGGGGGGCAACGCCAGCGGGTTGCTATGGCGCGAGCCCTGGCGAAAGACAGCGGCATTTTCCTGTTTGATGAGCCATTGTCGAACCTTGATGCAAAGCTGCGTGGGCAAATGCGCGCGGAACTCGCCATCATGCGGCAGCGCGTTCAGAAAAACATGATCTACGTGACCCACGACCAGATCGAAGCAATGACGTTGGCTGATCGGATTGTTGTGATGCACGGCGGGCATATTCAGCAGCAAGGCACGCCCGAGGTTTTGTTCAAAAAACCTGCCAACAAATTCGTGGCGGGCTTTTTGGGCTCGCCGCCGATGAATTTCCTTGATGCAGATTTGGTTGAAGAGGGTGGCACAGTCTACGCCCACGGCGCGGCATTCAAAATTGCGATCCCGGCTGAAAAGGCGGCGACACTGGGCGCTACGACAGGCGGCGTGACACTTGGCATTCGCCCCAGCGATCTGAACTACTCCGCGGACGCGCCGGACGAGACCGCGCTCGATTTGCAGGTGCGCGTATCGGAATACGTTGGCGCCCAATCCGTGTTGCTGTGCGCCTGTGGAGGCGCGGATGTGACCGTGGAGTTGAAATCCGAAACACCGATTGCCCTTGGCGAAACACTGCGCTTCGCGGTGCGCCCAGAAGGGATCCACTTGTTCGACCGAACGACAGAAAAGGCGCTCTAGCGCCTCACCGAGAGCTAAAGGGAGGAAACTTATGCTCAAGATACTAAGACAGGCGGCCTTAGGCGCTACTTCGGCGATCGCGCTGGCGACGGCGGCGTTTGCGGGGCCATACGATGAATATGCTGGCGAAACACTGATTGTTAACTTCCCGGCGCACCCGCATTTCGATGCGGTGATGAAAATCCTGCCGGAGTTCACCAAAGAAACGGGGATCGAAGTTGAAGTTGATCAGCTTCCCTATCTGAAAATGCGGGAACGGCAGACGTTGGAGTTGGCGCAGGAAGAAGGTGAATATGACCTGATTGCCTATGTCGTCTTTTCCAAGGCCGACTATGTGTTCGCCGACCAGCTTGAGAATCTTGCGCGTTACTTCATGAACCCCAAGCTGGCCGACCCATCTTACGATTCTGATGATCTTATCGACGGTTACGTCTACAATATTGGCTTTGCCGGCGGTGACAAAGGGTATCTTGAGGGCAAAACAGGATCTTTGTTCGGGATCCCTTATGGCTCTGAAACCTCGATCCTGGGCTATCGCAAAGATATCTTTGAAAAGCATGGGCTTGAGGTTCCTGAAACCTACGACGAGATGCTTGAAATTGCGTGTAAGATCCCCGAGCTGGAACCCGGCATGGGCGGTTTGTCGTCTCGTGCGGCCTCTGGCCACCACGCGTCACACGCATTCTTGTTGCACCTTGCGCCGTTGGGCGGTCGCGTTTTCGACGGGGAATGGAACCCTATCGTGAACAACGAAGCAGGCGTGGCCGCGGCCAATGCGCTGAAACAGATCGTGGATTGCGGCCCTGAGGGTGCGGCATCTTTCGGCTTTGGCGAAGCGCTTGGTTCTTTCCTGAACGGCGACACGGCCATGTTCCTCGACACCACGGTCGTTGCCGGTCAGATCAACGATCCGGCAAAGTCCAAAGTTGTGGGCAAAGTTGGCTGGGCGATGCATCCA
>JABSSA010000332.1 GCA_013214665.1 Paracoccaceae bacterium
ACGTCCACCTGACATCGTTGCGCCAATCCGGCGGGTCTTTGGGTCCATCACCACCAAATCCGCGCGTTTGCCATCGGTGAGCACGCCTCGATCAGACAGGCCAAGCACAGCGGCCGGCCCTTTGGAGACCAGCCCCCATGCGCCCGCCATGTCTTTCAGACCAGCATCCGCCACCAACATCGCCGCGCGCCGCATGGAAGGGTAGTGATAATCCGAGGCCAAGGCATCACAAAGCCCCATCGCGATCAGGTCGAGCGCGCTGGCGTTGCCTTTGTGCGATCCGCCGCGCACCACATTTGGACAACCCAAAATGATGTGATCCCCGATGTCGCGCGCAGCCTGTGCCGCCTCTACGGTTTCAGGGAACTCGGCAATCCGGACCCCGCAGCCATGCCACCAATCACGCTCTGCCTGGGTGGCATCGTCGTGGCTCCCCATTAAAATGCCGCGCTCTTGGAGAGTTTGCATCAAGCCTGGCAGCTTGTCCTGCACCTCCGGTCCGTTGTTGTGCAGGCTCATCATATATTCGAGGTATTTCTCTGGGCTCATCCGCGCACCCAACGCCTTGCCATTCAACCCCGGCGGCTTGCGCCCAGCAGCGAGACGCGCGTGTGGCAGGTGATCGTTGAAAACCACGTACTCCACCTGCCATTCTGCGATTTTGTCGGGCAGCGTGGCATATGCGTCGATCATATGGGTTTCAAACCGCAGTTGCCCGCGCAGATCAGTCACAAGATTGGGCCGCGCGTCGCGCAAACCTGAAAAGAACTTTTCCGCAAAATCAGGGCCGCGAATACCGCCCTCCCATGACATGAATTGCGCCAGCGTTGCTGTCGTCACGCCTTGGGCGGCCAGTTCTGCCTCTGCCGCCACGAGCCCATCAGCAATGTCTTTCATCGCGCCGCGACGGGGGGCCACGTGGCGCTCAAAGCTGTCGCCGTGCACATCAACGATGCCCGGCAACACCCAATACCCGCTTAGATCAATACGCCGCCCGGCACTGGCTGCGCCTTGCACAAGGCCGTCCGCCACCGCGATGGGCGCGTGATCAAATCCGTCAGGCCGCAAGACCTGTGCGCCTTCAAAAGTCAGCTCTAGTGTCACTCTGTCACTCCGGGCAAACAAGGCTCATCCGCACATCCCAGCCCCGCGCGCACACCATCCACCCAGGTCAGCGCCCCGTGAAATGCTCCGTTTTCCAGAAAATACAAAGTCTCTGCAATCACACGCGGGTTGTTCATCATGAATGTGTGGGTCACCGGCAAAATCAGATGATCCGCCATCCCGTCAACACGTGTGGACGCAACCGAGACTTTGCCGTCATCCGGCCCTTCGATGAAGGCCGAAAAAATCGGGTTCAAAGATTGGGTGCCCGCAATCACACCCGTGGAATAGGTCACCGGTGGCAAGCGACGCGGCACTGATTCAGGCCCAGTTCCCAACTGCACGCCGGCGGGGCCGTTGAGCGCCACAAAGAAATCCTGGTCTGCAAATATGTCAATCAGGGCCGTCCCCTGATTGGGCGTACCCAACATGACAACGTGACCCAAATTGGGAATGTCGTGCCGGGTCAGCCATTCGCGCACCAGAATACCGCCCATCGAATGAGTGACGAAATGCACCTGTTGGCCCTCGCAAGCATCAAGGGCCGCCGGGATTGTGTCATCCGCAAGCGCCGCGACAGTATCGGTTGTGGACGGGTATCCCGGGCGCACGACCTCAAAGTCTTCGCCCTCTAACGCCAGTTCCATCGCGACAAAAGACGCCTCTGTGCGCGCCAACCCGTGCAACAGGATCACACAATCCTTTGCCATAGCCGGGACCGGGGCCAACGCCACACTCAAGATTGCCCAAAAACTGCGCATACGCTTCCCCTACCCCGTCGTGACGTGCAACAAAACAGGTGCTTTTACCCAG
>JABSSA010000333.1 GCA_013214665.1 Paracoccaceae bacterium
ATGCGCCCGAACGCCCCCCATCCAACGCGCGCCAAAGCCACAGCAACGCCGATTGCGCAGATCCATCCGTGTGGTGCAGCCCATAGTGCCAGCCCGCAATCTCACACAGCGCCTTAAGCTCGGCCTTCCGATCCGCAAGACGCTCAAGATACCGGTCACGCAAACCGTTGGCTTTCAAGGTCTCGTGCCTCAGCGTACCACCGACACTTTCAAAGATTGCGCGCCCTTGGAAAGGAAACGCCTCTTCGCTGGGATCAAGGATTTGGTACAGGACACCACGCACACCACGGTCCGCCGCTTTGGTGAGCGCCAATTTAATTTCGCCCAGGTCACCCAGAAAATCCGAAACGAACACAGCCCGCGCATGAGGGATCATCACCCGATGTTCAGGCGGCGCATAATCGTCATCTGCATCTTCGGAAAAGAGTTCCGCAAGGCGCAACACCTGCGCGTTGCCGCGCCGGGGCGGCAAACTGGTGCCAGTCAGGCCAACCCTCTCCCCACCACGGTTCAACAGAATGGACAGCGCTAGTGATATCACACGTGCCCTCTCAATCTTGGTTGTTTGGGCCGTATCAGAGGCAAAGCGCATCGAGGCGCCTTGATCCACCCACAGCATGACCGATTGCGCAATCTGCCATTCGCGCTCTCGCACGAACTGCGTGTCGCCCATTGCACTGCGCCGATGATCTATCAAGCGTTTGCTATCCCCCGGGCGGGCGGGGCGATATTGCCAAAAATCGTCTCCAAGCCCCGCACGCCTGCGCCCGTGATCCCCCAACAGAACGGCACCCGCCAAATGTTCGGCCCGCGCCAAAAGCGGCGGCAAGCGCGCGGCTTGATCTTCGGCCCGGCTGCGGAGGGTTGCGGGGTCTATCACGCAGCGGCCTCTGTTTTGGCAAAGGAGGCGGCGGTTTCATCAATAAGGTCCGCAAGGTTTTCGCCCCGCGCGCGGGCCGCAAAGTTCAACGCCATTCGGTGGCTCAGAACCGGGCGAGCCATGTCGATAACATCATCCGCCGAAGGCGCGAGCCGCCCGTGCAGCAAGGCGCGCGCCCGCACCGCCAGCATAAAGGCCTGTGCCGCACGTGGGCCCGGGCCCCACGCAACGGTATCTTTGACCCGGTCGCTCGCCTCAGCCTCGGACGGGCGGAAGGCGCGGACAAGATCCAGGATCATTTCGACCACGCTGTCGCCCACCGGCATACGGCGCAGCAACGTTTGAGCTTGCAACAGTTCGTCTTGCGAAAAGACCTGTGT
Source organism: Paracoccaceae bacterium (assembly GCA_013214665.1). GTDB lineage: Bacteria > Pseudomonadota > Alphaproteobacteria > Rhodobacterales > Rhodobacteraceae. Next base: position 1,261 of record JABSSA010000333.1, read on the forward strand.
CGCCTCGGCCTCTTCGGTGCCTGTGGTGGCCAAAAGGATATCGCGTTCGGTCGCGCGGTCAGGGTAGGCCACATCAATCTGAACCAAGAACCGGTCCAACTGCGCTTCGGGCAGAGGATAGGTGCCTTCTTGTTCAATTGGGTTCTGCGTGGCGAGCACATGGAACGGCGTGCCCAACACACGATCTTCGCCTGCAACGGTCACGGTTTTTTCCTGCATCGCCTGCAGCAACGCCGATTGCGTCCGTGGTGAGGCACGGTTGATTTCATCGGCCATCAACAATTGGCAGAAAATCGGCCCAGGAATAAATCGGAACGAGCGTGTGCCATCTTCGGCGGTATCAAGAACTTCGGACCCCAGAATATCCGACGGCATCAGATCCGGCGTAAACTGGATCCGGTTCCCATCCAGCCCCATCACCGTGCTGAGCGTTTCAACCAACCGCGTTTTGCCCAAACCCGGCAAACCGATCAACAGACCATGGCCGCCACACAAAAGCGATGTGAGCGTAAGTTCGACAACGCGCTCTTGCCCGATAAAGCGGTTGTTGATCGACGCCTTCGCTTGGGCCAGCTTCTCGCCCAATGCTTCAATTTCGCTCACAAGGTTTTCTGTATCGCTCATGACATCTCTCGTTCCAGGGATATATGTTCCTCTTAAACTATTGCGATCTGAGAAATGGCAAAAGCAATGAGCGCACAAAAAACCGTGACACCTGACGCAGAAGGGCTGGTTGCGTCGATAAATGCCACGAAATCACGCGGTTTACCGCCGGTTCATTTGTGGAATCCACCCTTCTGTGGCGACCTAGATATGCGGATCGCCCGCGATGGGACGTGGTTTTACGAAGGATCGGCCATCGAACGCCCGAATCTGGTGAAACTTTTTTCTTCGATCCTCAAGCTGGAAAACGGAAAATTCTATTTAGTCACGCCCGTCGAAAAAGTTGGCATCACGGTGGATGACGCGCCCTTTGTGGCTCTGGATTTTGAGGTGTCGCAGACAGGCACAGACCAAGAGTTGGTGTTTGAGACACATGTCGGCGATCACGTGGTGGCCGGTGCAGACAATGAAATCCGCGTGGTGCGGCATCCCGAAACGGGTGAGCCATCGCCCTATATTCACATCCGCGCCGGGTTGGAGGCGTTGATTGATCGCAAGAGCTTTTACAGGCTGATCGATCTTGGCGAGCATGAAAACGAATGGTTTGGCGTCCGGTCGGGGGGCGTATTTTTCCCCATCATCCCATCAGCAGATTTGGAAGAGGCATAAATCATGGCAAACGCATCAGCGGTCATCATCGGGGCGGGCAGCGGGCTGTCGGCGTCATTGGCACGAAAGCTTTCCGCGCGTGGGTATAGCGTGGTTTTGGGCGCGCGGAATACCGATAAATTGGCTGGATTAGTGTCTGATACCGGCGCCAAAGCCGTTGCGGTCGATGGCAGCGATCCAAGCGCAATGGCGGGTCTGTTTTCAGATCTCGACGCCCCATTGCGCGTGGCGATTTACAACCCCTCAGCCCGGCAGCGCGGCCCCTTGGCCAGCCTCGATCCCGAAGAGGTGCGCCGCGCCGTGGAAATCACGGCCTTCGGGTCTTTCCTGTTGGGTCAGGAAGCAGCAAAGCGCATGCTGCACAACCCGGAAATCGACGGCTGCAAAGGCACTATTCTGTTCACCGGCGCCTCGGCTGGCGTGAAGGGGTTCGCCAATTCGGCCCCATTTGCGATGGGCAAATTCGCCCAGCGCGGCTTGGCCCAATCCATGTCGCGGGAACTGCATCCTCAAGGTGTGCATGTCGCTTGGGTCAATATCGACGGTGGGATTTCAAACCCGGATCGCCCGGAACGCACCGATGATGGTTCCGACAAAATGCTGCATCCCGATGCCATCGCGGACAGCTATTTGGCCTTGATGGATCAGCACCGGTCAGCTTGGTCAGAAGAGCTTAACCTGCGTCCGTGGGTGGAGCGGTTTTAAACCTCGCACGGGGCGTGCGTTGGGACCAGATCACCCCAACCGCCACAATGGTCGCCCCCAGTACGGCATTCAGGTTCCAATCACTGCCCAGCCAAACCATGATGATCATGACGAAAAATGGCGCGATGTTGATGTGAAACGCGGTCAACGCAATCCCAATACGCCCGACCGAAGCGATAAACAGAATCTGAGATAGCGCCATCGCCGCAACAGCGTACATGGCCAAATGCCCAATCTGAACGGAGGTGATCTCCGCGGGCCAAGGCACAAGATTGAACAGCAAGCTCCCAGTCAGCAGGATCGCGACAAACACCGCGCCACCCAGCGCCCCCACCAGGATGGCCGGACCATAAATGTCGGTCGGGTTCTCCCGGTTCCAGTCATTGAACCACTTGGGTAGCATGATCAGTCCTCCTGCCCGATGAAGGCTTCGTAAGAGCCGTAGTCTTCGTAGCCGTACGAGCCGTCATAGATCGGAGCGAAGTTGTGTTCCTGCGCCCAGATAAACCAGTTGTCGACGACGGTGCCAGTCACCAGG
>JABSSA010000334.1 GCA_013214665.1 Paracoccaceae bacterium
CGCGAAACCCGGTTTGGCGGCGCACAAAGCGTGGCAGTGGCGCAATCGGGCGATCATGTTTTTGTGGTCACTGGCGGCGCAGATGATGGGGTGAGCCTGTTCAAACTGTTGCCCAACGGCCGGTTGGTGCACCTGGAAACACTGCCGCACAACACGGGCGGCGGCCTGATGAATGTTTCAGACATCGCCGCAACGATCACAGGCGACACGCTGCAGATTTTCGTAAGCAGTCAGAACAGCGGCGGGGTGGCGCAATACCTCGTCTCAGTTGCCAATCTGGGTACAACAGCGACGACCACAGGCACCGCCGGGGATGATATCCTGATCGCCACCACGGGCAGCGCAACGCTTTCCGGTGGCGCGGGCAACGACATTCTGGTGAGCACTGACAGAGACGTGATCCTCACCGGTGGCAATGGCGCGGATATTTTTGTGATCTCCGAGGCGCACAGCACAACCCGGATCACCGATTTCGAAGACGGGCAGGATCGCATTGATATGTCGGGGTTTTTCTTTCTGCGGTCCCCAGATCAGCTGAACGTGTCGCCAATCAGCAACGGCGCGCTTATCCGGTTTCGCGATAGTGAAATTCATGTGACCGCCCGCAATGGGGCCAGCCTGGACAGTCTTGCGATATTTGGAGCTGAGTTTGATCACCCCGATCACCTGCTTTTGCCTGTTGAGGTCACCCCAGACGCCGATGGCCGTATCATCGGCACCTCCGGGGCGGATACCCTGATCGGCACAGACGACAGCGACACCATAACCGGCGGCGGTGCGGATGATGAGATCGACGGGCGCGCCGGGAATGACACTCTGCATGGGGATGACGGCAACGATCAGATCCTTGGCGGCGCGGGGGATGACATCCTTGATGGCGGATTGGGGCAAGACAGTCTGGACGCCGGAGCGGGGCAGGATTGGATCGACGGCGGCGATGGAAACGACACGATCACCGCAGGCACAGGAGATGATCAGGTTCTGGGTTCTGAAGGTAACGACAACATCGCGTTGGGATCAGGGCATGACATCGCATGGGGTGGCGCTGGCGATGACAGCAGCATCGGTGATGCGGGCCGTGATGTGATCAACGGCGGCACCGGGCGCGACACCCTGATTGGCGGCGATGGGCAAGACGACCTGTGGGGGGATGCCGAAAACGATCTGTTGATCGGGAACGCCGATGATGACGCTTTGGCCGGGGGCGACGGGCGGGACCGTTTGGAAGGAGAAGCAGGCCAAGACACGCTTGTAGGCGGTGCAGGACAGGACACGCTCGAAGGCGGGGACGGCGACGATGTCTTGTTTGGAAACAGCGGCAATGACTTTATCAAAGGTGGCAAAGGCGATGATCGCATTTGGGCGGGGTCCGGTGACGATGAGCTTTTTGGCGATGACGGCGCGGATGTCTTCGCTTTTTCGCTCACCTCGGGCGACAACATCGTCTTTGATTTCGCACCTGGGCAGGACCGCATTCAGATTTACGATCGGGATTTGCAGTACGACTATCTGAACCTCGCGGCGGACGGAGATGATACACACATCGACCTAGGTGCTACCAGTCTCCGTCTGGTCGGTGTCACCCACGAACAAATCTCAGCAGGTGACATCATTTTTGGATGGTAGCCGCCGCTGCGCGCGTCTTTAACATCCGTTCGCGCCAGACGATGATCAGCCCGGATGCGATGATCAGCAACGCGCCCGGAAACAACTCATCCCACGGCGCTTCATCGAAAAAGAACCAGCCCAGCACGAAGGCCATCGGGATGCCAAAATAGTTGAACGGCGCAAGGTTGCTTTGTTCCGTCATGCGATAGGCGACCATCAGACACAGCACCGCACAACCGCCGAAAAATCCCATGGCGCAAATCCACAGAAACTGGGTGAGGTCTGGCGCGGTGAAGCCGCCAAAGAAAAAGGCAACAACGACTGCGCCCAGCGCGGCGGTTGCAGAGGAATAAAGGTTGATCAGCGGCGTTGGCACGTCTTCGTCAAACAAGCGCGCCGTGACCCCGGCCAGCGCGTAACAAAAGGCGGCGATCAAAGGGAAAATCGCATCTGTCGAAAAAGTACCTGCGCCGGGGCGCATCACCAGAACAACACCGACAAACCCCACCAAAACAGCCGACCATCGCGCAATGCCAACCCTCTCCCCCAGCAGCGGAACCGCCAGCGCGACCATGAACAAGGCATTGGCATAGGAAATCGTATTGACGGTCGCAAAGGCCATCCGCGCCAATCCGATGTAGAAAGCAAGCTGCGCGATGGTCAAAATCACGCCCCGAAACAGCGCGAGCTTGGTTTGTCGCACGCGCCAGGGCTTGCCCGCTTTGATCCAAGCCGATGACAAATAGAGAGCGATCATCGATGGGATCAGCCCGATCACATTGCGCCAAGCCGAAAGCTCAGCCGCGGTAAAATCGGCCGAGATTCTCTTGATCACCAGCCCCATGAAATCAAAGAGCAGGATGGCAAACAGAGACAGCAAGATGGCCGCGACCACGTTGTCTGCTTTAGCATCAGTCATCCGATTTCACCCGTCCGCGCAGCTCTTTGACTGCCCCGCGCTCTTTCTTGGCTTTGATGCGCCGGTTCTTGGAGCCCAGTGTGGGTTTCGTCGCGATCCGGCGTTTGGGCACATGGGTCGCCTTTTCGATCATCTGCACCAGCCGATTGCGCGCGATATCACGGTTTCGGGCCTGACTGCGGGTTTCATCGCATTGGATGATAATCGCGCCATCCTTGGTCCACTTGCGGCCCGCGATGCGGCGCAGGCGGGATTTCACCGGCGCTGGCACATTTGGCGAACGCTGTGCTTCGAACCGCAGCTCAACGGCAGTCGACACCTTGTTGACGTTCTGGCCACCCGGTCCGCTAGCCCGAATAAAGGTTTCGGTCAGCTCCCAATCTTCGATGGTGATGGTGTCAGTGACGCGTAGCATGGGCGCACCATGGAGGCTGAGCAGCAAAGTGCAAGCCTTGGCGAAACGAAAAAGGGCCGCGACATGCGCGGCCCTTCCGAAAATCTTGTGGAGGGTATCGGTTAGATCAACCGATCCACTGAGGCGGTCATTGCCGCTTGGGGCTGCCCTAGAGGCGCGCCTCCCCAGTTGTCCCGACACTCTTCTCCAATGACTTTCTGACCACTGGATCACCTCCTTTCGATTTGTTGAACTCACCCTCAGCCTGCCACAGCCAGAGCACAAGTCAACACTTAAACGGGGCGCATTGCCCGATCCGTCAAAACTTTGAACGGAATGAGTGCAATCAGCGCAAGGCTCAGCTTGACGCCCCAATCGGCAACCGCCAACGAGACCCAAAGCGGCACGACCGGCCCAGCGCCCAAGAGCGGGATCATCTCACCAGCCCAGGACACATCATTTGCCGGTTCAATCCAGCTCAGCCCGGCCGAGAACGCGATAGTAAAGAACAGCGCGGTATCTACGGTCGACCCGATCAGGGTCGAGGCCAGCGGCGCGCGCCACCAAGTGCCTTCGCGCAATGCGGAAAAGATGCCGACGTCCAGCATTTGGGCCGTCAGGAACGCGAGGCCAGAGCCAATCGCGATGCGCAATGTGACCAGCGGGCCAAATTCGTCCATGATCTGCGTTCCGATCAAGGAACAGATGATGCCGACGACAAAGCCAACAAACACCACTTGGCGCGCGGCGGCGGCCCCGTAAACACGGTTCATGATGTCGGTGACGAGGAACGCCAGCGGATAGGTAAACGCTCCCCACGTCAGCCATTGGCCAAAGAGGAACTGAACAAGGATGTTGGATGCAAGCACAATGGCCGCCATGGC
>JABSSA010000335.1 GCA_013214665.1 Paracoccaceae bacterium
GGAGGATGGGGAAATGGACACGGCTTGCGCCTCCTGTGTCGATACTGGGTAAGCTGTGGAAGATGCCGGGGTGTTCGGCGGGTCCACCCAACAGCGCACGCGCTGAAATGGGTAGCTGGCCAAAGGCACTTTGCGGGTGCCTTGGTGGCCTTGAAGTGACCAGTCCACCGGATAACCGGCGCACCAGAGGTTCGATATCGCAGCAGCCACCGAGTTTACATCGGTAACCGATCGGGCATGATCCGGCAGCGAGTGAAAAATGCCTCGATGGCTGCTGCGATCCAAAACCTGCGCCGCGAAGGTTGAAAGAGTTCGGCCTGGGCCAACCTCTAACAGGGCAACAGGTTTTGTATCTGAAACGGCCGCAATGGCCGCGTGAAAGTTAACGCAGGCGCGTGCCTGACCGGCCCAATAAGCCGGGTCAGTCGCGGTTGCGGCGTCAAGAGTTTGACCGGTGACAGAAGAGATGATGGGCAGCGCGGGTGCGCGCAGGGTGATGGCTTCCGCGGCCTCCATCAGGATATCTGTCACCGGATCCATCATTTTCGAATGGAAGGCGTGGCTGGTGTGCAGCTGCTGGCTTGCAATACCTGCCGCGTCGAGCCGTGACACCAGTTCTTTGATCGCATCCGTCGGGCCAGCGACGACCTGCATCTTCGGTGCATTGAGCGCGGCAAGATCGACCTGGTCGGTCAAGTGCGGCGCCAAGTCTTCGCTTGTGGCGCGCACGGCCAGCATACTGCCAGCGGGCTGATCCATCATGGCGCGCCCACGGCGGGCGATCAGGGTCAGCGCATCTTCGAATGACATGACACCGGCAATGACAGCCGCCGCATATTCACCCACGGAATGGCCCACCAGAACGTCAGGTGTGATGCCGCGTGCACGCAGCGTTTCGGCCATCGCAACTTCGGTCAGCAGCAAAGCAGGCTGGGTGATCCATGTTTCTTTGAGCGCGCGCGCCGCGTCTTCAGCCGAAAGCTCTTGGTTCAACAAAAGCGGGCGCAGATCGCGGCCTAACAGCGGTTCGAGATGCACAGCACCCCGATCAATCCATGTGCGATAGACCGGATCGGTCGAATAGAGATCCGAGCCCATACCGGGATATTGCGCGCCCTGCCCCGGGAACATGAAAGCCACGCCCGGTGTGTCTTGGGCGGCGGCAGTGCCAGACGCATTGCGCAGGGCCGTCGCAGCATCCGCAGGGGTCGCGGCCGCGACGCAGGCGCGATGTTCAAAGGTGCGGCGACCCGTTTGCAGCGTGTGGCCTGCATCCGCGAATGCCGTTTGGTCCAACGCGGCCACATCATCAGCAATCGCGGTTGCCATTTCCGCCAAAGCCTCGGGCGATTTGGCAGAGATCGGCAGATAGACCAGATCGTCGGACTTGGCGGCCTCCTCCGCGTCAGCATCCGGCGCAGGGCCCAGTACCGCATGTACATTGGTGCCGCCGACGCCAAAAGAGCTGACCCCGGCGAAACGACCCATCTCCTCGGCCCAAGCTTGTTCAGACACGGGCACGGTGAACGGTGAGTCGCCCAGATCAATACGTGGGTTCAGCGCTGTGAAATGCGCCATCGGCGGCACGGTTTGGCGGGTCAAGGCGAGCGATGCCTTGATGACACCAACCACACCCGCCGCAGCATCCAGATGGCCCAGGTTGGCTTTCGCGCTGCCCAGGTAACAGGTGGCTTCGGACGGCCCGAACGCCTTTTTCAACGCCGCCGCTTCGATCACATCGCCCAGCGGGGTCGCGGTGCCGTGGCATTCCACATAGCCGATGTCAGAGGGCTGAACGCCTGCATCGCGGTGTGCCTCTTGGATCGCGGCCACCTGCCCGTCCACGGACGGTGCGGAGTAAGACATTTTGGCCGCGCCATCGTTGTTGACGCCGATGCCATGAATGACCGCGTGGATGTGATCCCCGTCCGCTTGCGCTTGCGCCAAAGGCTTGAGCAGGATCGCGCCGCAGCCGTGGCCGAAAACAGTGCCAGCCGCGTCCTGGTCAAATGGGCGGCAGCGGCCATCGGGCGACGCCATGCCGCCCTCTTGATAGAAATACCCGCGCTTTTGCGGGAAGGTGATCGAAACACCCCCCGCAATCGCCATATCAGTCGCGCCAGAGCGTAGCGCCTGACACGCGACTGAGATTGCAGTCAGCGATGTAGAACAGGCCGTTTTGATCGCGATGGCCGGGCCGTGCAGGCCCAAGGCAAAGGCCACGCGGGTCGCGATGCCATCCTGTGTGTTGCCAGCCAGCAAGGAATAATCAAGCTGGAAGCCGGACGTGAAGGTTTCGATCGCGTCGCGGTCTTTCAGCAAATTCTGATGCAGATAGGTCGACATGGACGATCCGGCATAAACCCCGATCCGCGCGTCCGCGCGGTCCGGATCAACGCCCGCATTGTCGAGCGCGGATTGGCAGACCTCCAGGAACACACGCGCCTGCGGGTCCATCAACTCTGCCTCGCGCTTACGCATCCCGAAAAAGGCCGGGTCAAATGCGTCCGCGTTGGTCAATACAGACCGCGCCGGCACATAATTGGCACGCGCGCGTTGTTCTGGATTGTAGGTGTCTTCGGCGTCGTTAGGGTCGAAATGATCAATCACGCTCACGCCGTTTAGGCTGGCGTCCCAAAAGGCGTCGAGGTCTTCCACTCCGGGAAGCCGCGCGGCCATACCGATGATGGCAATCGGGCCTGCGTGATCCACGGGCTTTTGCGACGGCGTCGTAGAAGTGGTCGCGGTGTCGGCAGACAGCTCAGACAAGCGGGCGTTCAGATCGGCAAAGCGCGGAGTTTCGAACATCATTGCGATGTCAAAGGTGCATCCCAGCGCGGTTTCGATCTGCGCATGGGCTTCGATCAATTGCAGTGACGTTCCGCCAAGATCAAAGAAGGTCTGATTTGCTTTCGGCGCAGCACACCCCAGCACGGTTTGCCAAACCTGCGCGAGTGTTGCGGCGACGTCTGCGGTATCCCGGGTGGCCGTCGACGCCGCGGTGGCGTTTTCCGGCAGCGCAGCCAGCATGGCTTTGCGGTCAACCTTACCTGTGTTGGTCAAAGGGAATGCATCGCGGATGTGGATCTGGCGTGGAAAGACATCGCGGTGGAGCGTGGAGTTGGCTTCGGCACGTAATTGCCTTGTAAATTCAGCCTGATCCGCGACCGGATCAGTTGGCACAACAAAGGCAATCAGCTGCGCTGGCCCGGCATCGCGCGTGTTCAAAACAACCGCTGCGTCCTGCACCAAGGTCGTGTGCCGCAGCGCTGCTTCGACACCGTCAATCTCAACCCGACGGCCCGCCATTTTCACCTGACGGTCCGCGCGCCCGTGGAATTCGAGAAGGCCGTTTTCATTCATCCGGGCCAGATCGCCAGTGAGGTAAACGCGATCTTCGGACGCTCCGGTTGGATCCGCGACAAAGGCCCCATGGCTCAGCGCCTCGCGCCCGAAATACCCAAGCGCAACACCCGCCCCGCCCACGGCCAGCTGGCCGATGGTTCCCGCTGGGACCGGTTGCAAGTCATCATCCAATACAAGGGCGGTTTCGCCTGTCAAAACCGCTCCGATCGGCAGCGCATCAAGCGTGAGATCGTGATCGGTCACGACATGATAAAGGCTGTTGTAAAACGTCTCGGTTGGACCATAGCCATTGATCAACGCGATCTGTGGGTGGGCCTGCATCAGCTTGCTGGCATGGGGGATCGACATTACGTCACCGCCCGCCTGGCACAGACGCACAGATTGGAAGGCGTCCAGATGGCTGTCGACCATCATATGGAACAAGCCCGCGTACCAAGGTGTGACCGTGACGTGCCGCGTCTTGAGAACGTCGGCAATCGCGGAAAGTGATGGGGCCTGTCCTTCGACAATGGCAACAGCTGCGCCATTCACCAACGGCAAGAAGCATTCAAAAATGCCACCATCGCAAGCCAGCGTTGAGGCGTGCAGCACAACGTCATCGGCGTTGATTTGCAGAATATCGTGATGCAACGCGATTTGAGTGACGGCCCGATTTGGGATCACCACACCTTTGGGTGCGCCTGTTGTGCCTGAGGTATAGAGCACGCATAGCGGCGCGCTGCCGTCGATATCAGTGGCGGGCGCAGATTTGGCCGGGGGGAGTGCCGTGGCTTCAAGCGCAAGGCAGCTTGCGGGCAGATGCGGTGCGACGCGCGAGCCGTGATCGGCGACCAGAACAGCAGAAAGCGGGAGGTCATTCAGAATGAACTCAATCTGCTCGGCGGCGTAACCGGCGTCGAGCGGCACAAAGCACAGACCAAGGCGAGCACAGGCCAGCATCGCAACAACGGCCTGATGGGAGCGCGACACTTCGATACCAACGTAGTCGCCGGCACGCAGATCAGACGCATAGAGTTGATCGGCCAAAGCGACAGCCGCGTTCAACGTATCGCTGTACGTGAACGACGCTGTAGCGCCGAAGGTGGCTGTGTTGTCGGGCCACCGATGTGCCGCCTGTTCGAAAGCAGCGAATGCTCCACAGCCGCCCAAACGGCTTTGGATATATCCAAAATCGCTCGCCAAAACGCGCTCCACTCTTAAACAAACCGATTTGAAGGCGTCCAACACACATTCGAGCGGGACCCATCCGCTCAAACAACACCTCCGCTGCGGTAGACACATGTCTTAAGCAGCTAAAAAATCGGTCTTTTCTATTCTCAGGAGTGGACCAAACGGGCATTCACTAGATTCAGTCAAATACTAAAAAAAGTGAAAACACTTTTAAGGAGAGTTAACCATTTTTGTGCAATTCAGGGTTAAATTCATCTGTTGAATTTAAACGAATTTAACTTTTAAAGTGTGTTAACAAACTTTAAGTTGAATCAACGCTTATTGTCCATCTTGAACGAACAATAGCATGAAATATACCCCATTTTGCGCAACACACGCAAATCGCGATACTACTCA
>JABSSA010000336.1 GCA_013214665.1 Paracoccaceae bacterium
AGCACCTGGACCAACACATCGCGCGGCCCCGGCTTTGGGGTGGGCACAGAGGTGTAGTGCAGCTTGTCATAGCCGCCGTTGCCGGTGGTGACGACGGCCATCATCGTGTCGGGCGGGGTCATGGGCGTGCTCCTGCTGAACCGTTTGGCGCAACTTAGCCTGTGCCATGTCGGGGTAAAGCCGCCCGTGCGCTTTGTCTCTGTGTTACGCCGCGTGTTGCAGGATCGCCGCTTCGCTGGTGGTCAGGTTGCGCCGGGCATAGCCGCCATAGCGATGCGCATCAACGCCCAGATCCGGATAGCGTGCCAAAAGCGTTTCGCGATCCACCTTGGAGAGGGCCGAAAGAGGCGCGCTGGCGGGGTGATAGCTTTCGGTGGCCAGCCCGTTGGCCCAGATGACCTCGTGACGAGGCAGAAGGACGTGGATATACGTCACTTCGCGCATCTGGTGATCCATCGTGACGGTTTTCCCGTTGATCATGTCTTTGGCCGTCACCAATACCTCATCTTCGTTGAAAAGATCGCGGGCGATCTGACCGCTGAGGATGATGCGGTGCATGGGTGACACCAGCAGCTGTTCATCGGGTTTGGATCCGCCCAAAGCATGTGCGGCCATGCGCACAGGGCGCAGCCATGGCATGGCAAACAGCCGCGCGCCGGTCATCTTGCGCCCGCCAATCCATTCGATGGGCTGCAGGCCGTTATCTTTGGTCTGGATCAGGCTGCCTTCGTGCAAATCCTCGATCGCCACGTCGCCATCTGCCGTTAACAGCCGTGTGCCGGGGGTAAAGCAAATGACCGCGCCTTGTTCCTGAGGATCAACAGGGGTGGGGGGTGCCGTCGTTGTAGCGTGCACCACCCAGAGGTCGCGGTTTTTGGGTGGCAGTTGATCAAGGAACATGATCAACGGCGGTGTATCGGGCCGCACGTCAATCATGGTGCCGGTATAGCTTTGTGCCCCGTCACTGACCACAATCGTGTTGTCGCGAAATGGGGACGCTTCGAAATCGTCTTCCAAGAGGTCAAGGTCGGAGGCTGGCGTGTCTGTGACAGCTGCCCCAACCAGTTTTTGCACCATGCGTGCCGCACGTTGCCTTGTTCTTTCAGATCCGCTTGCCGCATCCAGCCGCAACCGATCAGAGGGACCATCTACACAAATGGCGTCCCCACGCCATGCCCAAGAGGCACCAACACTTAAAGCGCGCTGTGACCCAGCGCTAATCCCATCCACTTCGGTTTGCGTCCAGGAAATGACAAACGTGCCGCTGTAGCCCGTTTTCATATGCCTGTTTGCCTGCCTTTTATCGTTTTTTTGTGTATTAGCAGATTTTGCGAATCACGCATAGACGTTTTTATTTACTATTTTCAAAAATTTAACGTCAGAAGTTAATGCGCAACCTAACAGAGCCGACCAATTGGGTGTCGGACTGGCCTTCGAATTCCTCACCCAGCCAGGTGAGCCCGAAAAAGGCCGCCGCGCCGCGATCATTTTGCCAATGGACGCCTGCGCGCACGCGTTCGCGGCTGTCTGAGACGGTTACACCGCTGCTGTCTGGAAAGAAGGTGCTGTCGGCCACATGGGCCACGTCTGCGCCCAGCACAAAGCTATAGCCTGACCATTCTTGATCAATCGCGCGGTAGCGTTGGCCGGTGGTTGGGTCGCGCACCAAAAGCTCGCCGTTGCCCAGTTGGCCAAGGGTCAGGTCAAAGCCTGCGCGCAGCATGGTTTCCACGCCGGCGCGCCCTTCGACAAAGGGGCGCAATTGCCCGGTCTGGCCAAAGGAAAAGGTGCGCCCAACCTCGATGACGGCGGTGGGATGCAGGCCGTTGGCGATTTGGCTGTCTTTGACCGCGTCACTGGGTTGGCGGATGTTGACCAGATCGTGGATCGCCGATTGTAATTCGTCCAGTTGCGTGGCCGGGCCAGTGACGACCAGATCTGCACCCATGCTGTATTCCAGGGCTCTGCGCTCAAAATGAGTATGTGCGCCCAGCGACAGCGCGCCGACATAGGGCCGGTCGCCTGCGGTGTTGCCGCTGATGTTGCTGGGCGTGATGATCTCGCCTCCGATACGCAGCTCAATCAGATCGCCAAAGGTTGTGGGCAGCACCCCGTCCCAGCCGGTGCCCCAGACGCGTGACGAGGCGACGGAGCCGGTGCGCCATCTGTCTTTGCCGTCGCCAATGAGGTCGTTGTTTGCGATGAAGCCAAAGCCGAGGCGTGTGCGCTCTTGGGCGAGGGCGGCCTGTGATATCAGCGTGGTGGCAAGAAGGCTTGCCAAGAGGAGACGCATCTGAATTTTCCCAACCGTGCCCCCCCAGGCCCGTTGTCCTTTGGGTAGTGAGCGCTTTGGGCTCCTGCAAGGGCGAGGTGGGGTTGATCGGGTGTTACGAGCGGAGTGGTTGTCAGATGTGGCGCGGAGGTCACATGCGCGGTTCGACGGCTTGGTGGATGGCGCGCTTTACGGCGCAAAGGCGCCAATTGCGGCGCGAAACGCGGTGAGCTCTGCCTCGCTGGCGTGTTGGCCGGTGAAGGCATGGATGTAGTGGCCAACCTGGGATTGGCGTGCGTCCATCGGTTCTTGCAGGTCGGCGTCATTGTAGCCGATTTGCATGTAATAAAGCACTTTGGCGCGGATCAGGCTTTCGTCGGAGGGATAGCCGAAGCGTTCGAACACTTGCGTGATCGCTGCGAGCCTTTGCGCGTCTGAGGTGTCGATCACGCGGCGCACCTTGCCTGAACGGCGGGCCCAGTCGCGGATGGCAAAATCAAGTGTGGTGCTGAACTGGTTGGGGTCCACGAAGCCGATAAAGATGTTACAGACCGCTTCGGTTACGGTGCGCGCGTCTTTTTCGGCGGCGGTGATGATGGCTTTGGTGTTTGTGGCCAGCCAGTGATCCAGCAGCGCATCCAGAAGATCCTGACGGCTTTTGAAATACCAATAAAAGCTGGAGCGCGACACGCTCATCCGGTCGGCCAGGGCCAGCACTTTGACCTGTTCGATCCCGTCCGTGATCAGCGTATCAAGGGCGACGTTGAGCCAATCTTGCTTGGTGACACGCACATTTCCAGCGAGGGGTTCCTTGTCCGGGTCGTCGCGGTGCAGGGGGGTGACGCGCGCCATCAGCTGATTGGGGGCGCGCCGCCCGAAGCGGCACCTTGCGCGATCAGCGCGTTGAGGGTTTCGAGGCGGTTGCCGTCGACGTTGACGGGGGAAGGTTCGGCCAGAATGGATTTCCAGAGCGTGGTGGCGCGGTCGGTTGTGTTGACCTCGCCGCGTTCTGTCCAGGTGCCGAAATTGGCGTAATCGCTGATCAGAGGCGCGTAGAATTCGGTCTGGTAGCGTTCCATCGTGTGGGCCGCGCCAAAGAAATGGCCGCCGGGTTGCACTTCGTCGATGGCATCGAGCGCCAAGTCGCTGCCCGCGCTTTGTTGGGCGAGGCACAGCTCGGCCACCATTTGCACAACTTCCAGATCGGTGATCAGCTTTTCATAAGACACGGTCAGCCCGCCTTCGAGCCACCCTGCGGCGTGGATCACGACAGTCGCGCCGGCCATCAGGCAGCCCCATGTGCCGAACTGGGTTTCATTGGCGGCCTGCACATCGTTGAGATTGGCCGCAGAGCCGGAGGCGGAACGCCACGGTAGGCCGATGAGGCGCGCGAGTTGGCCGGCGGCGAGGGAGGCGCGGAAATGTTCGGGCGTGCCAAAGACAGGCGCACCGGATTTCATATCCACGTTGGAGGTGAAGGTACCATAGGTCACGGGCGCGCCGGGGTTGGTAAGCTGCACCAGCGTGATGGCGGCCAGCGCTTCGGCATGGCTGAGGGTGATGGCACCTGCGACGGTGATCGGGGCCATCGCGCCCATCAGCGTAAAGGGCGTGACGATCGCCACCTGCCGGGCCTTGGCAAAGTCGATCAGGCCCTGGGCCATCGGGATATCCAACGTGCGCGGCGAATTGGTGTTGATGATCGTATAGCAATGGGCGCGGGCGGCGAATTCGTCGTCGCTCAGCCCGCGATAGGCGGCGAGCATTTCAAAGCTCTGGTCGGTTTGCGGGGTGCCGCGCGAAAAGACAAAGGGCACCTTGTCGGAAAGCGTGAGCTGAGTGCGCATACTTTCGTAGTGGCGCAGATGCGTGGGCACGTCTTGCGCTTCGATCAGCGGCGGCATCATGTGCAGCACGTCGAAATGCTGGGTCAGGCGCACGAGTTCCTGAAAATCTGCCAGCGTGCCGGGGCGGCGGCCGCGTTCGCAATCTGTGGCGTGCGGGGCGCCTGCGCCGGGTTGGAAGGCGAGGCTGCCCAGTTCGAGCACCAGATCACGTTCGGGCACGCCCGCGGCCACATCAATGGACTTGGGCGCGGTGCGCAGCGCCTCTGCCACGATATCGCGCCCGATAAAGACCATTTCGCTGTCTTCATCGACACGCGCGCCGCCCGCTTTGAAGATGGCACGGGCCTCAGGAAGTAGCACCTTCATGCCTTTGTCTTCCAGAATATCGAGGCCTGCATTGTGCATGGCGACAATGTGATCGTCGGAAAAGGCGTTCATCGGGGGGAACGGATTTTTGAGCTGCCGATAATTCGGCTGGCGGGCGGGCTTTTCCTCCGCGCCACCCCTTGTGCGTCCGCGTCGTCCGGTTCTCATGGGTGTAACCCTGTGGTTGGATATGTCGGGCGGCGGATGATGCGTGCCAGCGCCGGGCCGGTGGGCAGGCGCAGTGACATCGGTTCGCCGCGATTTATGGTCGACAAGGTAGCGCTTTGACCGTTCGGCGCACTGTCGTTGACCAAGCGCCTGACCGGCGGGACCGGTCCGGCGCTGGCACGGCGGCCTACGGCCGCTGCACCGTGCCAGGTTGTTTGATGTACGATCGCGGTCATGGCCGCATCGCCTTGCCTTCGGGGTCATAGGGCGACGGGGCGATCACCTTGGCAGATTTCTCAACGCCCACGATGTGTACGGCAAGGTCCGTGCCTTCCGCTGCCACATCGGCGTTAACCAACGCCATGGCCAGCGATTTGCCGATGGTGTGGCCGTAGCCGCCTGAGGTCACAAAGCCCACCTTTTCGCCGTTGTGCCAGACCGGTTCGAACCCGCTGGCATCCGCATCAGAAGCATCGACCTCCAGTGTGACCTGCACCTGCGCGGGGCCGTTGCCGTCGCGTTCGGCCACAGCGGCGTCACGTCCGACAAAGCTGGGCTTGTCCCAATCAATCCAGCGGTCCATCGCCGTCATGCCCGGCGTGTAACCTTGCGTGAATTCGGCGGACCAGATGCCAAAGCTCTTTTCGATCCGCAGACTCAGCAGCGCGTTAAAGCCGTATTCGACGATCCCCTCATCCGCTCCCGCCTCAAGCAGGATTTTGCGCAAGGTGATGTGATCGCCCATGCGGCAGGAGATTTCATAGCCCAGTTCCCCCGTCACAGACATCCGCGCCACTTTGCAGCGCAAGAGGCCAATGTCGAAGCTGCCGCAGCCCATGAAGGGCAGATCGCCCACGGCGCCATCGGTCAGCTTTTCGATCACAGCGCGGGATTTCGGGCCGGAGAGCGAGAAGCCGCAGGTTTCTTCGCCCAGATCACGCAGGGTGACGCCATCCGCCATGTGGTCGTTGAACCAGCGCATGTGCCATGTGCGCAGATAATAGCTGCCCATGATCCACCAGGTGCCGTCGCCCCAGTTAAAGAGCGTCAGATCACCCTTGAGCCGCCCGTCTTCGCCCAGCATCACCGCCAGACGCGCGCGGCCGGGTTTGGGCAGTTTGGTCGAGAAGATCTCGTTTAGCCAGCTTTCGGCGTTGGGGCCGGAGACCTCAAACCGGGAAAAGCCGGAAATGTCGAGCAGGCCCACGCCTTCGCGGACCGCTTTGCATTCCTTGGCCACGATGTCGAAGGCGTTGGAGCGCTTGAGCGATGGCGTTTCTTCAAAGCCTTTCTCGGCAAAGTAAAGCGGCACCTCAAGATCCCAGCTTTGCCCCCAGACACATCCCGCCTCAGACATGTCGGAATAGGCCGGGGCCTTTTTCAACGGGCGGCCCGCGGGCAATTGTTCGTTCGGATAGGTCATCACGAAGCGACGGGAATAGAACTGGCCGGTGGTTTCCTTGATGTATTGCTTGTTTTCGGCCCAGATGCCGTAGCGGGCGACATCCATGCCGTAGACATCGGCCTCAGGCTCGCCGTGGATCATCCATTCGGCGAGCGATTTGCCCACACCGCCGCCTTGGAGGAAACCCGCCATCACCGCACAGGCGCTCCAATAGCCGCGTTTGCCGGGTACGGGGCCGACAAGTGGGTTGCCATCGGGCGAGAAGGTGAACGCGCCGTTGACCCATGTTTTCACGCCAACCTCTTGCAGACAGGGGTAGCGTTCAAAGCCCAGCGTCAGCTCGTGTTCGATGCGGTCGGGGTCTTCCTGTTGCAGCTCAAAGCCGTATTCCCACGGCGCGCCGTCCATGTTCCAGTGCTGGTGGTCGATCTCGTAAATGCCCAGCAGAACGCCTTTCTGGTCTTGCCGCAGATAGGTGAAACCTTCGAGGTCCACCGTCATCGGCACTTCGAAATCCAGCTCTTCCAGCTGTGGGATCGTGTCAGAGATCAGGTAATGGTGATTGAGCGGAGACACCGGCAATTCGATGCCCGCCATGCGGCCCACCTGCTTGGCCCAGAGGCCGCCCGCGTTGACCACGTGTTCGCAAGCGATGGTGCCTTTTTCGGTCACAACCTCCCAGCCTTCGAGGGTCTGGTTCAGCTCAAGCACGCGGTTGTGTTCGATCACGGTTGCGCCGAATTTCTTGGCCGCACCCGCGTAGGCGTGTACGGTGCCGGTGGTGTCGATGTAACCTTCGCGGTCGGCCCACATGCCGCCCAAAAGCCCGTCACCCGACATGATCGGGTTGAGTGCCAGCGCTTCTTCCACGCTGACAAGGCGGCAATCTTCGATGCCGATGGATTGGAACACGCGGTAGGCCGATTGCAGCCATTCCCAGCGGTCGGGCGTGCCCGCCATGGTGAGGCCGCCGGTCATGTGCAGGCCGATGTCCTGACCGCTTTCCTCTTGGATCGTCGGCAGCAGGTCGATCGTATAGGCCTGAAGAGCGGCGATGTTGGGATCGGCGTTCAGCGCGTGAATGCCGCCCGCAGCGTGCCAGCTTGATCCGGCAGTCAGCACGGAGCGTTCGACAAGAGCCACATCGCTCCAGCCCATTTTCGCCAAATGATACAGGACCGACGCGCCCACAACGCCGCCGCCGATCACCACAACCCGGTAATGTGATTTCATCATTTCATCTCCTCTGAACGCGGTCGTTTCGCACGCCGCAGAGCCCATTTTTCTGCACGCTAGGAGATGGCGCTGAGTCTGTCTAGACACTTCTGTCTAGAGGCGTGACAGGAGCCTCAATGAGGATGGCGCGGGCGTTTTGTGGCAAGGTTTGGGCGGTTAAGGCGAGGTTAATTCTTGGTGGTAGTCAGCCTTTTCTTAATGTGAGGTAAATTAAAACTTGGATTTTTGAGTATATTTACAATCTTTCACTTTCTTATCCTTGATTGATCGTCCATATCTTGAAGAACGGTATGTTATCCTTGTTTTGTGCGGCTTTTCCCAAGTTTTGACCTCTGGCTGACAAAGACACTTAAGAGATGTTGCAAACCATACTTCAGACGATAGGCGCTGACGCGGCACAGAATGCTGCGTCTTTAGGCGTGTCTGGTCAGGGTGTGGGTGGCAAGACAGGTCAAGACGGCGCGCCAGCGAATTTTGCGGCTTTCCTTGCTGAGGGTGGGGCGCAGGGCGGTGTTGCGCCGCCTGTTGGAGCTCAGGCTGGCTTACTTGATGGTTTGAAATCCGCGCCGGGTGTCGCGACTGCGGTGGCGGCAGGCGCGCTGGATGTGGCCGCGGTTCCGGTCGCGGTGGGATCTGGCGTTGTTGAGCTGGCCCGGGCGGCTTTGACGACCGATTCCAATGCGGCTGAGGGTCAGGCCCTCCCTCAAACAGCGCCTTCTACGGGCGTCCTAGATGAGCTTTTGCAAGGTGGTGCTGTCACGGCAGTCGCTGTGCCAAACGAAGCAGCGCTGGGTCAAGAAGGTGGCGTGTTGAGCAGCGCCGGTCTTGACGTGGCCATTGCATCTGCTGCGACGACACAGACGCCAGCGGCGCAGCCCGCCACGGCACCAGTCCCGCACATCACCGATCGCCCGACGCCCACCGCTGTCCCAAATACCGCGCCGGCGCAACCTGCGGCACCAGCCGGGATAGCGCCTGTGCCAGTCCAAGCGGGCTCCGCCGCCGCTCAGATCATTCCAAATTCAGCATCCAACACCGTCGCGAAAATTGATGTCGCTGCGCAGGGTATGACCCCGTCCGGTGCGGATGCGTCTAAACAGCTAGCACTCTCTCAATTCTCGGGGCCATCGCCTGTCGCGCCTCTTGTATCGACAGGCAAGCCTCAACCGAATGGCCAAGCCGCGCCTCCTCCCCTCGCTACTGCACCGACCTCCCCAAACGCAGATAGCGCATCCAATGTGCGGCTTGGTCAGCCTGAACTCACGGCGCCCGCCGTTTCTGGCCGTTTGGGGGCCATTCATGCTCAGCATGCTGTACAGCCAGCTAATCCGAAGG
>JABSSA010000337.1 GCA_013214665.1 Paracoccaceae bacterium
CCAGCGGTGGAATACGGGGGCTTTGGCCACCACCTCGGCCATCGATGCATCCCAGTCGCCAAACACCGCCGCCACATCGGCGCGGTCCCCTTCCTGTCGCCAACTTTCCTCGGACGGGGCGGGCGTTTCGACGACGCCGACAAAGTTCACCATAGAGCCTGCACGCAGGCGTGTTGTGACGGCGTGGCAGCCTTGGCCAACCCAGACACACGCCGTGGGCGGTGGTGGGGATGAAAGCGCCTCTGTCGGGACAACCGCGCGCCAGGCCAGGTTGCCGGTATAGCGCGGCTGTTCTGGCCCCAGCATCTGTTGGCGAAAGACCGAATGCAGGCCATCCGCGCCCACGATCAGATCTGCCGCAACCTCAGCCCCGTTCACGCGCAGGCGCGCAGGCGATGCAGAAGTGTAACCTTCGACCGTCGCGCCCAGCGTGATGCAGCCGGGCGCAAGCGCGTTCAAACGCGCTTCCAGCGCGGCGATCAGATCGGCGCGATGAATGTGGATGTAGCGCGCACCCCACCGCGCCTGTGCTTCGCTGCGCATTGGCAATCGAAACACCCGCCGCCCCGAGCGGCCAACACGCATCTCGATGGCCTCTGGTTCAAACAGCGTCTGCGCCATTCCCGGTGTCACACCCAGCGCATCCAGCACGCGCATCCCGTTGGGCGCGATCTGTACCCCTGCCCCCACTTCGGTCAACGCCGGGGCCTGTTCGTAAACCGCAACCTCCCAGCCCCGCAATGCCAGCGCGATGGCGGCAGAAAGCCCGCCAATCCCCGCACCGACAATGGCCGCCTTCATGTCAGCGCGCCCTCCGCGCGCAACGCCGCCACCGCCTCGGGCCCGTACCCCAGTTCAGCCAGCACCGCGTCGGTATCCGCCCCAGGCGCGTGGGTGCTGTGGGTCAGGCTTGTGTCGCTGCGCCCAAAACGAGGGGCAGCGTGGGCGTGCCAGGTGCCTTCGACCTGTGTGTAAAGCGTACGATCCACATTGTGCGGCCGCGCCGCTGCCTCTGCCACGGTCAGCACCGGTGCAACACATGCGTCGGTCTTTTCAAAAAGCGCGGCCCAATCATCCCGGTTGCGGCTGGCAAAGATCGCTTCGTAGCGTGCGTGCATGTCGGGCCAGAGGCTGTGGTTGTACTGATCCGCCTTGTCGCTCTGCGGCGCGCCCGCAAGATCGACGAATTCGGCAAAGAACTGCGGTTCAAGCGCGCCAAAGGCGATGTGTTTACCATCCGCGCAGGTATAGCAGCGATAAAACGGTGCGCCGCCATCGAGCAGGTTGGATTGACGCGTCTCGGCCCATTCGCCCTTGCTGAGCCAGCCCAGGATCATCGCGGCGAGTGCTGGCACGCCATCGACCATCGCGGCATCCACAACCTGCCCCTTGCCCGAAACACCCCGCTCAAACAGGGCCGACAGGATCCCCATGATCAAAAACATCGTACCACCGCCAAAATCCGCCACCAGATTGAGCGGTGGCATCGGCGGCCCATCCTTTGGGCCGATCATGTGCAAAATGCCAGTGGTGGCGAGATAGGTCAGATCATGCCCCGCCGTCAGCGCCGCCGGGCCGGTCTGGCCCCAGCCTGTCATCCGCGCATAGATCAGGCTTTCTGGGCAATCATCCGGCCCCAGCCCCAGCTTTTCCATCACACCGGGGCGAAACCCTTCGATCAGCACATCGGAGGCGGCGATGATATCGCGTGCCGCCTTCTGCCCGCCCTCTGTCTTGAGATTAAGCGCGACCGAGTGTTTGCCACGGCGGTTGATATCCGCCGGGTCCGCCGCACCGCTTTTGCGATCAATCACCACAACCCGCGCCCCAAGATCGGCCAGCAGCTGCGCCGCCAATGGCGCGGGCCCAAGCCCGGTGAATTCCACAACATTGAGCGATGCCAGAGGTCCGGCCATGGGGCATATCCTTTGTCGTAAAGAGGCCAACGGCCCGAGTTTCGCGTCACATCATACCGGAACCGATGGGATCACAAGACGGAATGTGACGCAGGGATTGGCGCATTCCAAATTACATCACCGCCAGCGCCCACCCTACGGCCATGCCCACATAGGTCAGCTGATGCGCCGCCTGATCCACGCCGTGGGCGCGCCAGTAACTGGCGTCAGAAGGCCCATCTTGAGCAAAATCAGACCAACGGCCTTTGCCGTAGTCGATATGGAAATGCAGCACGGCCTCAATCAGGACAATCCCGATCATCACCGGCAGAGGTGCCCCCACCACCGCAAACGCCACCAAGCTGCCGGCGGCATGCACCAAAACATGCGCCACGCGGCCGATGTGCAGGTATTTTCCCCGATCCCGCAACATCATGGGCGTCTGCAGGAAGTAATCCGCAAAGAGATGCTTGACCTGCAAGAGCACGATCAGGGCAAGCGCCTGCAAAATGAGATCTTCCAACAAAATTTCCCTTTTTTCCGTGATGTTAACTTATGCAGCTTTCTGGCCATGAGCAACGGTCGCGTTGCGCAATTCAATTGACAGTCGGTGTGTTGTCATAGTTAGGGTTGACCTTAGGGGACGGGGCGCCGCTGATTTTGCGGATGCTCGGTATGAAAATTGATTGATATTTAAGCGAGCATCACCATCGAAAAGACGCTGTTCGCATTTATTTGGAAATACTCGAAACGCGATCAATTCATCTTATTGATCGTGACGGTCCTGCTTATGCCGCTGCTCTATCTCACGCTGGAGCTGCCGAAACGCATCATCAACGAAGCCATCGCCTCGCCCAGTGATGTGATCAACGCCTACGGCTACGACATTCCACAAATCACCTATTTGATGATCTTGTGCGGCCTCTTTCTTCTCTCGGTCACGGCCCATGGCCTGCTCAAGATGCGGGTCAACACGATGAAGGGTGTGTTGGCCGAACGGATGCTGCGGCGGTTGCGGTATTCCCTGATCGCTCGGATGCTGCGGTTTCCGGCACCTTATTTCGAACGGACAAGTCAGGGTGAGATCGTCAGCATGGTGTCGGCTGAGGCCGAGCCGATGGGCGGATTGATGGGCAATGCCCTGTCGCAGCCGGTGCAACAGGCGGGGCAGATGCTGACCATTCTGGCGTTTTTGTTCATGCAAAGCGTTACTTTCGGATTGGCCGCGATTGCGCTTATTCCGTTACAGGCGTGGTTGATCCCCAAATTGCAGCGCCAGATAAACAAGCTAAACAAAAAGCGCGTTATTCAGGTGCGCGCCTTGGCCGCCGAGATTGGCGAAGGCGCCGCAGGAGCCAGCGCGCTGCGTGTGTCCGGCGGGTGGCGCTACCGGATGGCGATGATCACCGACCGGTTGAACCGCCTCTTCTGGATCCGGTTTGAGATCTACAAGAAAAAATTCTTCATGAAGTTTCTCAACAACTTCATCAACCAAATCACACCGTTCTTTTTCTACTCGGTGGGCGGCTATCTGGTGATCACGGGCGATGTAACTTTGGGCGCCTTGGTGGCGGGTCTGACCGCCTACAAAGATATTGCCAGCCCGTGGAAAGAGCTCTTGGCTTACTACAACCAGGTAGCTGACATGTCGCTGCGGTGGGAGACCGTAGTGGAACGCTTTGCGCCGCAAGGCATGGTGGACGAAAAGCTGTTTGATGGTCTGCCAGACACCGAAGAACAGCTGCGCGGTGATATCGTGTTTGAGCGCATGACCGTGCGCGATTCCGATGGGAACCCGGTGCTGGACGGCCTGAACCAGACCTTTGCCGGTCAATCGGTTATCGGCATCACCGCCCCCAGCGATGAGGACCGCCGCGCGCTGGCCGGTGTGCTGACCCGCGAAATGGTGCCCTCCAGCGGGTCAATCACCATCGGAGGCAATGTGCTGTCGGATGTGCATCAGGCCACCATCGCCGCCAAGATCGGCCACGCCACATCGCGACCCGTGATGTTTCAGGGCAGCTTTGGTGACAATGTTCTTTTGCCCCTGAAACGCCAGCCCTTGGCCGAGCCTGGTGATGCCGCATGGCGCACTGAGGCCGCGCGCTCGGGCAATGCGGTTGAATCGCCTGAAGTCGAGTGGATCGACCCAAGCGTGGCGCAGTTGGAAGATGCAGCAGATCTGCGCGCATGGTGGTTCCAGCTGGCCGAAGGCATGGGATCAGGCACAGCCCTTTTCCGCCGGGCGCTGGACCAAACCTTTGATGCCGAAGCACATCCGGACGTCTCTGATCAGCTGGTGGCGCTGCGCCCCAAGATCAAAGCAGCACTAGAAGAAGCCGCGCTCTGGCGCTGGGTCTACCCGTTCGAGGAAAGCAACTATAACCCCGCTCTGCCCGTGGCCGAAAACCTCGTGTTTGCCACGCCACGCCTCCCTGTCACCGCGACCCTTTTGGCCGAGCAAACAGACTTTCTCGACCAATTGCGCGCGCTCGGGTTGGACGACACACTGCTGAATGTCGCAGAAAACGTGGTCGACCTTTTGCGCCAGATTTTTGGCACCGATGGCACGGATCACCCGCTGTTTCAAAAGCTGGGGCTGGATCATGACATCTATCAAGCCGCCCTCGACCTGCCTGCCAAACGCGCAGCGGGCAAGCGATTTGAAGCCGAAGAGATCGCCGCCCTTCTTTCTGTTCCGATGCGCCTTTCGGCGGAAATCATCGGCCCTGCCTTTGGCGATGACATCAAGGACCGTATCCTGGATATCCGCCGCCAGCACGGCGCCGCCCTGCGCGGCGCGCTTGATCCGCTGTTTGTGCCGCTAGATGCGCAAGAGCCCTGCGCGGGCCTTACCGTTCTTGAAAACATGCTCTATGGCAAAATCTCGGACGGGGCCGGGTCACGCGGCGAAGATATCCGCCGCATCGTAGCGCAGGTCATCATTGATGCGGGACTGGGTCAGGACGTGCTGACGCTGATCTTTGATGTGCCGATTTCGCTGGGCGGCAGCAACCTGCCCGCGCTGTTGGCCGAGACGCTCGCAATTAGCCGCGCCACGATCAAACGGCCGGATATTCTGGTCTTGCAAGACTGCCTCGCCAGCTTTGAGCCAAGCGCACAAACCACGATGGTGGAAAACCTGCGCCGGTTGCTGCCGGAGACGACATTCATCGTGATCCGCGACCAGTTCGAAGACACGTCGGTCTTTGACACACATCTGGAGATGGAAGGCGGGCAATTCGTCGGGGCCGAAGCGCCGCAAGACAAAACCGAAGCCGACAGCGCCGCATCTGCTGATCTGGCGCGCAAAGTGGCGGCCTTGGGTCAAACGGCCATGTTCTCGGGCCTCGACCGCAAGCAATTGCGCCTGCTGGGTTTTGGCTCGCGCTGGTACACGGCGCAGGATGGCGAATACGTCTTCCACAAGAACGACGCGCCCGATGATGGGGCCTATATGATCATCTCAGGCGAAGCGGATCTTTTGCTGCCGCAAGACGATGGCGAGGACAAGCTGATCGCCACGGTGGGCACCGGCACGTTGGTGGGCGAACTTGGCCTGATCCGCGGCGAGCCCCGCGCGCGCGATATGCGGGCCAAAGGCGAATTGCAGTGTTTGCGGCTGGGCGTGGAGGAATTCATGGCCGTGGTCGAGAACGATGCGGCCACTGCCTATAAGATGCTGCAGGTTGTTGCAGGGTACGTGAACACCTGATGCGGGTGATACAGGCCCGGAACAAGGGCGAAGCCCGCCGGGCAAGCGCCGCACCGCCCCGACGGTCTGGCGCTTGGGTGAAATTTGTCAGATTGTTTGATGTACGGAATACCGCACTCAGTTGCCAAACGCGCGTGGAACAAGGCCGTAGGCCGCCACGCGTTCGCTGGTCCCTTGGTCGGCAGGGCATTTCGAAGAAATGTCCCGAGAGATCGTCCCGATGGACCAGCAAACGCGCGGCTTCGCACGCAACACCCACCGCGCGCACGCTTCGCGCCCCGTTAACCAATCTGCGGCTAAAACCCTGCGCGTACGTACATGACTAGCGCTTCAAGGCGACCGTGTAACAAGCGGTGTTTTTGAAACTGCAGTTGACCGATTTCAGGATCTCGAAAAGAGGCCTGCGCCGACACTACCCAAAGCTGGCCCGAAGTGGCGCCACTTCTCCTTAACGGCTCTGACCCCGCGCCTCGCATCGAGGCTGCGGGCGATGGGCGTTGCACCGGCCTGTGCCGATGCCCGTGTCAGTCAAACGTGCCAGCCACCCGACCCAACAGCATGAACGCCCGCGCGGTGCGCGTGTCGGCAAAGGCGGCGATATCCTCGTCACTCGCCGCTTTGGCAAAGCTGGCAAAGGTCTGATCAAAGCGGCGCAAGAAGTGATGGGCGGTGTCGCGGAAAATCGGATCCTGTTTCATCCGCCCCGCCGCCAGCGCCAGTGAAGAGCGATCCCGGATACCGCCAAGGCCCGCAATCTCGCGCCCCCGCGTGCCTTCGGCAAAGGCGCGCCACACTTCGGGGCGGGCGCGGTCAGGGCGCAGATCATCCATATAGATGCCATCCTGACTGAGCAGGGTCAGAATATCCTGTGCCGCCTGCACCATCTGCGCGGCAGAGCGATCCTTCATCGCGCGGCGCAGCGCTGCAAAACCATCTTCGTCTTCTGCCGTTTCCGGGAAATTCAGCGCGCGGATAAAATCCAGCGTGTCCACTGGCGGACGCATATCTTCGGCCGAGGTGCCCAGCGCGAGTGCGGTTTGTTCATCGGCAGTGGGTAGAACTGGCGCAGCCACCTGTTCCAGCGCCGGCGCGGGCCTGCGCGCAGTGCTGAACGTCGCTTGCGCGCTTTCCAGCTTTTTGGTCGCCTCTGCGATTTCATCGAGCTTTTTGGCGATCGAATTGTCCGCGTTCTGCGCCCCGGTCTGCGCCTGTGCGATGTAAGTCTGACGCATCGCATCAATCGCGGTTTCCAAACGCTGGCTTTCTTCGCGCATGATCCGGCTAGACCGCGCCGCTGTGGCGGCCACCCAGATCATCGCCGCAGGCATGAAAATCGCCAACAGCGTCATGAGAAATTGCAGCGTGTCAGCACCACCCAACGTGGCGTCAGGCACAAAGACAAAAAACGCGACTGACCCAACCAGCCAAATCACCGTCAAGACGATCGCAATGATCTCGATGTCGGTGATGCCAGCGCTGCGGGGTTTGTCATAAATCCCCAACGGCGTCGGCTTGGCGTGTTTGGGGTTTTCAGACATGGGTTTATTTGTACTCGATGCTTAGCACTTCATAGGCGCGCTCACCGCCGGGTGTGCGTACCTCTACACTGTCGCCTTCCTCTTTGCCAATAAGCGCGCGGGCGATCGGCGATTTGATGTTGAGCAAACCCGCTTCGATATTGGCTTCATGCTCACCCACAATCTGGTAGGTCTTTTCTTCGTCCGTGTCTTCGTCAACCAAAGTTACGGTCGCCCCAAATTTGATCGCGCCAGACAGCTTGGCCGGATCAATCACCTCGGCCAGCGACAAGATCGCTTCGAGTTCCTTGATGCGCCCTTCGATGAACGACTGCTTTTCGCGCGCGGAGTGATATTCGGCGTTCTCAGACAAGTCTCCGTGCTCGCGCGCCTCGGCAATCGCCCTGATGATGGCAGGCCGCTCATCCGTTTTCAGCGTTTTTAATTCGGTTTCCAGCGCAGTGTGCCCTGCGCGTGTCATCAGTATTTTATCCATAGGCCCGGTCCAAACGTCCAAGGCGGCCCAAAAGGGCCGCCGCTTCGGGAAATGACTGTGACCAAATGCCCCCCGATATGCAAGTATTTCTGTTCGGTATAATGGGGGCTCTGCCCCCAAACCCCCGGAGTTTTTTTCGTCCAAAAGAAGGACAGACGGGGAATTGGGATCAGGACCCGTCAGAATAGCTGACCACTTCGTATTCGATGCCGTCATGGTCATGGAAATAAAACCTGCGGCCCGGTTCGTAATCGCCATGGTTGCCGGTCTCAAACCCCTCGGCTTTGACCTGCGCTTCCATTGCGTCAAGATCGGGCACGACAACAGCCACATGGTTTAGCCCACCCACGGTAGCGTAGTTGGATTGC
This sequence comes from Paracoccaceae bacterium, assembly GCA_013214665.1. Classification (GTDB taxonomy): domain Bacteria; phylum Pseudomonadota; class Alphaproteobacteria; order Rhodobacterales; family Rhodobacteraceae. The sequence continues at coordinate 7,992 of JABSSA010000337.1, forward strand.
TGTGGCGCATCGGGAGATCCCGGCGAAAAAAGCGCTAGGTATTGGCTGTCGGTGCCAACATGCACGGTGCGACCGGTTTGCATGGCGGCGCCGGACCAACGGATCTTCCACCCAAATAGGCGCTCCATCCAGGCGGCGGTTGCCTCTGGATCGGTGACCGTGAGATTGGTGTGCTCAAGCTGCGCAATCATCTGAAAATTCCTTTTCTGCCATGTCTGTTGCCAAGCTTAATTCCTCAAGTTAACTTTAGGTCAAACGTTTTTTAGGGCGATTTTTCAGATGCCTCGGGATGGATTGACCATTGGCGCCATCGCGGCCCGTACCGGGTTGGCAGTGTCCGCCATTCGATACTACGAAGATCAGGGATTGATCACACCTTGGCGCAATGCGGGCGGCCAGCGTCGCTTTGACCGGGGCGACCTGCGGCGGCTGAGCTTTGTGATGATCGCCCAGCAATGCGGATTTACCCTGCCGCAAATCAAGGCAGAGCTTGACCGGCTGCCCAAAAGCCGCACGCCAACAAAGGCCGATTGGGCCAGGATTGGCGCAAAATTCCGCGGCGCGATTGAACAACGGGTGACGCAGCTCACGCTGTTGCGCGACAGGTTGGACGGGTGCATCGGTTGCGGCTGCCTCAGCCTGAAGGCCTGCCGCCTCTATAATCCAGAAGATCGCGTGGCCGAAGAAGGTGCCGGCCCACGACTGGCAATGGCGGATCGCCGCTCCAAAACGCTCTGATTGGCGCAAATTGGCCGGTTTGGTCGCAATAGTCTTTGCATTATGAACCGGATTGCAGGCAAAAATGCGCAATTGCGACGAGAGGGGCACATGGCAGAAGACGTGTTGTTTCAGATTGCTGGCTACTTTGGAGTGGCCTTTTACTTGGGTGCCTATCTTTTGCTGCAAATGGGCGTCGTGAAAGGCAACGGTTTTGCCTACGCCCAGATGAACCTGGCTGGTGCCGCCCTGGTGCTGTTTTCACTCTTTGCCGCCTGGAACACCTTTTCAGCCATTATCCAGGTCTCCTGGATCACCATATCGGTCTTTGGCATGATCCGGCTCTACATCCTCAACAGCCGCCTGACCTTCTCAGCAGAGGAAGAAGCGCTGATCAACGCGCGCTTTGCCACGCTGAAAAAGCTCGATGCCCGCAAGCTGTTGGATCATGGCACGTGGCGGGACGCGCAGCCGGGCGACCACCTCACAGACGAAGGCCAGCCCGTTGAGGCTGTCAGCTATATCATGTCGGGCAGCGTCGATATCCTGATCAACGATCGCTGCATCGCGCAGGTGGGGGCGGGCAACTTTGTCGGCGAAATGGCCGTGCTCACGGATGACGCAGCCAGTGCGACCGTGGCGGTGAACCAACCTTCGCGGATTTTCGCCATGTCCTCCGACCGGCTGGCGCAGCTTATCAAGCGCAACCCAGACATCGCGCCGCACATCGAGTACGCGTTTGCGCGCGACACAAAGTCCAAGCTGTCGGAAACCAATGCCCTCCTGCGCAATGCTCTGGACACGAGCGATCTCGCCAAAACCGCCTGATCCTTCTTTTGGATGAAAATACTCCGGGGGAACGCGCCATGCACATGGCGCGTGGGGGCAGAGCCCCCGCACCGTCCGCCTATTCGCACGCGGCCCGCCGAGCGCCGGGACGTTTCACAGGTGTCAAATGTCGGATTCACGCCTGCGCTTGAGTCGCACCTCAGACTAGATGGCGGGCATTGTATACGACTGCAGACCAGGACATCGCATGGCTTACAAAACTGACATCGAGATCGCCCGCGAGGCCGATAAGAAACCCATCCAGGACATCGGTGAAAAGCTGGGCATCGCCAGCAAGGACCTGCTGCCTTACGGCCATGACAAGGCCAAGGTCAGCCAGGAGTTCATCAACTCCGTTCAGGATCGCCAGGATGGCAAACTGATCCTCGTGACCGCGATCAACCCAACGCCTGCGGGCGAAGGTAAGACCACCACCACCGTGGGTCTGGGCGATGGCCTGAACCGCATCGGCAAAAACGCCTGTATCTGTATCCGCGAAGCTTCGCTTGGGCCCAACTTCGGCATGAAGGGTGGTGCAGCAGGGGGCGGCATGGCGCAGGTCGTGCCGATGGAGGAAATGAACCTCCACTTCACTGGCGATTTCCACGCGATCACCTCTGCGCACAACCTGCTCAGCGCGATGATCGACAATCACATCTATTGGGGCAACGCGCTCGAAATCGACACACGCCGTGTTGTGTGGCGTCGCGTTGTCGACATGAACGACCGCGCCTTGCGCCAGATCACCGCCTCCTTGGGTGGCGTATCCAACGGCTTCCCACGCGAAGCCGGCTTTGACATCACCGTGGCATCCGAAGTGATGGCGATCCTTTGCCTCGCCAAGGACCTCGCGGATTTGGAAAAGCGTCTGGGTGACATGATCGTGGCGTATCGCCGTGACCGCTCGCCTGTGTTCTGCCGCGATATCAAGGCTGATGGCGCCATGACCGTGCTTTTGCGTGACGCGATGCAGCCAAACCTGGTGCAGACGCTGGAAAACAACCCCGCCTTCGTACACGGTGGCCCGTTTGCCAACATCGCACATGGTTGTAACTCCGTCACCGCCACCACAACCGCGCTGAAACTGGCCGATTACGTGGTGACCGAAGCGGGATTTGGCGCGGATCTGGGCGCCGAGAAGTTCATGAACATCAAATGCCGCAAGGCTGGCCTCGCCCCATCCGTGGTGGTGGTTGTGGCAACCGTGCGCGCGATGAAGATGAACGGCGGCGTGGCCAAGGCCGATCTGGGTGCGGAAAATGTCGGCGCGGTGCAGAACGGCTGTGCCAACCTGGGCCGTCACATCGAGAACGTGAAATCCTTTGGCGTGCCGGTTGTTGTCGCGATCAACCACTTTGTCACCGACACTGACGCCGAAGTGCAGGCGGTCAAAGACTACGTGGCCGAACAGGGTGCCGAAGCAATCCTGTCGCGTCACGGGGAATTGGGCTCCGAAGGCTCTGCGGATCTGGCCAAGCGTGTGGCCGAGATTGCGGATGCGGATATGGCCAATTTCGCGCCGATCTACAGCGATGACATGGGCCTTTTCGAGAAAATCGAAACCGTGGCCAAGCGCATCTACCGCGCCGATGAGGTGCTGGCAGATCAGAAGATCCGCGATCAGCTGCGCGCCTGGGAAGAGCAAGG
>JABSSA010000338.1 GCA_013214665.1 Paracoccaceae bacterium
CGTCCGTTGGGATTGATCGATGTGGCGCGGACGGGCGTCGCCGCCCTGCCCCGCGGCTGATCACAAAAACTCAACCTCGGGCCGCAAGTGTCGGCGGTGCATTGGAAGCAACGCCGTTTCAGGAACAAAACCGCTGGTCCGGGCTGCAGGCAAAGCGCTTTGTACGTCCGGGCCGAGGTATTCGTAAACCATGCGCGTCACGCGTTGCGTGCTGGATAGTTCGTGCATTGTCCGCGCGACGTAGCCGACCCAATAGTTATTCTCAAAGCTTGATGCGCGGTGCAGAAAGTTGAACGAAAAGGTCATCGACCCGCGACGCGAAACAAGCGCGGCGATGCCTTCGTCTTGCTGCATCACCAACCCAAGGAATGACCGGTTTGCAGCCGTGCTTGGCAGGCCCTGCGCTCGCATCGCATCGCGGGCTTCAAATCCTTTGATGTATGTTGCCCGACCATTCCGGAAAACCCAAACGACGCCAACAACAAACTGCTCTTGATCGATGAAAGACCGCCGAGAAAATCGATAGAACCCGGACGGAAATTCGCTGGACGGAACGTTAACCGCCCCGCGTCCAAGGTATTCGGCCAAAACCGGTCCAGTCAGCGGATCTGCGCGTGAACTCAGATCTGTTACTGGTTCCAAAAGAATGCGTGCGTCCAACCCGAAAAAGGCACAAATGCGGGCCAAAACATCCGGCCTTGGGAAGCTCTCACCAGACAAGTATCGGTTGAATTGGGTGCGGTTAATTCCGAGTTGCCGCGACAGCTCAGAGACCGAAGGATATGCCTGTGACAGCGCTTTCAGGTTTGCGCCGAATATGCCGCGCAACTCGCTTGGAGATCGATTATCTTTTCTAGCTCGCACCGAAAGGGCTTCCTTGCAACAAACTCGAGAATCCGTCCCGATATTAGTCACATTATCGGACCGCGTCGACGCTATTCCGCATCAAGTGTAAAAAATAATGGCGCGGAAAGTGTCTAATGAGAACCAAATTAGCCATATTCGTGCAGAAAGGCAGAGCTATATTGAGTACTACAGGTTGAACTTCCGTTAAAAATAACGCGAGATAAAAAATGATAGGCGTCGTACTGTTTAAGAACACACGCTCAGGGCGAGTCATTTTTTGGTGCGAAGAAAACCAAGACTTGGTTCATTTTTCTGAAAAAGCGGAAATTGTACAGGGTGGGCCATTGGAGGTCGCTGACGTTGTGTCGTTTGAGATATGTGAAAGCGAAGATGGTCTTTGGGCCCATGAGGTCAGCAAAACAGATGACACTTGGGGCCGCGCGCTGGTTGATCAGATAAAAAGATTTACATCTGCACCCGACCCGGAAGTCATTCACGCGGACAACGTTGTTTCACTTCGCACCGAAATGCCCGAAAATATTGAACAAATCGGCAGACTTGGGCGAAATCGAAACAACTGATCCGGTTTATCCGAATATCAGTATCAGTTGTTCACTGGTCCGCAGATTTTGCAGAATATTGTCGTGGAATTTCTCAGACAAATCTTAAAGTGATTGCTGCAAGTCGCAGACGTATTCGCTTGTGCGTTGTAGGAGCCATTCTTGAGTAGATGCCTTGTATTCAAGCATGCGTGAGCCGTCATGCGCCAGATAGAAACTGGAGTGTTTGTCGCGGCGGTGTGCGGTCGGTCTATCTACTGCTCAACACCACCCGAGATTGCAGAGCGCGTCACACGTCTATGAATAGCGAAAAACCGCGCAATGTGACGCTGTTCAGTATCACATCCTTACCCTACCCAAGAAGCGGTGGCCGCGCGCCAGGCCAATGCGTCGCTTCGTGCCATTGCTGAGCGAGCGCCAACAGCATCGCATCGGACCCGCGCTTTCCGATAAGTTGCATCCCCATGGGCATATCATTCGGCCCTCCAAACCCGACAGGCACCGAGATTGCAGGCAGACCGATCAAGCTGACCGGGATCATGACCTCCATCCAGCGGTGGTAGGTGTCCATCTCTTGTCCGGCGATCTCGGTTGGATATTCGGTTGAGACAGGGAAAGGCCAGACCTGAGCCGTTGGTAGACACACCACGTCATAGGTCTCAAAGAGCGCCGCCATACGCGTGAAATACGCGGAACGCGCAGCGCTGGCGGATTGAATGTCTTCCGCGCTTAACGCCAGACCGTTGGAAATCTCCCATTGCGCGCTTTGTTTCAAACGGTCGCGGGTCGCGTCGTTGCGGTAAAGTTCGGCCAGACCGGATGCGACAGACCAGTGGCGCAACGTCACCCAGGATGACCAAATCGCTTCGCGTGGGTGCGGCGGTGGCAGATCGTCAATTTGGTGACCCAGCGTTTGCATTTGGGTCAGCGCAGCCTGACACAGGTCCAGAATGCCCGCCTCAAACGCAAAGGCCCCACCCCAGTCACCCAGCCACCCGATGCGCAACGTGTCGGCTGTGGGGCGCAATGCGGCAAGGGTGGCGTCTGGTGTTGTGCCATGCGGCTGGCGCGGGTCCGGCCCGGCCATCACGTGCAAAAGGGCGGCCAGATCGCGCGGCGAGCGGGCCATCGGGCCGTTGGTGGCCAATTGGTGCATGAACGTGTCGGCGCGCGGCTCTGTGGGCACAAGGCCCCAGCTGGGCCGGTGGCCATAAACGTTGTTCCACGCGGCCGGGTTGCGCAGGCTGCCCATCATGTCGGACCCGTCTGCCACAGCCAGCATCCCAGCCGCCAGCGCCACGGCCGCCCCGCCGGATGAGCCGCCACAGGTCAGATCCGGGTTGTAGGGGTTTTTGGTGGTCCCGAAGACCGGGTTGAACGTGTGCGACCCCAACCCGAATTCGGGGCTATTGGTTTTGCCGATCACGATAGCACCGGCAGCTTTGAGGCGTGCCACCATGATGTCATCGCTGGGGGCGATGGTGTCTTTGAACAAGGGCGAGCCCATGGTCGTGGGCAGGCCTTGTGCATTGGCCAGATCTTTGATCGCAATAGGAATCCCGTGCAGCCAACCTGCGCGTTCCGCGTTGTCCGCCGCGCGCGCGGCGGAGCGCAGTTCGTCTGCGTCGCGCAAAGAGACAATGGCGTTGAGCGCGGGGTTCACGGCCTCGATGCGAGCCAGCGTGGCCTCCATCAGATCGAGGGCGGAAAAGTCGCGGCGGGCGAGCCCATCGGAAAGATCCAGGGCGGAAAGCGTTGTCAGGTCTGTCATGGGGGCACCTTGACCCTGCACTGGCGTCAAGGCAAGCCACTTGGCGCGCGCCAATGCGCGTTGACGCGTTTTGGCCCGGTGTCGCGGGTATTACTCTGCGTTGGCTTCTGCGCGGGTTTTACCGGTGGCATTCAACGCCAGCGTGGCCGCCATCAACCCGTCCAGATCGCCGTCCAGCACGCCTTTGGTGTCGGAGGTTTCAAAATTGGTGCGCAGATCTTTGACCATCTGGTACGGCTGCAGCACATAAGACCGGATCTGATTGCCCCAGCCGGCATCGCCTTTTGCTTCGTGGGCGGCGTTGATGTCAGCGCTGCGGCGGTCCAGCTCAAGCTGATAGAGCCGCGATTTCAGGGCCTTCATCGCAATATCGCGGTTCTGGTGCTGGGACTTTTCCGACGATGTCACCACAATGCCTGTCGGCGCGTGGGTGATCCGCACCGCGGAATCGGTGGTGTTCACGTGCTGACCGCCCGCCCCGGAGGAGCGGTAGGTGTCGATGCGGATGTCGGCCGGGTTCACTTCGATTTCGATGTTGTCATCGACCACCGGGTACACCCAGACCGAGGAAAACGACGTGTGCCGTTTGGCTGCGGAATCGTAAGGAGAGATGCGCACAAGGCGGTGCACACCAGATTCTGATTTCAGCCAGCCATAAGCGTTCGGGCCGGAAATCTTATAAGCCGCTGACTTGATCCCGGCCTCTTCACCCGCCGTCTCAGACTGCAGTTCGACCTTATAGCCTTTTTTCTCGGCCCACCGCACATACATGCGCGCCAGCATTGAGGCCCAGTCACAGCTTTCGGTACCGCCTGCGCCCGAGTTGATCTCAAGGAAAGTGTCATTGCCATCCGCTTCGCCATCCAGCAACGCCTCAAGCTCTTTCTTCGCAGCGGTTTCGGCCAGCTTTTGCAGCGCGCCTTCCGCGTCTTTGACAACCTCGGCGTCTTCTTCCATTTCGCCAAGTTCGATCAATTCGATATTGTCAGCCAGGTCCTGTTTGATGCCTTCATAGGTATCAATCGCATCCACCAGCATCTGCCGGTCGCGCATAAGCTTTTGCGCTGCTTCCGGGTCATCCCACAGGTTGGGGTCTTCGACGCGGGCGTTAAACTCTTCCAGCCGGAACTGCGCGGTCTCCACGTTCAGCCGTTGGGCCAGCAATTCGAGCGATTTCTCGATCTCGCCAACAATGTTTTGAACCTCTGCGCGCATGTTCGGTGTCCTGCAACTTCTTCAGGCGTGATCTGTAACTTGCCCGCCAAGGCGCGGCAAGGAGCGGGCCGCAAAAAGGATCAGTAAAGACCACCCGAGCTAAGCGTGCCAAAGTTGGCTTTGGGGGCCACCAAAACTTCGGCGCCCGAGGATGTGGTCACGGTCGACTCCGCGCTCGCCACCTCGTCAAACAAAGGCAGGTCCGAGCCCATGGCAAAGCCGCCATCGAACATGATGCCGAAAAGCGGCTCTTCCCCGTCGCGGAAATATTCGGCAACCACATTTTCCCCGGCGGCATCATCGCCAAGACGCGCCCCGGTGAACCGGTCGATTTTGATGAAACGCCCGCCATCGGGCACTTCGAAAGGCCCGCCGCCGAATTTTTGCACCGCTTCAGACATAAACTTCTGAAACACCGGGCCACAGGTGCCGCCACCGCTGGCGCCACGCCCAAGCGATCTAGGCTGGTCGTAACCGATATAACAGCCCGCCACGATGTTGGAGGTAAAGCCCACAAACCAGACGTCTTTGGAATCGTTCGTGGTGCCGGTTTTGCCTGCCGCAGGCACAGGCAGATTGATGGCGCGCGCAGCGGTCCCGCGGTCAACCACGCCTTTCATCATCGAAGTCAGCTGGTACGCAGTGATCGCATTCATCACCCGTTCCCGGTTTGACGTGATGCGCGGACCGGTGCTGCGATCCAGCGTAGCGAGGCTTTGGCAATCCCGGCAAATCCGCGTGTCGTGGCGATAGACGGTGCGGCCATAGCGGTCTTGCACACGGTCCACCAACGTCGGCTCCACCCGCTCACCACCATTGGCGAACATCGCGTAAGCGGCCACCATGTTGTAAAGTGTCGTCTCTTCGGCACCCAGGGAATTGGCGAGGAACGGCCCCATGTCGTCATAGACGCCGAATTGTTCGGCATAATCGGCGACGATATCCATACCCACCTCTTCGGCCAGTCGGATCGTCATCAGGTTACGCGAGCGTTCAATCCCGGTGCGCAGCGGCGTTGGGCCATAGAATTGATTGGACGAGTTTTTCGGACGCCAGAGGCCTTGCGGCGTGTTGATCTCAATCGGTGCGTCCACGACGATGGTGGCCGGGGTATAGCCGCTGTCGAGTGCGGCGGCATAGACAAAGGGTTTGAACGAAGAACCGGGCTGGCGCAGGGCCTGGGTGGCTCGGTTAAACACCGAGTGCTGGTAGCTAAAGCCACCCTGCATCGCGATCACACGGCCGGTGTTGACGTCCATCGCGACAAAGGCACCTTGCACTTCGGGCACCTGACGAAGCGACCAGCGTACAAATGCACCGTTGTCATCGTTGGTCACGGCGCGCACATGCACCACGTCGCCTGCTTCGAAATTGTCATAGAAATTGCCTTTGAGCCATTTGATATCCGCACGAGGCACCACCGGATCAGGGTCCGACGCCCCCTGCCCTTCGATGCCCAGGATCAGACGTTGATCTTCGACCCGACGCACCACTGCCACGCGCCATTCGCCGCCCAGATCGACGTCACGCGCCACGCGCAGGTCCGCCAATGGTTCGCGCCACGCATCCCCTTCCAACACGTCGGCGGGCAACTTGGCCCCGGTGCCGCGCCACAGGCCTTGCTGGCGGTCATAATCTTCAAGCTGTTCGCGCAGCGCACGCGCCGCCACGGGCTGCATTTCGGCATCAATGGTGGCGCGCACGGTGTAGCCACCCGTGAAAAACTCGCCTTCGCCGAAATCCTCACTGAGCTGGCGACGGATTTCATCAGTGAAGTAATCGCGCGGCGGCAATTCGGTGCGGAAGCTTTCGAAATCTCCGTTCTGGACCGAGCGGAGCGGCTGCGCCATCTCTGTTTCGTAGGTGGCCATCGGGATATAGCCGTTTTCGTACATTTCCCGCAGCACGAAGTTGCGGCGCGACAACAGCCGGTCTTTGCGGCGGACCGGGTGGAAATCAGAGGGCGCTTTGGGCAGCGACGCCAAAAACGCCGCTTCGTGTGGAGCCAATTCGTCGAGATTTTTGTTGAAATAGGTCTGGCTGGCGGCGGCCACGCCATAGGAGTTCTGACCCAGGAAGATCTCATTGAGATACAGCTCAAGGATTGCATCCTTGTCGAGCGTGTCTTCGAGACGGGCGGCCAGAATAATCTCTTTGATCTTGCGTTCAGCGCGGCGATCCCCGGACAAAAGGAAGTTCTTCATCACCTGCTGCGTGATGGTTGAAGCCCCGCGCACGTCGCGCCCACGCGAACGTACCGCTTCGACACCTGCGGCGGCGATGCCGCGCAAATCGTATCCTTCGTGGGTGTAGAAATTCTTGTCTTCGGCAGAGATGAAAGCCTGTTTCACCATGTCGGGGATCATATCAGCGGGGGCAAAAAGCCGCCGTTCCTGTGCGAATTCATCGATAATCTGCCCCTCACCCGAATAAATGCGCGAAATGGTGGGCGGGGTGTATTGCGCCAGCGACTCGTGGCTCGGCAGGTCGCGGCCATACATGTAAAAGACCGCCCCAACCGACAGCGCAACCATAGCTGCGCCCATCGTCACCAGCGTGAAGATCGAGCCGAAGAAAGAAAGGATGAATCGCGTCATTCAAAAAGGTCCAGATCAGGTCTTTCAAACATAGGGGCTTGCCGTGCCGTGGTCAAAGCACAGGCGCTTGACCAAAGCCTTAATTTATTGCCGCACCAGCGCTGCACGGGTCAGATCTTCTTTGCGCCACGCCAAAACGCCAGTTGCGATGGCCTCTGTCATGATGGCGCGCCAGACAGGATCTCGCAGATTGGCCAGATCGCGAGCATCCGACAAGAACCCAACCTCGACCAGAACGCTTGGGATATCGGCACTTTTCAGAACCGAGAATGCCGCCTCTCTGCGGGGGCGATTGTTGATTGGCCCACCTGCGGCCTTCATTGCCGCAACTAGCGCACCGGCCAGCGCATCCGTGCGCGGCATGGTTTCTTGTCGTGCCAGATCAAGCAAAACACCCAATACCTGATCATCCGCGTCCGAAAGATCAACGCCCGCAAGAATGTCGGAGCGGTTGTGCTGTGCCGCCAATTGCTCGGACGCGAGATCAGAGGCTTTTTCAGAAAGGGTATAGACCGTCGCGCCGCGCGCGCGCCCCTGGCTGAGCGCGTCGGCGTGCAGCGAGACAAACACATCTGCGTTCGTTTGATGCGCCAATGCGATGCGCGCGGGCAGCGAGACGAACACATCCGTTTCGCGGGTCAGCACGACCTCGATCCCCCCTTGTCTGCGCAACACATCGCGCAGGTCCAACGCCATTTCGAGCATCAAGGACTTTTCCGAAATACCTTCTCGGATCGCGCCGGGATCAATGCCGCCGTGGCCGGGATCGATCACCACAACAAAGCTGTCAGAGGGGGCCACGCGCGCAGGTGGCGTGGTGGCTTCGGTAAAGGCGTTCTCGGGCGGGGGGGTGACGCGATCCGCGTAGTCATCAGCAGCGATCGCGGTCAAAGCAAAGCTAAACTGCGCCTCACCGCTGGAAGCATCCACGCGCATGTCAATATCGGTGGCGACCATCGGCCCCGCCAGATCCAGCACCAAGCGCGACCACCCCGGGCGGAAAGCGCCAAAGCGCAAGCTGGTGACATCACCGGGCGCAGAGAGCAGTTGATCCGGGCGCAGGCCGCCAAAGTCCACTTCGCTGAAATCCACAACAATGCGGTAAGGGTCGCTGAGTTGCAGCACGCGGAACGGCACCCCCTGGCTCAACGCCAGTGACACCTGTGTTTTGCCAATCAACTGGTCGGAAATGGCGGATTTGGCCGGATCAAGACGGGCCAGCGCCGTCAAATCCTGTGCCGCAGCCAGTATGGCTGACGCGCCCCAAATCGCCAAAAAGGCCAAGGTTCTGATCATGGTCCACCGCTCGGATTTTTGCCAAGTATAGAGCCTGTGGTTAGACCGCGATACCGTCTATGCGCCACGTGCGCGCATAAATGCCTGCAAGCGCGCCAGCCCTTCGCGAATGTCTGCCGTGCTGCGCGCGTAAGAAAAGCGCAGGCCGTGATGGCCCCGGGTTTGATCAAAGTCGAGCCCCGGCGTCACCGCCACGCCTGCCTTTTCCAGAATTTCGCGCGAAAAGGCCAAGCTGTCGTCGGTAAAGGCAGAGACATCCGCATAGACATAAAACGCACCATCAGGCGGCGCAAAATCAGTGAAGCCTGCGGCGCGCAGCCCATCGATCATGAGCGCGCGATTGGCCTTATAGACCTCCATGTTGGCTTGGGTTTCGTCGTCTGCATCCATCGCGGCCAAGGCTGCGACCTGGCTCGCGTGGGGCGGGCAGATGAACATGTTTTGCGCGATCCGTTCCACGATGCGCACATGGTCCTGGGGCACCACCATCCAACCCACGCGCCATCCGGTCATAGAGAAATACTTGGAGAACGAATTGATGACATAGGCCTCATCCGTGATTTCTAGTGCGGTCACGGCTTTCTTTTCGTATTCAATACCGTGGTAAATTTCATCGCTGATAAAGGCGGCACCTGCGTTGTGCGTCGCCTCGATGATCGAGGTCAGCTCTGCATGATTGAGCATGGTGCCGGTGGGATTCGCCGGGGATGCGACCATCAGGCCTGCCAAATCCTGACCGACGAGATCTTCGGCCACCGGTTGGAAGCGGTTTTCCGCCCGCGTCACAAGATCAACCGGAGTCAGACCCAACCCTTTGAGGATTTGGCGATAGCTGGGATAGCCCGGCGCGCCGATACCAACGCGGTCGCCAGTGTCAAAGAGCGCTGTGAAGGTCAGGATAAAACCGGCAGACGAGCCAGATGTGACCACGACCCGTGCGGGATCAAGATCCACATTATACCAGTCTTTATAGAGCTGCGCGATCCGCGCGCGCAGTGCGGGCAAGCCCAAAGCAACCGTATATCCCAGCGTGTCATGCTGCATCGCCTTGGCCAAAGCATCGGTCGCGCGATTGGGCGCTGGTGTGCCGGGCTGGCCGACTTCCATATGCACAATATCGCGGCCTTCTGCCTCTGCTTGGCGCGCAGCCTCCATCACATCCATCACAATGAAGGGATCAATATCGGATCGTCTTGAGCTTCGCATTCGGCACCTTATGATTTGGGTCATGGTCTTTCACTCGCTCCTGACCCGCGCGTCAATCTTGTTTCTTGTGCTCGCGCTGGCGCAGCCTGCTTCGGCGGTCACATTGTTGCGAGACGCGGGCATGGAATACGGGCTCAAGCAGGTCGCAACTCCGGTCTTGAAAGCGGCGGGGTTGTCGCCTGCCCGCGTTAAAATCCTGGTGGTGGATGACAGCAGCCTGAACGCCTTTGTCGTAGGCGTGGATGCGATTTATGTGCATTCCGGGTTGCTGTCGCGGATGGACAATGCCGCGATGCTGCAAGGTGTGATCGCGCATGAAGCCGCCCATATCGTGAACGGTCATATCACCCGTCGCCTGACCAATCTGGGAGCAGCCCGCACCGCCGCCGCTTTGGGCATCGCCTTGGCCGCCCTTGCCGCCGCCGCAGGCACTGCGGAAGGGGCCACAGGCATCGCAATCGGCACCCAGAGTGCGGCGCAACGTGCCTTTCTGCGCCACACCCGCGCCGAAGAAAGCAGCGCTGATCAATCCGCGCTGCGGTATTTGAAATCCGCCGGCATCCCAACTTCGGGCCTGTTGGATGTGATGCGCCTTTTCCGCGGGCAAGAGGCCCTGTCGGGCAACCGGCAGGATCCTTACGTGCGCTCGCACCCACTGAGCCGGGATCGGGTGCGCGTGATCGAGAGTTTTGCCGCCGCCTACCCCGGCCCCGCAGAGAATACGGCGGCGTCAGACTATTGGTTCCAGCGCGTCAAAGGTAAATTGACCGCGTATAAGCGCGCGCCGCGTTGGACGATGCGGCGACTAGGCGAAACGGGCTATGCCGACGTGCGCCTGATCCGCGAGGCGGTGGCGCACAACAGGAATTCCAACGTCAAAAAGGCGGTAGGCGCGGTGGACAAGGCATTGGCACAGCGCCCGCAAGACCCGTTCCTGCATGATTTGCGGGGGGAAGTGCTGATGGATGCGCGCCAGTTTGGTGCTGCCGTCAACGCCTATGGCCGCGCGGTGCAATTGGCCCCCCGTGACGGGTTGATACAGGCGGGCTACGGGCGTGCCTTGCTGGCCGCAGGTCGGGTCAAGGAAGCACGCGGCGCATTGGAACGCGCCCGCGCGATTGATTTTCGCGATGGCTCCATGCTGCGCGATCTGTCCGTGGCTTATGCACGGTCGGGCCAGAAAGGCATGGCCTCGCTGGTGACGGCGGAACGCTATGCGCTGTCGGGCCGTTTGCAAGACGCTGGTATTCATGCCAAACGCGCCGTAGGACTGTTGCCAGAAGGCTCAGGCCCATGGCGCCGTGCAAGTGATGTTCTGATCGCAGCCGAACGTGCTGCAAAGAAACGGAGATAACCCCCAATGTTTTCCTGGAAAATGCCGGTTCTGGCCGGGTTCTTGTTGGCCGCAGCACCTTTACAGGCGCTTGATCTGTCACAAATGACCGATGCCGAACGCGCCGCATTCCGCGAAGAAGTGCGCGCCTATCTGATGGAAAACCCGCAGGTGATCCTTGATGCGGTGCAGGCACTGGAAAGCAGGCAGGCGCAACAACAGGCGCAAGCGGATATTCAACTGGTCGCAGACAATTTGGATGCGCTTGTGAATGACGGCTTTTCCTGGGTTGGTGGTAACCCGGAGGGCGACATCACATTGGTGGAGTTCCTCGATTACCGCTGTGGCTATTGCCGCCGGGCGCACAACGAAGTTGCAGAACTGCTGTCGCGTGATGGCAATATCCGCTGGGTTGTCAAAGAATTTCCGATCCTCGGTGAACAATCTCTGATCGCGTCCCGCTTTGCCGTAGCGACCAAGCAGATCGCAGGCGATGAAGCCTATTCGCTTGTCCATGATGCTTTGATGACGATGAACAGCGACGTCACCGAGCGCGGGCTAAGCCGCCTTGGTCGCACGCTCGGCTTGGACGTCGCCCCGATCCTTGACCATATGAATTCCGAAGACGTATCCGCAGAGCTGCGCGCAACACGGGCCCTGGCACAGCGGTTGCGGATCTCGGGCACGCCGACGTTTGTGGTGCAAGACGAGCTGGTGCGCGGCTATCTGCCTGCGGCAGACATGCTATCGATCGTGGAAGACAAGCGCGGCTAAACCCCGCGCTCACAGATCAAACGCTGCGGCAAACCCTTCGGGCACGGTTTCGGACAGGGCGGCGACATTGCGCACCAGTGTCGAGGCTTTGGCCGTTCCAATCAAAACAGACGCCGACATGGGGTGGCTTTTCGCATAAAGCAACGCCGCGGTAGCTAAGGGCATACCCAACTGCTGTGCTCTGGTGTCGAGTGCTTTGACCTGTTCCAGTATTTCGGCTGGTGCCGGTTCATAGTTGAACGTGGCCCCTTCAATCGCGCCGGTTGCCAGAATGCCGGAATTCAAGACACCTCCCAAAACGAGGCTGGTGTTTGTTTTCACGCAAAGCGGCACCAATGCCTCTTCAGCTGTGCGATCCAGCAATGTGAGACGACCGGCCAGCAAGATCACATCGATCGGCCCGTGTTTCATCACCTCAAGGCAGATCTCGTTTTCGTTGACGCCAAGACCAAAGGCGCCGATGCGGCCTTTTTCTTTCAAACGCACAAGGCGTTCATAGCCGCTGCCCAGGAACGCCTCCATGTGCTGGTCATTTGCAGGGCCATGCGTGAAAACACCAATATCGTGGACATAGGCGATTTCGACCCGTGTGGTTTGCAGCCGCTCCAGGCTGCTTTCCAAAGAGGCTTCGATGCCGTCGCCCGAGTAATCATAGCGTACGTCATTTGGCAGCGGATTTATGTAGCCATCGGCCTCCGCCAATTGTGTGCCGGGTGACAGAACGCGGCCCACCTTGGTAGAAATGACGAAATCGGCGCGGTCTTTCGTAGACAAAAACTGGCCCAATCGCGTTTCTGACAACCCACGCCCATAATGCGGGGCCGTGTCGAAATAGCGGATCCCGTTGGCCCACGCAGCATCCAGCACGGCATGTGCATCTGCATCGGTGGTTTCACGGAACAGATTGCCGATGCTCGCACATCCAAACGAGATCGCGCTGACTTGGACATCTGTGGTGCCGAGTTGAGTGTATTTCATGACGCGCTCCGGTCTTGGGGTGATTGGGATCAAGCGTTGGCGGCAAAGGTGTATGCGGCGATGCTGTCCGGTTTCATCTCAATCGAGAAACCGGGCGCCTGCGGTGCGCGATAGGCGCCATTTTCAACAACGCACGGGTCCACAAAATGTTCGTGCAGATGATCCACAAACTCAATGCGTTTGCTGTCTTTTTCACCGGAGATCGCAATGAAATCGATCATCGACATATGCTGTACGTATTCGCAAAGGCCAACACCGCCCGCATGAGGCCAGACCGGCAGATTGTATTTAGCGGCCATCAGCATCACCGCGAGCACTTCGTTCAGGCCGCCCATACGGCAACTGTCGATCTGAACGATGTCAATCGCACCCTGCTGGATGAATTGTTTAAACAGAACCCTGTTCTGGCACATCTCGCCGGTCGCCACTTTGATCGGAGCAACGCCGCTGCGGATTGTCTTGTGGCCAAAAACATCATCCGGGCATGTCGGCTCTTCGATAAAGAACGGGCGGGCAAAGGCCAGCTCTTTGACCCATGAAATGGCGGTATCTACTTCCCACACCTGATTGGCATCGATCATGATATTCATGTCGTCGCCCAACACCTCGCGGGCGATGGTAAGCCGCCTTTTGTCATCTTCCAGATCGCGGCCCACCTTGAATTTGGTATGGGTGAACCCGGCCTCTTTGGCCTCGCGGCAAAGCCGGCGCAATTTGTCATCGGAATAGCCCAGCCACCCGGCGGACGTGGTATAGCAAGGGTAGCCTTCGGATTTGAGACGCGCGATGCGCGACGCCTTGCCATCTTGGGCGGCCTGCAAAATCATCAAGGCTTCATCGGGGGTGATCGCATCGGTGAGATAACGGAAATCGACCAGGCGCACGATTTCCTCCGGGGACATCTCGGCCACCAATTGCCAGACCGGTTTGCCTTCGGATTTGGCCCAAAGATCCCAGACCGCGTTGACGATGGCACCTGTGGCCAAATGGATCGCCCCCTTATCAGGGCCGATCCAGCGCAATTGGCTATCAGAGGTGATGTGCCGCCAGAAACGGCCCATATCCGCCGTGATCCACGCCAAATCCAAACCAACGACCAGCGGCGCCAACGCTTCAATCGCGGCCACGCACACTTCGTTGCCGCGCCCGATGGTAAAGGTCAGGCCATGGCCTTGATGCGGGCTGTCGGTTTCCAGAACCACATAGGCCGCGGAATAATCCGGATCGGGGTTCATCGCGTCCGACCCATCAAGGCTTTCTGATGTCGGAAACCGCAGATCATGCGATCGAAGGCCGGTAATTTTAGTCATGCGCTGGCCTTTACCTTTTGGTGTTGTACGCCAAGCCCCGCGATACCCAGTTCCATGACGTCACCGGGCTTGAGGTAAACCTCGGGCTTTTGCCCCAAACCCACACCCGGTGGCGTACCGGTCGAGATCACATCACCGGGTTGAAGAGACATGAATTCAGACAGATGCGAAACCAGGGTGGCCACATCAAAATGCATGGTTTTGGTGCTGCCGTCCTGATAGCGGTGCCCGTTCACCTCGAGGTACATGGGCAGATCCTGTGGGTTTGCCACCTCATCGCGGGTCACCAGCCACGGGCCGATGGGGCCGAACGTGTCAGCGGATTTGCCTTTGACCCATTGGCCAGAGCGGTGCATCTGGAAATCACGTTCGCTGAGATCGTTGACCACGCAATAGCCTGCGACGTGATCCAGCGCGTCGTCTTTGCTGACGTATTTGGTGTGCTTGCCGATCACCACGCCCAGCTCAACCTCCCAATCGGTTTTCACCGAATTGCGCGGAATTTCCACATCGTCGTCGGGGCCGATGATGGATGAGGTCGCTTTGAAAAAGATCACCGGTTCGGCTGGCAAATCCATCCCGCTTTCGGCGGCATGATCGGCATAGTTCAGCCCAATGCAGACAAACTTGCCAACCGAGCCGACACAGGCCCCGATCCGGGGCGTGCCTTCGACCACTGGCAGAGTTGCTGGATCAAGGTCGCGCAATTCCGCCAAACCAGCATCCGACAGCACGGCGCCCGCGATATCCGGCACCACCGCTGATAGATCGCGGATCACACCATCTGTATCCAGCAGCCCGGGTTTCTCTTGGCCCACAGGGCCATAGCGCAGCAATTTCATCTTTGTCTTTCTCCTTGATCACACAGACCAACCGCCGTCGATGGCAAAGGTCTGACCAGTGGTAAATGTGCTGTCGTCGCTGCCCAGATAGAGCGCGAGCTTTGCAATCTCTTCGGCGGTTCCGATCCGGCCCATGGGTTGGCGGGCGATGAAATCGGACATGGCCTGTTCATAATTTCCAGTAGCGCGCAGGCGGTCGTGCAGGCTGGGGCTGTCCACGGTGCCGGGGCAGATGGC
>JABSSA010000339.1 GCA_013214665.1 Paracoccaceae bacterium
AATGACCGCAACACAGGCGTTGCGCCCCGTGCGCAACGCCTGTGTTGCGGTCATTGGCACCATGATTGGTGGCACATTTTCACCCCAGATGGTGGCGCTCTTGCCGGGGCTTTGGGTGTCCTTGTTGGCGATGGTGGTGTTTGTCATCATCGCCCACGGGGTGAGTTATGGGATCTATCGCCATCTCGGGAATTTTGATCGCAACACGGCATTTTCGCGGCTATGCCCGGTGGGTTGGTCGAAGCAGTCAGCCTTGGGACCGAAGCGGGCGCCGATGCGCGCGCGCTGAGTGTCCAGCACTTTGCCCGTATCGTGATTGTCGTCACGCTTGTGCCTTTTGGCTTTTTCCTATGGCAAGGTGAGATCGTCGGCAGCTCCGCGGGGCAGTCTTTTTCACAGCGATCACCGGGCCTTGCTGATCTTTTGATCATTCTCGCATTGATGGCTGTGGGGTTGTTGCTGGGTAAAAAACTGCGCCTGCCAGCAGGGCATTTGATGGGGCCAATGGTGTTGAGCGCGCTGTTTCATGGCTTCGGGCTCTGGGACACGGCGAGCCCGGTCTGGTTACTCAATCTGGCGCAACTGGTTGTTGGGACCGGGTTAGGTGCCATGTTTGGTGGCACCACCCTGGCGATGTTGCTTCATGCCTTTGGCTTTGGTCTGATCGCTGTCTCTGCAATGCTGGGCCTCACGGTGATCTTTGCAGTATCACTGGCGACGCTGATGCCCTTGCCCGTTGATACACTGATTGTCAGCTTTGCCCCGGGCGGGGTCAGCGAAATGGGCCTGATTGCCCTGAGCCTTGGGGCCAGCCCGGTTTTTGTGGCGATCCATCACCTGTTTCGTATTTCCCTGACAGCCATCGCCTGCGGGTTTATGGCCCGCGGGCTGGCGAAATCGTCAGACGGTGATGGATAGCACGCTCCTTTGGCTCACAGGTTAAGTGGCGGATAGGATGTGCACCTTGCGGTCAACGATCAGGCCTCCGACCGCAGCGCCAAACGCTTTCATATGCGGGGCGGCTGCATGTGCTTTGAGCGCATCAAGGCTCGCCCATTTTTCAACCACCATATAACTATCCGGCCCCAACGGGCTTTGCATCGGTCCGACATCCGGCAGATCGATCACAGCTTGATATTCAATACAGCCGTCTTCGGCATGAACGTCTGGGACGATCTTGGCAAATTCCTCCAAAACGGCATCGCGTTCTCCCGGTTGGGTGGTCAGAACCGCCACCACATGCACAATCTCTGACATCACATCTCTCCTTTGCGTCACGGCAGATTGCGCTGAA
This sequence comes from Paracoccaceae bacterium, assembly GCA_013214665.1. Lineage (GTDB taxonomy): Bacteria > Pseudomonadota > Alphaproteobacteria > Rhodobacterales > Rhodobacteraceae. Next base: position 1,295 of record JABSSA010000339.1, read on the forward strand.
ACACAAGGCGGCGTAAACGCCCTGCATGGAAAATCCGACACGCCCGCACCGAAATTTCTATGGCCGCCTCAAAGGCAAGGCGCTCAAGCAAAGCCAAAAGGGCTATATCTCAGAAGATCTGGCAGCGCTTTCGCCCGGCGCGGTGTCATGGGAGGATAACCCAGAGCGCAAACCGCTGGATCTGAAAGCGCGGTTTGGCGACCGGCCCGTGTGGCTTGAGGTGGGCTTTGGCGGTGGCGAACATCTGGTGCATCAGGCGCAGGCCAACCCCGATGTGGCGATCATCGGGTGTGAGCCATATATCAACGGCGTGGCCATGCTGCTTGGCAAAATCCG
>JABSSA010000034.1 GCA_013214665.1 Paracoccaceae bacterium
CAACCCGCAACGTGCCACTGATCGACGGTTGCCCCTGCGCCGGGTCATCTACGTTGGCGATGGACACCGTATTGCTGGTCAGGCTTTCGCCGGTCCCCTGATCGTCCGTATAGCTGAAGATCACCCGCACATCTGCGCCAACATCGGCCTGCGTCAAATCATAGCTGGCCTCGTCGGCTCCGACGATATCGGCTCCGTTGCGCTGCCATTGGAACGCCAATGTCTGGGCGTTGATCCCGTCCGCATCTGCCACGGATGATGTATCGGCCGTCAGTATTTGCCCTTGGCTTGGCGTTCCGGTGAGCGCCACAGCCCCCGTAGGAGCGTTGTTGGTGATATTCAAAAGGACATCTGCAGCGCTAAATTGTGGTAATTCAACACCTTGCAACGTAACGCTTGTGTTGTTTGGCAGGCTCAGGATCACGCTACCCGCCTGCGCGTTGTCGATGGCATCCATCGCGTCTTCCACCGAAAAGGCGCGCAAATCCAGAAAATCATCGCCATCGGTGAAATCTGTGATGACATAGCTTGACCCGTTGTCTTCGATCACAAACGCGTCGCGACCATCGCCACCGGTCAGCGTATCGTCGCCCGCGTTCCCGGTCAGAACGTCATCGCCAATCCCCCCCAACAGCAGATCATCGCCCAGACCGCCCAACAGGATGTCATCGCCTTCACCGCCCGAGATGGTGTCATTGTCACTGCCCACAACGATATTGCTGACAAAATTGATGTTGTTTTGCACGCCGTCGATGGTGCCAACCACGTTGTTCAGTGTGGTCAGTGACCCGTCAGACGACCAATATTGCACCAGATTTGAATCTTGCGGATCGGCAAACACAGTTTTGCCGCGCTGTGCCACTTGTTCGTCGCTCAGGATCGTATCGTAAATCGCGACCTCGCCGATCAACCCATCCAGCTGATAGGGGTTCAGCGGATCGCCATCGGCTTGCCCCAACACAAGCGCGCCCGGAAAGGCCAGCGCATTGGCCAAATCGTCCACATCAAAGACCGAGGCCAGCTTTTTCTCACCATCCAGATAGAACTGCAGCTGCCCTTGATCGGCGTCATACGACATCGTGATGCGGTGCACTTCACCGTCTTCCAATTCGAAATCGCGGATATCGGTGATCGCTGTTGTTCGGTTGAACAATCCTCCGGTGCCCACGGCGACCAAAACCTGGCTGTCAAACAGGATAAGCTCAACATACCGGCCACTGTCGGCATTCGGCTGAAACGCGATCAAACCGTGACGCTGATCCGCTGTCTCATCAATTTGCAAAAAGAAATCGAGGGTGAAGTCAGTCGGCAATGACGGGATATTCGGGATCTCGACAAACCCGTCTTCGCCGGCGAATTCGGTCGCAACCAGCGTGACCGATGGCAATGCATCAAAAACACCGCCCGACAGCGTATCGTTGCCCGCGCCGCCCGAAATGTCATCATTGCCGGCCCCGCCATCCAGCACATTGGCTGCATCATTGCCGATGATCGTGTCGTTGCCTTCGCCGCCGTTGGCGTTTTCAATCGTGACATTGCGCGCGATGGTATAAAGCGCATCGCTGACCACATCATCGCTGGATGGGTCGATTACGTTTTCCTTGAGGTAGGACACGTGTCCGCCCCCTCCTTCTTCATTCATGAGCGATGCGGGCCGCAGATCGATCACGGCATCTTGGGCCGCTTCCGAAAAGTCAATTGCATCGCTGCCGCCTGTATCCCAGATCGTCAGCTGACGATCCGGCAACCCGTATGTCGTGGCCCCGGTATTCGTATTTTCATTGGCCCCATAAAGGCCCTGCAACGCCGCGACATCCAACGCGCCATAGCCGTAGCTTGACGCATAGAATTCCGCCCCGTTCAGCGCGGGTGTGACCGCGTTCAGGGAATAAGCCATAGTGGTAAAGATAACCTGATTGATCCCAAAATCGCCGGGATCACCATCCTGATTGTTGCCCACTCCGGGCAGCAAAGTGCCCTCAAACGGGTGATCTAACCCAAGGGCATGGCCCACCTCATGCGCAATCAGCTGGGTGCCGTCAAAATCGTCGCGATCCAGCTCGCCGGTATCGAGGACGACGTTTGACTGCTGTGGCGGGTTTGGGAAAAATGCATAGCCCGCGACGCCACCTGTCAATGTGTCTTGCGCAAAGGCAATATCGGCCACGGCCACATTCTGCACTTCGAAGAAGGACAGCTGCATAAAGCTTTCCAATTCATCGAAAATCCCACGCACCTTGTCTTTGTCTTCCTCGCTCCAGCCATCGGATATGCCGTCACCCCCATCCGAAGGCGTGGAGTCGTATTGCACGCCCTCTTCGTAAAATCCGTAGACGACTGTCGGAACGGTCCACAAAAATTCTGATGTCAGCGCACCGGTCAGGATGTTTTGCGTCACACTCAGACCGCCGATGCTGCTTTGATCTTCGACGATGTAAACTCCGCCGCTGATCACCGCTTCGTCGGTGCCTTCGCCGTCCGTGTAGGACACCACAACAGTCAGGTTGCGCCCAACGTCTGCCGCGCCAACCGTGTAATCCGACGACGTGGCGCCCGAAATCGCGGCGCCATCCCGCATCCATTGATAGCCAAACGTCCCCAATCCATTCGCATCAGCAATCGATGATGTCGTCACCGTGAGTGTCGCGCCATTTTCGCTGATCCCGCGAATTTCTGGCGCGCCGGTGGGCGCCGCGTTGTTGGATTGATTGAACTGTGGTGCTTGCATGTCGCAACCGCCCCCTCAAAATCGGCCTTGTTTATATCCCAGCACGGCAAATTTTGCGTAAATGCAAAAACTGCTGCGATCAAAGCCCGTTGTCTCACCGCAGTATAACGAATTTGCGGCGCGTTGTTGACCAAGACCCTGTCGTGCCATGAAAATTTGTCAAGACCGATGCAGAACCGTCGCGGGAACACTTTCAATCATTGCGGGGATTATCAATTGCCCTTTCATCAGCCCCTGCGCGTCGTTAGATCAGTGTCATACAGCACATCAGGCGAATGGGGCATCACATGCAGCGGGTTTTGATCACAGGGACTGCCGGTTTTATCGGCTTTCATCTGGCAAAACGGCTTTTGTCCCATGGGGTCCGCGTGCACGGCTTTGACGCGATGACCGATTATTACGACGTCACGCTCAAACGGCGGCGGCAGGAAATGCTGCTCCAGTCCGAAGGGTTCTCGGTCACCGAAGCCTATCTTGAAGACGGCAGCAAGTTTCGCGATTGCGCGGATGATTTCAAACCAGACGTCATCGTACATCTCGCCGCGCAGGCCGGGGTCCGGTATTCGCTGGAAAACCCCAAAGCCTATCTCGACAGCAATCTTGCAGGCACGTTCAACGTGATGGAAGCAGCGCACGCCCACGAGGTGCAGCACTTATTGTTGGCTTCGACCTCTTCGGTGTATGGCGCCAACACGCAGATGCCGTTTAAAGAAACGGATCAAACCGACACACCGTTGACGTTTTACGCGGCCACCAAAAAGGCCAACGACGCAATGGCGCACAGCTATGCGCATCTGTGGAACATCCCAACAACGATGTTCCGGTTCTTTACCGTTTATGGCCCGTGGGGTCGCCCTGATCTGGCGCTCTTCAAGTTTGTGGACGCGATCTTAGATGATCGGCCAATTGATGTGTATAATCATGGTGATATGTACCGTGATTTCACCTATATCGACGATCTGGTTCGCGGTATTCACCTGTTGATCGACGCCGCACCAATACGCCCCGAAACGCCGGATGAAGTTCCAGACGGCGATAGCCTGTCACCAGTCGCGCCGTTCCGGGTGGTAAATATCGGCAACTCCGAAAAAGTGCGTCTGATGGATTTCATTGACGCAATCGAAGAGCATTTGGGCAAAAAAGCCGTGCGCAACTATATGCCAATGCAGAAAGGCGATGTGCCGGCCACGTGGGCTGATGCAAGCCTTTTGGCAGAGCTGACCGGCTATAAGCCTCAGACGGACATCAAGGATGGGATCGCGGAATTTGTCACATGGTTCCGGGATTATTATCAAAAATGAGCATCACCTGCCCGCTTCCCGATCTTGAAACCGCACCCATCGCCGTAATCGGGCTTGGGTATGTCGGTCTCCCGCTTGCAGTCGAGTTCGGCAAAACGCGCCCCGTGATCGGGTTCGATATCAATCCCGACCGCATTGCAGAGCTGAAGCAGGGCCAAGACACAACGCTGGAAGTCTCGCCCGAAGAGTTGGCGGCCTCGGCTCACTTGAACTTCACCTCAGAACTATCTGATATCGCTAAATGTCAGGTCTTTATCGTCACAGTACCCACCCCGATTGATACCAGCAAAACACCGGACTTGCGCCCCCTGCGCTCCGCATCCCGCAGTGTCGGCTCGGTTTTGAAACGCGGCGACGTGGTGATCTATGAAAGCACGGTCTATCCCGGCGCGACCGAAGAGGACTGCGCACCGCTTCTTGAAGAGCTGTCTGGGCTCACGCTGAATACTGACTTTTCAGCAGGTTACAGCCCGGAGCGGATAAACCCTGGCGACAAATCCCACCGTTTGACGGACATCGTCAAGGTCACGTCCGGCTCACATCCAGAGGCCGCTGACTTTGTGGATGCGCTTTACGCCAGCATCATCACCGCAGGCACCTACAAAGCCGAAAACATCCGTGTGGCCGAAGCCGCAAAGGTCATCGAAAACACCCAGCGGGATTTGAACATTGCCTTGGTCAATGAACTGGCCGTGATCTTTGGCAAATTGGGCATCGACACCGAAGCGGTGTTGCAAGCCGCAGGAACCAAATGGAATTTTCTGCCGTTCAGGCCCGGCCTCGTAGGAGGCCATTGCATCGGCGTTGACCCCTATTACCTGACCCACAAGGCCGAAGCGGTCGGCCACAGCCCCGAAATCATCCTGGCCGGGCGCCGGATGAACGACGGCATGGGCGCATATGTCGCCCACGAAATGATCCGGAACATGGCCCTCAAAGGTATCCATGTTGGCGCGTCGCGCGTGTTGGTCATGGGGCTCGCGTTCAAGGAAAACTGCCCCGACATACGCAACACGAAAGTCATCGACGTGATCGAAGCGTTGCAAAGCTATGGCGTCACCGTGGATGTGTTTGACCCTTGGATCGATCCGGAAGAGACCCAAGCCGAATACGGCATCACACCAGTCGCCGCAGTTACCGCCGACGCGTATGACGGCCTCGTGCTTGCCGTCGCGCATCAGGAATTCCGCGCGATGTCAGAAGGTGAATTGCGCGCGCCCCTCAAAGAGCAACATGTGATTTATGACGTGAAAGCGATGCTGCCACGCGGGATGGATGGTGTCGTGCGGCTCTGATCAATCAGATCCAACCGCGACATTTTCAAAAGTTTGAACGGACTTGGCGGCCACCATGGGCGAGACAGCCACATCAAACGCTTTGAAATGCGCCGAGGCCAAGTGTTCGTTGAATGCGGCGGCATCTGTATAAAGCTCGTACAAGAAGACCTGCGCTTGCCCATCATGACAGACATCAAACCGGTGACAGCCAGGTTCAAGGGACAGAGACGTTTCCGCTTGTGTGGCCATTTTCTCTAAAAACGATTTAAAATCAGATCGGTGTATTTCAAAGCTCACGCAAACTGCAAACATCAGCCTGTACCCTCCTGCAAGACAACCTTCCTGCCGGTTTCCGCAGAGACATAAGCCGCATCACACGCGTGCATCACCGCCAGATACTCCTCAGCCTCGTTTTCAAACGGCACTTTGCCCGCCAGCGCGTCCACGACATGATCGATCCCCGCAGCGGTGCAACCTCCTCCAAACGCCTGAGGATTGATCGGACGTTTCACCGGCACATCCGTCGCGTTATGCGCGCCAAATGGACGAAACTGCACTGTGCCGAACCCATCCAACGACAAGCTGCCGCCTTCGCCTTCAATCACGCTTTCGCCCATGGTCAAACGCGGATTATCCGCCACGTGATCAGACAGCCGATTGCCATCAAAAACGGATCGCACTCCATTGGTGTGTTCGCAAATGATCATGCCCGCGTCTTCGCCCGCAATCACAGTGTTCAGGCGGCGCAAATCGGCATAAACACTGCGGATCGGTCCAAAGAAAAACCGAAACAAATCAATCTGATGCACGGCAGTTTCATAGACCAGCAACCGCGGCATTGTTTGAAACGCGGGCTGCCGATCAAGATAGGCTTTTGGCCCGCGCCCATCCCCTGGGCGCAGGGCAAATCGCGCTTGATAAACCTGCCCCATGCGCCCCGAGGTCAGGAAATCCCGGATTTCCCTGTGCCATGGTTGAAACCGAAAATTCTCGTGCACAATCAAACGCGTGCCACGCGTTTTTGCGGCAAAAACGACCTTTTCAGCTTCCTCAATCGACGTACAGAACGGCTTTTGACATACAATCGTGCGCCCTTCTTTCAGCGCCAGCCACACCAAATCCGAATGCGTGGAGGGTGGCGCAACAATGTCGACGATGTCCAAATCCTGCACCGCCAGCATTTCGCCCGCGTCCACGTATGGGACCGCACCAGTCTGGTCTGCGACCCGCGACACCCGCGCCGGATCACGGTCACACACCGCAACAACCTGTACATCATCGCGCGCCAGCCATCCGTCCAAGTGGAATTGGCTGAAATACCCCAATCCGATCACGCCAACGCGGAGACCGCCCATCACAACGGCACCTCGACGATGAACTGACACACCGCTCGGGTCACCGCTTGCGTTCCCATGTCACCGCCGAACTCGTTCGGCCTGAGCGCGTTGGCCTCAAACCCGGCCTGAACCGCGTTTTCAATCACTTGAGCCGCGTCCTCATATGCCGGCAAGCCCATTTTTTCGCCCAGGTAGTCCAGCATCATCGCGCCAGACAAGATCGCCGCCAGCGGATTGGCTTTGTCTTGGCCCATGATGTCCGGTGCGCTGCCGTGTGCAGGCTGAAAGAGCGCGTGCGCATCCCCGTATTCGCCGCAAGCGGCCATGCCCATGCCGCCAACAAGCCCGCCTGCCAGGTCTGAAAGAATGTCGCCAAACATGTTTTCCATGACCAGCACATCCGCCTCCCAAGGCTTGCGTACAAGATCCAGCGCCTGGGCATCCACGTAGGAATATCCAGTCTCTAATAATGGGAATTCGGCGGAAATCTCATCGTAGATTTCGCGAAAAAACGCCATGGATTGGAACACATTTGATTTGTCCACGCAGGTCACGCGCCCTTGGCCACCACGCGCTTTGCGCTTGGCAGCAAGGCGAAATCCAAAGCGGTGTAGTCGTTCGGTGACGGATCGGGTGATGCGCATCGTGTCGCGCACCTCGACCCCTGGGATCACCTCGGAACGGCCGTGCACAGCGGCGGCATAAAATAGGCCTTCGGTGCTTTCGCGTAAAATGATCAGGTCAATCTCAGCCGCGCGCGGATCAGCAAGCCGTTGCGGCGCGTTCGGATAGGCTTTGACCGGGCGCACACCGGCGTAAAGCTGGTAAATCTCGCGCAAGCGCAGGTGTGGCGAAATTTCGGTCCCATCGGCGTTTCGCACTGACGGCAGACCAATCGCGCCCAGAAACATCGCGTCCGCCTCTCCGGCACGGTCCAACCCACCCGGCTCAATCTCTTGCCCCGTGGCCTGAAAATACGCCGCACCCGCATCGATCCTACGATAGCGCGGATGTTCTGCGCCCAACCGGGTCAACGCACAAGAGATACAGATCTGGGCCGCGTCCGCCACATCAACCCCAATGCCGTCACCGGGGATCATCGCAATCTCAGGTATGGTCATAACGTTCTTAGCCCCAATTCGGTTAACAGTGACAAAAGCTCATCTCGGGTGCGGGTGCGGTGCGCGGAAAAGAGGCGGTGTGCGGCCTCTGCATCGCCTGCCAACATGGCTTCCAAAACGGCGCGGTGTTCTTGCGTGGATTTCACCGGCTTCGACCTTAAGCGCAACGTGAACATACGCGCCCTATGCGCTTGATCAAAAAGGGATTTCACGAAAGTCGATAAGCGCCCATTTGATTGCACCTGCAAGAGCGCGCGATGAAACCGATGATCTGCTTGAGCCCACCCAACCAGATCATCGCGCGCAAGGGCCGCCTCCATATCTTCCATCGCACGGATCACATCCCCAAGTGTTTCAGGCGTTGGATTGGTCGCCGCAACAGCCGCCGCCGCATGTGGCTCAAGCAGAGTGAGCAGATCGTAAATGTCGCGCATGTCGTCCAGCTTGATGGGCAACACGCGCGCGCCACGGCGCGGGATAAGCTCCACCAACCCTTCCGCTTGCAACCGGATCAAAGCCTCGCGCACCGGTGTCCGGCTCATGCCCATGGCTTCGGCAATCTCAGGCTCGGGCGCCTGAAACCCCGCGGGCATGTTGTTTGCCAAAATATCAGCCTTCAGCCGCTCATAGGCGACATTCACACGGGAGGAGGAAACAGGATCAGAAGACAGCATTGGCAGAGACACAATTAACGTATACATTAATGCATACGTTAGAAAATTCATCTTGGAAAGCCCACCATGTCTGAAATCTGGGAAATCTATGCTCTCAAATACGCAGAACGAAACACACGGACGCGGGCCGACAGCTTTCTGAACGATGATCACCCCAGCCTGCCCCACGGGATGGATTACTTTGTGTGGGTCTTGGATAATGGCCAGCGCCAGATTTTGGTTGATACAGGCTACGACAAAGCCGAAGCCAAACGACGCGGTCGTCCGATCCTGCGCGATCCGACCGAAGCGTTGCACGCGATCGATTTGCAGGCGGATCAGATCGACACAGTTATTCTCACGCATCTGCATTATGATCACGCCGGTGGCCTTGACCGGTATCCAGCGGCAACCTTTCACGTCCAGCCGATCGAAATGGCTTTCGCAACCGGCCCCTGCATGTGTGAACCGGATGTGCGTATGCCCTTCACCGCAGACCACGTTTGCGAATTGGTCCAGCATCTTTATGCCGGGCGTGTGCACTATAACGCCGCCGAAGCGCAGGTTGCCCCGGGGGTGACAGTGCATCTTGTTGGGGGGCATTCCCAAGGGCTACAGGTCGTGCGGGTGCAGACAGCAAAGGGGCCAGTCTGTCTGGCGTCGGATGCTGCGCATTACTACGAAAATTTTGAACGTGGGCTGCTATTTCCGATCGTTGTGGACCCGCATGACATGACCGCAGGTTTCAAGAAAATCGTGGATCTTGCGGGTGATCCCTCGCGTGTCATTCCGGGCCACGATCCATTGGTGCGCGACCGGTTTGATGCCTATGGATCAAGCGGATTTGTCTTTAAGCTTGCTTGAAGCTTCGCCGCCGTCCTGATTGAACAACGGGGTACCGTTTTGCAAAGGCCCCGACATGCACATCCGCGCGTTCCACGATTACCCATCCCGCAGATCTCCGGTTTTGGCCGACAACGTCGTGGCCACCTCGCACCCATTGGCCGCACAGGCGGGATTGCAAATGCTTGCCAAAGGAGGAAACGCGGTCGACGCGGCCCTTGCTGCAGCCATCACATTGCCGCTGGTAGAACCCACTGGCAACGGCCTGGGGTCCGATGCCTTTGCCATTCTTTGGGACGGCTCCGAACTGCACGGGCTCAACGCGTCCGGCCGCTCTCCTGCCGCTTGGTCACCAGATCGGTTCGCAGGCCACGAGAAAATGCCGTTTCGCGGTTGGGATACCGTCACTGTACCGGGCGCGGTGTCTGGCTGGGTCGCATTATCAGACCGGTTTGGTGCCCTGCCCTTTGCCGATCTTTGTGAACCGGCCTTTCGCTATGCGACCGACGGATACACCGTCACGCCCAAGATCGCGGCCCTGTGGAAGCGCGCAGAAACAGAAATCGCGGATCAACCAGGCTTTGCCCAAGCCTTTCTGCCCGGAGGTAAGGCACCAGTTGCAGGCGATAGGTTTGCCAGCCCAGACATGGCGCGCACCCTGCAATTGATCGCAGAGACAAAAGGCGCTGCCTTTTACCAAGGAGAATTGGCCGCCAAAATCGATGCCTTTGCCAAAGAGCACGGCGCAGCCTTGCGCGACAGCGATCTGCACGACCATGCGCCTGATTGGTGTGGCACGCTCGCGCAACCTGTGGCGCTCGGCGCGAGCCTGCATGAAATCCCGCCAAATGGTCAGGGCATCGCGGCTCAGATGGCTTTGGGGATGCTGGCTCACACAGATCTTGATGGGCTCGACGTAGATGACCCACGCGCCATGCACCTGCAGATCGAAGCCATGAAGCTCGCGCTGCGCGATACCGAACATTACGTGGCCGACCCCACATCAATGGATCACGTCACGGCCCAAGATCTTTTGAACCCGACCTATCTGGCGCAACGTGCCGCTTTGATTACCGATACGGCGCAGAATTTCGGCTTGGGAGCCCCGAAAAATGGCGGGACGGTTAATCTGACGGCGGCAGACGCCTCCGGCATGATGGTGTCGTTCATCCAATCGAACTATGCGGGATTTGGCTCTGGCGTTGTGGTGCCGGGCACGGGGATCAGCCTGCAAAACCGCGGCGCGGGATTTTCGTTGGACCCCACTAACCAAAACGCTGTGGCCGGTGGCAAACGTCCATTCCACACGATTATTCCAGGCTTCTTGATGGGGCCGGAACACCCGTTGATGAGCTTTGGCGTCATGGGCGGGCCAATGCAGGCGCAAGGCCATGTGCAAATGGTACACCGCATTCTGATGAATGGACAGGATCCACAAATGGCCATCGACGCACCACGCTGGCGTGTCACCGAAGGGCTTGGCGTCGCTTGCGAAAGCGCTTTGCCCATAGCCACGCGAGACGCGTTGGAAAACATGGGCCATCAGATCACACTCGAAGCGCCCAACGCCGCATTTGGCTTTGGCGGGGCGCAAGCGATCTGGCGTCAGGACAATGGCAGCTACATCGCCGGTTCGGATTCACGAAAAGACGGTGCCGCGGTCGGGTTCTAGCGGAGTGCCTGCGCGGGCAAAGCTGTCAGCATCAGCCTGCGCCGGAATTTAAGCAACAGCGCGCAGTCCCAAAATTTCGCGGGCTTGCGCCACTGTCGCAACGGGTCGTTCGTATTTTTCGCAAAGATCAGCCGCACGCGCGACAAGGGCAGCATTTGACGGAGCCAAGGTTTCTCGATCAAGACGCACGTTGTCTTCCAACCCGGTCCGGGCATGTCCACCGGCGGCGATCGACCATTCGTTGACTTCGATCTGGTGGCGCCCAATCCCGGCGGCGCACCAAGGGCTGTCCGGCAACAGACGCTCCATCGTTTGGATGTAATAATCGAACACGTGCTTATCCGCAGGCATCGCATTTTTGACGCCCATAACGAATTGCACATAGGTTTGTGGCTTCAATTCACCGCGTGATTGCATCAATGCCGCTTGGTGAATGTGGCTCAGGTCAAAGGCTTCGATCTCTGGCTTGATGTCATAGGTGATCATTTCGGAGGCCAGCCATGCCACAAGGTTTGGCGGGTTTTCGTAAACACGTGTTGGAAAGTTGTTTGAGCCTACGGTCAACGAGGCCATGTCGGGCCGCAAAGACAACATACCGCCCCGTTCGGTCCCCGCGCCAGAACGCCCGCCCGTGGAAAACTGCATGATCATCCCGGGGCAGTGTTTTTCAACACCCTCTTTCAAAAGAGCAAATTTCTCTGGGTCGCTTGAGGGCGTGCCATCCTCATTGCGCACATGCGCATGACAGATAGCGGCCCCTGCCTCAAACGCGGCCTGCGTGCTTTCAACCTGTTCTGAGACGGCTATGGGCACGGCCGGATTGTCTGCCTTCGTTGGCACTGATCCGGTGATGGCAACGCAAATGATGCAAGGGTTCGACATGTTCGATCCGTTTTTGTGGAATAC
>JABSSA010000340.1 GCA_013214665.1 Paracoccaceae bacterium
GAGACAAGCGCAATACCCGCGCCCATCATGCCAGCGCCCAGAACGCCCAGCTTGCGCACCTTTTGATCGTCCACATTGGCCGGACGCACAGCGCCTTTTTCCAAAGCTTCCTAGTTCAAAAAGAGCGAGCGAATCATGGCGGAGGAGGAGGGGTTCATCAGAACATGCGTGAACCAACGCGCCTCAATCTTGATCGCCGTGTCAAAGGGCACCAAAGCCCCTTCATAAACGGCAGAAAGCAACGCCTTGGCCGCAGGGAAGGCACCTTGCGTCTGGCCGTTGACCATGGCCGAAGCCCCCACAAAGGTCTGGAACCCAGCCGGATGATAGGGCGCGCCGCCCGGCATTTTATAGCCCTTGGCGTCCCATGGCTTCACGATATCGGCGTCCGTGGCTTGCAACACCCATGCCTTGGCCGCTGCCACCGGATCATCGGCCACCTCGTCCACCAACCCGGCGGATTTGGCTTTGGCCGGGGCGACCATCTTGCCCTGCAACAGATATTCCGATGCGCCCATCACGCCCAACTTGCGCACCAGCCGCGTGGTACCACCGCCGCCGGGGAAGATGCCCACGAGGATCTCTGGCAGGCCAATCTTGGCCTTTGGGTTGGACGTCATGAAAATGCGATGCGTGGCCAGCGGCAGTTCAAGCCCGATACCCGCAGCGGTGCCGTTGACCGCCGCGGCAATCGGCTTGCCGCCTTTCTTGGTCTTGGGGTCCATGCCCGCAAGTTCCATCTTCCGCATCATCTTGTGACCGTTCATCACAAAATCAAAAAGGCCCTGCGCCGGGTTTTCCCCCGCTTGCGCCCGGATATCTGCAAGCACGTTGAGGTCCATACCGCCAGCAAAGCTGCCGTCCTTGCCTGATGTCAGCACTATGCCTTTGACCGCATCATCGGCCAGGGCCTCGTCAATCAGCGCCTCAAGCTCTGCCCCGCCATGCATGGACATGACGTTCATGGATTTGCCCGGCACATCCCAGGTGATCACTGCGACGCCATCAGCGTCTGTTGCCATTGTAAAATCAGCCATCTGTCTTGTCTCCCGATCTTACACGCGTTCCAGCACGGTCGCGGCACCCATGCCGGATGCCACACAGAGCGTCGCCAGACCTGTTTCCTTGTCTGCGCGCTCCATCTCATCCAGAAGCGTGCCGATGATCATCGCGCCCGTGGCGCCCAGGGGGTGGCCCATCGCGATGGAGCCGCCGTTCACGTTCACCTTGTCATGATCCACGTTGAACGCCTGCATGAAGCGCAGCACGACGGCGGAAAACGCCTCGTTCACTTCAAAGAGGTCGATGTCGTTGATGTTCATGCCGGTCTCACGCAGCACCTTTTCAGTGACAGGTACAGGGCCGGTCAGCATGATGGTGGGATCGGTGCCGATCTTGGCCGTGGCCTTGATCCGCGCGCGTGGCTTGAGGCCATACTTTTCGCCAAATTCCTTGTTGCCGATCAAAACGGCGGCAGAGCCATCCACGATACCAGAGGAGTTACCCGCATGGTGAATGTGGTTGATCCGCTCCAGCTCCGGGTATTTCAGCATCGCCACCTTGTCGAAACCGGGCATCACCTCACCCATCGCCTGGAACGAAGCATTCAGCGCGCCGAGCGATTGCATGTCGGTGCCGGGGCGCATGTATTCGTCGTGATCCAGAATGGTCAGACCGTTGATGTCTTTGACCGCAACGATGGATTTGTCGAACCGGCCTTCATCCCACGCCATTTTCGCGCGTTTCTGGCTTTCGACGGCCAGAGCGTCGGCATCATCCCGCGAAAAGCCATATTTGGTCGCGATAATGTCGGCCGAGATGCCTTGCGGTACGAAATAGGTTTCCATCGCGATCGAGGGATCGGCGGCAACAGCAGCGCCGTCCGAACCCATGGGCACGCGGCTCATCATTTCCACGCCGCCCGCGATATAGGCATCCCCCGCGCCGCCCTTGACCTGATTGGCGGCGAGGTTCACGGCTTCCATGCCGGAGGCGCAGAACCGGTTGATGGCGAGGCCGGGAATACGCTCATCAAGGTCCGAGGCCAGAACAGCTGAACGGGCCAGACAGGCACCTTGCTCCATGACCTGGGTGACATTGCCCCAAACCACATCCTCAACAGCGTGGCCATCCAGGTTGTTGCGCTCTTTCACAGCGTTCAGCGTTTGTGCTGAAAGCCGCAAAGCGGTGACTTCATGCAGGCTGCCGTCAGCGCGGCCTTTGCCACGCGGTGTGCGCAGCGCGTCGTAGATATATGCGTCTGTCATCGGGTCCTTCCTTTCGACACGAGATTGCATCAGATGTGGGTGGCAGGGCCGCGCGCGCGCAACCCGTGCCGTTACGTTCCTTTACGCCCGGTCATCCGGGTGTCCGGGCATCAGATCATAGGGGTGCTTCCAGCCGGGCGTTTCGCTCAGCCGTGCGAGCCAGACGTCGATATGAGGCCAATCGGCGCGGTCAAACCCGAAGGGCTCGGGATAATAGAGGTATCCACAGCACGACAGATCCGCATTGGTGATCCCGTCACCCACGATCCAATCGCGCCCGTCGAGATGGGTGTTCAGCGTGTCATAAGCCGCTTTCAAACGCCCGGTCATGAAGCCAATCACCTCCTGGGGGCGTTTGTCTTCGGGCAAAAAGTTCATCAGGAACCGCGTCATCCCGGCTTGGGACGAAAGCTTGTGATTGTCCCAGAGCACCCAGCGCAGAACTTCGTATGTTTCTGCCTGTGTGGCGCCGCCAAATTTGCCGGTCTTGTCCGTGATGTATTGTTGGATAACACCCGACTGGCTGATCGTCACATCGCCATCGACCAGAACCGGCGCTTCGCCCATTGGGTTCATCGCACGATAGTTGTCTGAGCGGCTTTCACCGCCAAAGAAATCCACCTTTTCCGGGGCCCAGTCCAAGCCGGAAAGCTGCAAAGCCAACGCGGCCTTGTATGAATTTCCGCTTTCGCCAAAACAATGCAGTTTGATCGTCATGATGATATTTCGCCCTCCCTAGGCGTGTTTGAATGCCCACCACAGTGGGGGCCAGCCCCCACACCCCCGGAGTATTTCAGTCCAAAAGAAAGTGGTGGATGCACTGCGCTGGAAACGAAGCATTAACCTTAATGCCCCATGAATGTGAGTGCGGTACAGGCTGGAGAGCCGATGACCGCTCCGGAAGAAGCTCCGCCCGCCAGCCCGCCAGGGTCAATCCCAATTTGGTGTTGGCGGGTGGGGTGGATTGCTGTCGCACCAGGCTTCTTTTGGATCAAAAATACTCCCCCGCCGGAGGCGTTCTGTACGCGAGGCCTGGTGTGTCGTTTGGCCTTCAAAGCGCCCTCGCGATCAACTCTTTCATGATTTCGTTTGTGCCGCCATAGATCCGCTGCACACGGGCATCGGCCCACATTTCCCCGATGGGGTAATCCATCGTAAACCCGTAACCACCATGCAACTGCAGGCATTCGTCCAGAACCTGTCCCTGTACGTCGGTGCACCAGTATTTCGCCATGGCGGCCTTTTCTACAGTCAGCTCACCGCGCATATGTTCGGCCATGCATTCATCAAAGAAGGCGCGCGTTACGCCGACTTTGGTTTTGCATTCCGCCAGCTTGAAACGCGTGTTCTGGAACTGCATCAGGTTGCCGCCAAACGCTTCGCGCTCTTTGCAATAGGCGATTGTTCGGCTCAGGGCGCCTTCCATCGCGCCGATGGCGCCTGCGGCGATGATCAAGCGTTCCTGCGGCAGCTGTTCCATCATTTGATAGAAGCCGCGCCCTTCAACGCCGCCCAGGATGTTTTCAGGCGGGATTTCCACATTGTCGAAAAAGAGCTCGGACGTATCTGCAGCGTGAATGCCAACCTTGTCCAGATTGCGCCCGCGGGCAAAGCCTTCGGCACCTTCCGTTTCCAGGATGACGAGCGATATGCCCTTGGCACCTTGAGATGGGTCGGTTTTGGCCGCGACCAGGATCAGACCGGCGTGCTGACCGTTGGTGATAAATGTTTTCTGACCGCTGAGGCGGTAGGCGTTACCATCCTTGATGGCTTTGGTCTTGATCGATTGCACATCCGAGCCGGTGCTTGGCTCGGTCATTGCAATCGCGCCGACCAATTCCCCTGACACCATCTTGGGCAGCCAGCGCTTCTTTTGTGCGTCGCTGCCGTAGGCCAAGAGATAATGCGCAACGATTGGCCCATGAACCGGCACACCCCAGCTGGCCAAATTGGCGCGGGACGCTTCCATTGCAATCACCGCCTCATGGCCGAAATCGCCGTCATGGCCACCAAATTCTGCAGGAATGGATGGGCACAGCAGCCCCAAATCGCCTGCCTGGTTCCAGGCGTCACGATCCATTTGCCCGGCGTTCCGCCAGCGCACAAAGTGCTGAGACCATTCGTTTTCGATGAATTGCGTGGTCATGTCGGCAAGCATGTGATGCTCGTCTGTCATCCAGCTCGATTGCGTGGCCATGTCTTTCATCGCGGGTCTCCTAAACTGGGAAAGGGCGGGGAATGTCCCCGCCCTAAAGATTAAAAGTTGGCCGCCTCAAGCGCCATCACTGTGTCAGCGCCTGATTTGATGCGCGTCAGGTGTAGCGATGTGGCCGGCAATTGCCGTGCCATGTAATAGCGCCCGGTGGCCAGCTTGGTGTTGTAGAACTCAACATCCGTACTGCCGCCAGCCAGCGCTGCGTTGGCTGCTTTGCCCATCATCGCCCACATCAGGCCGAGGCAGACATGGCCAAACATGTGCATGAAATCATTGGACCCGGCGAGCGCGTTGTTGGGGTTGGTCATGCCGTTTTGCATGAAATACATCCCCGCCTCTTGCAGGTCTTTCGAGGCCGCTTTCAGCGGATCAATAAAGTCCCGGTCATAGGCGTCGTCTTGACCCTTGTTCTCACCAATGAAGGTTTTGACCAGCTCAAAGAATGCCATCACATGCTTGCCGCCGTCTTGCGCCAGCTTGCGGCCCACAAGATCCAACGCCTGCACGCCATTGGCGCCTTCATAAATCATAGCAATCCGCGCATCGCGCGTGAACTGGGACATGCCCCACTCTTCGATATAACCGTGGCCGCCATAGACCTGTTGGGCCTTGATGGTCATGTCGTATCCCTGATCGGTCAGGAAGCCTTTGATCACAGGTGTGAGCAAAGAGATCAAGCCGTCCGCGCTCTTGTCATCTTTGCGGTGCGCCGCATCAATCATCTGCGCGCCCCAAAGCACGAACGCGCGCGCGCCTTCGGCAAAGCTTTTCTGATCCATCAACGACCGGCGAATGTCAGGGTGTACAATCAGTGGGTCAGCTGGCCCGTCAGGGTTCTTGGTGCCCGTGACGTCGCGGCCTTGCAAGCGGTCTTTGGCGTATTCCAAAGCGTTTTGATACGCGACTTCGGCCTGCGCCAGACCTTGCATCCCAACACCCAAGCGCGCTTCGTTCATC
>JABSSA010000341.1 GCA_013214665.1 Paracoccaceae bacterium
AACGAGATGGGCTATCAACTCACCGACAATGGCCGTAGCCGCGCGCTCGATGCGTTAAGCCAATCCGAGTATTACGGCGCGATGCCGGTGCCGCTTGAGGTTTACCGCGAACAAGTGAAACGCCAATCCATCCGGAATATTCAGGTCACCCGCGATCAGTTGACAAGCGCGATGGGCCATCTCGTGCTGCCTGACAGCTTGCTCGACAATCTGGGGCCTGCTGTATCTGCCGGGCGCTCCATCCTGATGTATGGCCCGCCGGGCAATGGTAAATCCTCCATCTCCAACGGCATCCGGGACGCGATGGGCGATCAGGTCTATGTGCCCTACGCCATCGAATACGCCGGTCAGGTGATCACGGTCTATGATCCGATCGTACACAACGCTGTGCCTCTGCCCGAGCAAGATCCAAACAGCCTGCGCCGCGCGCATCGCTTCGACACCCGCTATGTGATGTGTGAACGCCCCACAGTCATTACGGGGGGTGAATTGTCGCTCAGCATGTTGGATCTGGTCTATAACCCCACCGCGCGCACCTACCAGGCGCCGCTCCAGCTCAAATCCACCGGCGGTATCTTTATCGTCGACGACCTTGGCCGCCAGCAAGAACCCCCTCAGTCGCTGGTCAACCGTTGGATTGTGCCGCTGGAAGAAAGCAAAGACATTCTGGCTCTGCAATCGGGTGAAAAGTTCGAAGTCCCCTTCGATACGCTGGTGATCTTTTCAACCAACTTCCACCCCAATGAGATCTTTGACCAAGCGGCTCTGCGCCGAATTTTCTTCAAGATCAAAATCGATGGCCCAGATCAGGAGAATTTCCTGAAAATCTTTGCCATGGTCGCCAAAAAGCGTGGGATGCCGCTCGATGAAAAGTCATTGGTGCATCTGCTCAAGGTGAAATACCCGACGATTGACAGCGTCTATGCCAATTACCAACCGATCTTTCTGATTGATCAGATGATTTCCATCTGTGAATTCGAAGGCATCCCGTACCAGATGACCCCCGACATGGTCGACCGGGCCTGGGCAAACATGTTCGTCAAAGACGAACACATCGTCAAATGATTGGGGTCGCAGGATGTGGTCGCATGGGCCTGCCAATGCTGGCAGCGCTTCAGGCGGCAGGTGTCGCGGTGCGCGGATTTGATATCGTGGCCAAAGGGCACCCAGACGTCACCTCGGATGCAGAGACATTTGCGCAAGATATCGACACGCTGATCACAGTGGTGCGCGACGAAGCCCAAACCGGAGACGTGCTTTTTGGGCGCCAGGGCTTTGTGACGGCCGCCCCAAACCTGTCACGTGTGATCATCAGCTCAACGCTGTCGCCCCGCTACGTCCGGGCGCTGCGGGCGCGCATCCCGGCCGATATCGCCTTGATGGATGCACCAATGTCCGGCGCAAAGGTCGCCGCCGAAAATGCCCGTCTGACGTTCATGCTTGGGGGAAAGGCCGCCGATCTTGACGATGCCGAAGGGCTGTTTCTGGCCATGGGCGAAAAACTACATCGCATGGGCCCGTTTGGCTCAGGGATGCAGGCCAAGGTGCTCAACAATCTCTTGGCTGCGTCGCATACCGCGATGACTCGGTTGGTTCTGGATTGGTCCGCCCAAACTGAACTTGACGAAAAAGCGCTACTCGATGTGATCAACACGTCGTCCGGCCAAAACTGGTTCGCCAGCGGGTTCGACAACATCGAATTTTCGCGCGATGGGTTTGCCCCAGACAACACAATCGGCATCCTCGTCAAAGATGTCGCCGCCGCCATAGACGCAGCCCCCGCCGCAAGCGACCGTGTCTTGCCGCAAACCATCATGACGCAACTGCGCAACCTCAAAACCCATCCCTAGTCCTCCCTTCTTTTGGACAAAAATACTCCGGGGTGCGGGGCAGAGCCCCGCGGTTCGGATCAGCTTTGCTGATCCGACACCATTGCAGCCGCGTCATCGGCACAGTACCGATGCACCATGCACGCATTGCCAGACAGGTTCACCCAATGGTTTGCCAGCAAAGGCTGGAGCATCCATCCCCATCAGCAAGAGATGTTGGCCCGCGCCAACGATCCTGCGCTGATGTTGATTGCCCCTACCGGCGGTGGCAAAACTCTTGCCGGGTTCCTGCCAACGCTGGTTGATCTGCACACCACGCCGCACGACGGGCTGCACACGCTCTATGTCTCCCCTCTCAAAGCCCTCGCCGCGGACATCAAGCGCAATCTGCGCACCCCCGTGGGTGAGATCGGGCTTGATATCCGCATCGAAGACCGCACAGGCGACACCAGCCAAACGCAAAAGAAACGGCAACGGGCCGATCCGCCGCATATCTTGCTCACGACGCCTGAAAGCCTTGCGCTCTTGACCTCGTACGAAGATGCGCCGCGCATGTTTGCGGGGCTCAAGCGGGTTGTCGTTGATGAAATCCACGCTCTGGCAGAAAGCAAA
Organism: Paracoccaceae bacterium; assembly: GCA_013214665.1. Lineage (GTDB taxonomy): Bacteria > Pseudomonadota > Alphaproteobacteria > Rhodobacterales > Rhodobacteraceae. The sequence continues at coordinate 2,442 of JABSSA010000341.1, forward strand.
CGTAGCGATCAACTGATGCTCGCTTTGGCGCGGCTCTCTACCTTGTGCCCCGATCTACGGCGCGTGGGACTGTCGGCCACGGTTGAAGACCCCGGGGCCATCGCGCATCTTCTGGCCCGCCATCCAGACCCTTGCGATATTCTCTACGCCGATCCGGGCCCCGCCCCTGACATTTCCATGCTGAAAACCGCAGAGGCCCCGCCGTGGTCGGGGGGCGGTGCGAAATATGCGATCCCGGCGGTATTGGAAGAGGTCAAGAAACACCGCATCACATTGATCTTTCACAACACCCGCGCCCAGGCCGAGTTGTTCTTTCACCATCTGTGGCTTGCCAATGAAGAGGCGTTGCCGATCGGCATTCACCACGGCTCGCTTGATCGCGGGCAACGGCAGAAGGTGGAACAAGCCATGGTCAATGGCGCGCTGCGCGCTGTGGTGTGTACGGGCTCGCTTGATCTGGGCATTGATTGGGGCGACGTCGATCTCGTTATCCAGATCGGTGCCCCCAAAAACGTCAAGCGTTTGGTGCAAAGAATCGGGCGGGCCAATCATCGTTACAACGCGCCATCAAAGGCCTTACTGGTGCCGGCCAATCGGTTTGAAATTGTCGAATGCGTTGCAGCGCTTGATGCGGTTTTGGCGGGCGACCTAGACGGAGAGCCCCGCGGCCCTGGGCCACGAGATGTACTTTGCCAACACATCTTGATCACCGCATGCGCCGGGCCTTTCGAGGCTGATACACTTTATGCAGAGGTGATCTCTTGCGGTGCATATTCGAAACTGACGCGCGATGAATTTGATGCCTGTCTCGATTTTTGCGCCACCGGCGGCTATGCCCTGCGCGCTTACGATCAATGGCAACGCCTGTTGCAGCGCCCGGATGGCCTGTGGCAATTGCGCGACCCGCGCGCCGCGCAACGCATTCGTATGAACGTCGGCACCATTCAAGACACTGACACGCTCAAAGTGCGCATGAAAAACAGCCGGGGCGGCAAGCCCTTGGGTGAGGTCGAAGAAGGCTTTGCCGCGTCGCTCACGGCGGGGGATACCTTTCTGATCGGCGGGCAGGTTGTGCGTTACGAAGGGCTGCGGGAAATGACGGTTGAGGTCAGCCGCCGGGCTGACAAGCCCCCCAAGATCGCGACGTTTCTGGGCACCAAATTCGCCACGTCAACGCAGTTGAGCGAACGCATCCTGCGCATGTTCCAACAAGACGATTGGCCGGATTTGCCTGCGCATACGTCAGAGTGGCTGTCACTTCAGCGCCGGGTATCGCATCTGCCGCAACCGGGCCGGTTGTTGATCGAGAGCTTTCCACACGACAACCGATCCCACAGCGTCATCTATGGCTTTGCCGGGCGCAACGCGATGCAAACACTGGGCCTGTTGATCACCAAACGGATGGAGGAAGAAGGCCTAAACCCGCTTGGGTTTGTGTCGACCGACTACGCCACATTGATTTGGGGGCTCGACACCATCGTCGACCCGTCACCCCTTTTCGATATTACCGCGCTGCGCGAAGGGTTTGAAAGCTGGCTCAGCGGCAATGCTGTGATGAAAAAGACGTTCCGGGCATCTGCAACCATTGCGGGGCTGATCGAGCGTAACACGCCGCAATCCCGAAAATCGGGGCGGCAGGCCACGTTTTCGTCTGACATTCTTTATGACACGCTCACGAAATATGATCCGGGTCACCTGATGTTGGACATCACCCGCGAAGAAGCCATGCGCGGCTTGGTGGATTTCGGACGGATCGAAGATATGGCGGACCGTGTCGGAGACCGCATAGATCACATCGTACTCGAAAGGATTACGCCTCTTGCGGCCCCTCTGTTCCTCGAACCGGGGCGTGTTCCGATCAAAGGCGCAGCCGAAGAAAAACTGTTGGCCGAAGAAGCAGAGCGCCTCATGTCATCTGCCGGGGTGCAGGAGGTCACGCCAAAGCGCGATTGGCGCGTGCCGTTCTAAAGGAGAGGAGGCGCGCGAAATGGTCAATTACGTCGTCGCCCATGATCCCAAATGGGCCGCAGCTTTCGAAACAGAGGCGGAGGCGGTGCAGTCTGCGTTGCCTGGCGTGCCCCTTGTCCTTCACCACATTGGCAGCACGTCCATCCCCGACATTCTCGCCAAACCGATCATCGACATGATGGGTGTCACCGCACGATTTGACGCGCTGGATGCACAAGCTGGCAATCTGGAAGCTCTTGGCTATGAAAACATGGGCGCCTTTGGCATTGAAGACCGCCGATACTTTCGCAAATTCGACGCGCAGGGAACGCGCACGCATCATCTGCATGTGTTTCTCGAAGGGTCACATCACATTGATCGCCATCTGGCCTTTCGCGATTATCTGCGCGTCCACCCCCAAGAGGCCGCTGCCTATTCGGCGCTCAAGCAATCGCTCATGGCCGATGGCCCGCTCAGTTGGGACGCATATTTGGATGGAAAGGATGCGTTTATCAAAGAGGCAGAGGCCAAAGCACTCGCTTGGTTCCATAATTGAAACTGAAAAAGGCGGCATCGCTCCGATACCGCCTTTTTGCTTAATTTGAATGAGGTGAGCGTCGCGCTCAGATGACCTTCACGATCTGTTTGCCACGGTTCTTACCTTCCAACAGCCCCATGAACGCCGTGGGCGCGTTTTCCAAACCTTCGGCGATGTCTTCGACCACCTTGATATCTCCACTCAACACTTTCGGCGCGACCTCGCCCAAAAAGGCGGGGTAACGGTCCCAGTGGTTTGAGATGATGAACCCGTTCACGGACAAGAAATTGACCAGGATCGTCCGCCACAGTTTCGGCATCGGCAATCCTTCGGTGCTGGCACCTGCCCCCAAACCACCGCTGTTGTACCACGAAATCATGCCGCAAATTGGAATGCGCCCAAATGGGTTCATCAGCGGGATCACAGCCTCCAGTACCTTGCCGCCGACGTTTTCGAAATAGATATCGATCCCCTTTGGGGCGACCTCTTTCAAAGCCGCCTGCAAGGCACGCCCGTTGTCATAGGCGCGGTGATCCAGACAGTGATCAAAGCCAAAGGTTTCTGTCGCAAGTGCACATTTGTCAGCACCACCAGCGATACCAATCGTCGTCAGACCCATTTCCTTGGCCAATTGCCCGACCATGGAACCAACCGGCCCCGTGGCCGCCGCCACGACAAGCGTTTCACCTGCTTTCGGGCGGCCATATTCCATCAGCCCGTGCCAGCCAGTGAACCCCGGCATGCCAAGTACGCCAAGCGCCGTGGTAATTGGTGCCTGCGTCGGGTCGATCTTACGGCACATTTTTGCATCCGCTGTGGCATGTGTGGCCCAGCCGAACATGCCAAACACGAAATCGCCGGGCTGAAAGCCATCCGCATTCGAGGCAATCACCTCGCCCACGCCGCCGCCTTCCATCCGGCCCCCGATGGGCACCGGAGCAGCATAGGATTTTCCGTCATCCATCCGGCCACGCATATACGGATCAAGCGACATGTAATGCACACGTACCGCAATCTCACCTTCGGCTGGCGTTGGGATGGCAGCAGTCTCAAGACGAAAGTGCTCTGGCCCCGGCGCGCCTGTTGGACGTGCCGCCAGCACGATTTCCTGCATCTGGTCTGACATTAAATTTCTCCTCTTCCCTGATTCAACCTTGAGCATATGATTCAATCTGCGCAAGCGTGACGTGCGGTCTTGGCATCGCCGCACCAGAGGCGTATAGGCCGTGTCTGATTTTCACCCGAGGACGTCATTATGCAAGGCAGCGCCAATCTGAACATCATGATCAAGGCCGCGCGCAAAGCGGGTCGCAATCTTGCCAAAGACTTTCGCGAGGTCGAAAACCTGCAGGTGTCCATGAAGGGCCCGGGTGAGTTTGTGTCCAAAGCTGAAGTCGCCGCCGAAACCGCAATCAAAGAAGAGTTGATGACGGCGCGGCCCACCTATGGCTGGATGGCGGCCCAAGGCGATGTGATCGAAGGTCAGGACCCAACTCGGCGCTGGTTGGTGACCGCTCTTGAAGGCAATGACAACTTCTTGCACGGCATCCCGCATTTCGCCCTATCAATCGCGCTGGAGCACAAAGGCAAGATCGTGGCTGGGGTTGTTTTTGACCCTGCAAAAGATGAACTCTTTTACGCTGAAAAAGGCGAAGGCGCCTGGATGAATGACACGCGCCTGCGCGTCTCAGGCCGACATCGCATGCCCGAGGCCTTGTTCGCTACGCGCCTGCCGGCGTCCAACAATCCCGGTCTGCCGGAAACGCTGCAAGATCTGGCGCGTGTTCTGCCCGGAACATCCGGCGTGCGTCACTGGGGATCAACCGCGCTGGATATCGCTTACGTGGCCGCCGGGCGTTTTGACGGCTGTTGGGACCGCCGCCGCAGCGCTTGGGACCTGGCCGCTGGTCTTATCATCCTGCGCGAGGCGGGTGGTCTAACAGAAGCGATGCGCCCAGACGGTAACATCCTCGAAGACGGCACGATTATTGCTGCCAACGAAGCGATCTTTTCCCAATTCGCAAAACTCGTGCGCAACGACGCGTAGGCAATCCAGCAAGCTTGCACAATTATCCGGCTCCGCGCACACTTCAGGTCATGCTGATGTGCCGGAGGCCCCATGCGTTCCATTCTGCTTGCCGTTCTTGTTTGCCTCGTCGCCGGGGTGCTTTACCTCCTGACCTGGCCTGTGCCGATTGATCCGAAATCTTGGACGGCCCCAGAGAACGCCGGATATTCCGGGGATTTTGCAGCAAACACCAAGCTCGCCAATCTGCGCCGCGTTTCGCTTGGCGCGCATAGCGGCCCCGAAGATGTGGCGATTGGCCCGGATGGGTTGGCCTATATCACCACACATGATGGCGTCATCCTACGCTACGATCGTCAAAGCGGTAATCTGGACACATTCGCAGACACTGGCGGCCGCCCTTTGGGTCTGGAGTTTGCCAGCGACGGGCAGCTCTACGTGGCTGATGCGTATCGCGGCTTGCTTGTCATTGATGCCACGGGCGATGTGACGCTGTTGGCAGATCAGACATCCGCAGGCGACCCGATTCTTTACGCCGACGATGTCGACATCGCACCCGATGGGCGGGTGTATTTCAGCGACGCCTCAACGAAATTTGGGGCCGAAGCCAATGGCGGCACCCTGCCCGCATCCATCCTGGATTTGATGGAGCATGGATCGAACGGCCGGGTTTTGCGCTTTGACCCATCCACGGGTGAGACTGATACAGTGGTCGAAGGCCTCAATTTTGCGAATGGCATTGCGATGACCGCAGATGGACAGCACGTGATGATCGTTGACACAGGCACCTACGCCGTTTGGAAATGGCCTGTTGCTGGCGGCGCGGCTGAGGTGATTGTCGAAAACCTTCCCGGCTTTCCCGACAACATCAACCGCGCACCTGATGGTACATTCTGGGTTGGGTTGGTCAGCCCCCGGAACGCGCCTATGGATGCGCTTTCCGGTTCGCCCAACTTACGCAAAATGGTGCAACGCCTGCCCGCCTCTATGCGACCCGCAGCGCAGCGCTATGGCTTTGTTTTGCAAATCGATGAAACGGGCAACGTGTTGCAAACCTTGCAAGACCCGTCCGGCGCATATGCCCTCACAACTGGTCTGATCGAGGCGCCGGATGGCACGCGCTATATCTCAAGCCTGACCGAGCCGGACCTGGGCGTGATGGATCCTTAGACGCTATTGCGGTCTATCAGACGTAGCGATTGACGATATTTTCCAACATTTCCTGACGGCCCGATTGTGGCTCCGGGTTGATATCCTCGGCCAACACCCGCGCTGTTATCGCGTCCAGGTCGCTGCCCAACATGGATTGCGCTTCCGGGCTATCCCAACCTGCATATCGCTCGGCGCGCTTGGCCTCCAAAACGCCGTCTTCCAACATCGCCGCCGCCGCTTTCAGCCCCGCCGCACAGACATCCATCGCGCCCACATGCGCCGCGACAAGATCAATCGGGTCCAGAGACTGACGGCGCAGCTTGGCGTCAAAGTTGGTGCCCCCGGTTGAGAAACCTCCCGCTTTCAGCACTTCGTAATACGCCAGCGCCACTTCGGGGACAGAGTTGGGGAATTGGTCGGTATCCCAACCGGATTGATAATCATTCCGGTTCATGTCGATTGAGCCAAAGATGCCAAGCGACGCGGCCAAAGCCAGCTCATGCTCAAACGTATGCCCCGCCAAAATGGCGTGACCTTGTTCGATGTTCATCTTCACTTCGCCCTCAAGGCCAAAATCCTTGAGGAACCCATACACCGTGGCCACATCGTAATCGTATTGATGTTTCGAAGGCTCCTGCGGTTTGGGTTCGACCAGAATTGCGCCGTCAAACCCGATCTTGTGCTTGTACTCCACCACCATCTGCAAAAATCGCCCTGCAGCTTCGCGTTCGCGTTTCAGATCTGTGTTGAGCAAGGTCTCATACCCTTCGCGACCGCCCCACAGCACGTAGTTTTCACCGCCCAGCTTTTGCGTCGCATCCATGCAGGTTTTCACCGTCGCGGCAGCATAGGCAAAAACGTCAGGATCAGGGTTTGTTGCAGCCCCAGCCATGTAACGGCGCTGGGTAAACATGTTGGCGGTGCCCCATAACAGCTTGACCTTGGACGTGGTCATTTTTTGCCCGATGTACTCAACCACCTCTTCGAGGTTGCGGGTGTTTTCGGCAAAATTTGCACCTTCAGGCCGAATGTCGGCGTCGTGAAAACAGAAATACGGCTGGCCAAGTATCTCGAACAGATCAAAGGCGGCATCCGCTTTGGCTTTGGAACAAGCCATGTCTTCGCCAAACCAAGGACGCTGGAAGGTTGGCCCGCCAAAAGGATCATTGCCCGGCCATGCAAAACTATGCCACCAGGCGACGGCAAACCGAAGGTGATCTTCCATCCGTTTACCTGCGACAATTTCGTCAGGGTTATAGTGGCGGAACGCCAGATCAGCGTCAGAAGTGGGACCTTCGAATTTAACCGGATCAATCGCGTCAAAGTAGGTCATTCAATTTCCTTTGGCATGGTATTGGGCCTTCTCCCGCTCTGCATATCACGAAAGGCCTTTCAGCGCGGCATAGGTGTGTTGGTAACGGCTGTGCGCTTCGGAAAACGCATCTTGCAAATGGGGGTCTGGTTCAAAGCTTTGCGCGATGCGCGGCGGTACGGCGATATCTGAGACCGCGGCACCGGTTGCCAACATGGCCAAACGTGCCGCACCGAATGCCCCGCCAAAATCCCCATCTTCGGGGCGATCCACTGGAATGCCCAGAGCCGTGGCAATCGCCGCAAGCCAATAGTCTGATTGAGACCCGCCGCCTACGGCGATCAATCGGTCAATCTGTGTGCCTGTCGTGGCCATCGCCTGCGCGCAATCCCGAAACGCAAAGCTGACCCCTTCCAACACTGCGCGTGTTGCGGCGGCGGCGTCCGTGGCGTGCTCCAGGCCGATCATTGCTCCTCGGATGTCGGCATCATTGTGGGGTGTGCGCTCTCCCCCCAAATACGGCAGGAATAGTGTGCGGCCCGGTGCCATCAATGCCGGCAGATCTTTGGTAAGCGCTTCTGCATCGCTGCCTGCCAATCCGGCAAACCAGTTCAATGCATCCGTCGCGGCCAAGATGACCCCCATCTGATGCCAGGTATCAGGCAAAGCGTGGCAGAACGTGTGCAGCGCCGTATCCGCGTCAGGTTGATACCCGGCGTTGGCTGCAAAAAGCACACCTGACGTGCCAAGAGAGACAAAAGCTTGCCCTGCCTCCACAACCCCGACCCCAACGGCAGAGGCCGCATTGTCACCACCACCCCCCGCGACCACAGTGCCGCGCGGCAAGCCGAATTGATCAGCCACCTCTGCGCGCAAACCGCCACCTGGTGCCGCCCCTTCGACCAGCCGAGGCATGGCCTCTGCGCTCAGGTTGGTTGCGGCAAGTAAAGGGTCAGACCATGCGCGCAGCTCCATATCCAACCACCCTGTTCCGGCCGCATCAGACATGTCTGAGACGTAGTCGCCGGTGAGCCAAAGGCGCAGATAGTCTTTGGGCAAAAGCACCTTTGTCGTGGCGGCGAACACATCAGGTTCGTGGTTTTGAACCCAACTTAGCTTGGGCGCTGTGAACCCCGGAAAAACGATGTTGCCGGTGGCCGCGCGAAACACCGGGTTTGCATCCATCCCCGCCGCTTCTTTGTGGCTGCGGGTGTCATTCCAAAGGATGCAGGGCCGCAGAGGTGCATCATCCTGGCCCAACAGGGTCGCCCCGTGCATTTGACCTGACAGGCCGATGGCTTCGACTGTGGACAGATCATTGTCCCGTGACAGCGCAGCTAATGCCGCAGACGTCGCTGAAATCCAATCGTCGGGGTTTTGTTCGCTCCATCCTGATGCGGGGCGCATGACAGTTAAATCGGCTGTGTGTGACGCCAAAATGGATTGGTCTTCGTCAACCAAAACAGCCTTTACACCGGATGTGCCCAGATCAATTCCTAAATACATCCCGTCTCCGCCGTTTCGTTCAACCCAGCACTAGTCAGACCCAAGTGGGATGTATCCACCCGCCCAGAAGCGACCCGCACCAAACAAGCATATTCGCGGATGGATTTCTGGAACAAGCATTGAATCACCGCGTGCTACGCGTTCTGGAGACGGCGCGCTTCGGTTTTCGCCAAATCAATGAGGCGACGCACATAGGGCTTATCGCGATCATCAGACCGCACCGCCGCAAACAATCGACGCGTGATCCCATTTTGGGTC